>CANPVF010000199.1 GCA_947581645.1 Candidatus Caribbeanibacter nitroreducens | reverse complement strand
CCAGATGGAGGAGCCCATGCGCTCCAGGTCGTTCACGTCCCGGCTGGCGGTGAGGAACCAGATGTTCTCGGCGCGCATGGACGAGAAGGCCAGCTCCTTGGTGGTGACGGCCGGGAAGCCGTCCCGGAGGTCGAATTCCATGGAGAGGCCGAACAGCGCGCGGGTGTCCACACCCGGCCGGCTGGGCCGGTCCGTGCCCCGCTCCATGATGTCGTTCAGGGCGGACAGGTAGGGCTGCAACCGTCTCTCCCGCTGGCTTCAACGTGCTCGACGCGCCCGTGCGTCGTTCGGGCCCGAAAGATAGAGGGGCGTCGGCAGAAAAGCGTGCCGGTCGAGCGAGCGGCTCCGAGCTGCCGCTGCCCTATCCTGCCCGTTCGCCGATCCTGGCCAGCAGTCCGGACCACTCCAGGGGGCGAGAAAGGAGGAAGCCCTGCACGCGTCCGCACCCCGCTTCGCGTAGGACCTGCAGCTGCTCTTCGGTCTCCACGCCCTCGGCCACCACGTCCAGTTCGAGGGAGTCGCCCAGCGTCAGCACCGTCTCGACGATGGCGCGGTCCTCGTGGTCGTCCGGCAGTCCCGAGACGAACGACTGGTCGATCTTCAGCGAGTCGACCTGCAGGCGCTTGACCTGCGCCAGTGAGGAGTACTCCGTGCCGAAGTCGTCCAGGGCGATGGCGGCCCCGATGCCGTGCAGCTTCTCGACGGCATCGGGCTTCCGCATCGCGGCCGTCTCGGTGATCTCGAGGGTGAGCCTCTCTGCCGGAAATTCCGTCCGATCCAGCACGGCCGCCACCCGATCGACCACGTTCGGCTCCAGGAGCTGTCGGGCCGACAGGTTCACGTGCAGCTCGAGCGACGCGTTCTCGTGCCGACTCTCGACGGCCAGCACGTCCCTGCATGCCTGCTCCAGCTGCTGTTCCCCCAGCTGGATGACCAGCCCGGTCTCCTCCGCCAGGGGAATGAAGTCGCCGGGGGAAATCGTGCCGCGCTCCGGATGCTGCCACCGCGCCAGTGCCTCCACGCCGTCCAGTCGGCCGGTCCGCGCGTCGAAGATGGGCTGATAGACGGTGGAGATTCTCCCGGCACCGAGGGCCGCTCGAAGCTCCTTCTCGCGCTCGATCCGCCGCGTCGGTCTCCGGGCCACCGACGGGCCGGCCAGGGAGTAGGCCGTTCCCGGGCGGTCCTTCACTTCGTACATGGCGTCGTCGGCGCGGCGGATGAACTCCGAGGCGTCGACGGCATCGGCGGTCTCCCGGTCCGGACACAGCGCCACGCCCACCGTGGCCTCGACGGGTACCGCGCCGTCGCCGAGCTCGACGGGGTCCTCCAGCGCCGCCACCAGCCGTTCGGCGGCCCGACGGGCCTCCTCCGGTTCGTCCGCGTCGGCGAGAAGCACCGTGAATTCGTCCCCGCCGTAGCGGGCCACCGTGTCCTGCTCCCGAACGGCGCCGTCGAGGCGATGTGCCACCTCCCGGAGCACGCGGTCGCCGGCGGCGTGGCCCAGGCTGTCGTTGACGACCTTGAAGCGCTTGAGGTCGATGTACGCTGCCGCCACGCCTCGACCATTCCGTCTCGTGCGCCGGAGCGCCTGCTCCAGCCGATCCTGGAAGAGGGTGCGGTTCGGGAGGCCGGTGAGGTCGTCGTGCAGCGCACGGTGGCGGAGCTCCCGCTCCAGCTTCTTCTGGTCCGTCACGTTCCGGAAGGACGCCACGGCGCCTTCCGGGTTGTCGCCTTCCCCCACCAGGGGAGCGGCGTTCACGGACAGGATGACGCGGCCTCCCCCGGGGCGCCCGATGGCCAGCTCGGAGTCCGACACCCGCTTCCCCTCCCGGAGGGCCCGGACGACCGGCAGGTCCCGGTCTTCGATCTGTCCACCCCGGCCGTCCTGAATGCCCCAGCGGACGTCGTCCACGTCCCGGCGGACGATCTCCGCGGATTCGAGCCCCATGATCCTCTCTGCCGCGGCGTTGGCGTACTGGATCCGGCCGTCGGAGTCGGTGAAGACGATGCCTTCCGCCGCCGTCTCCAGGATGGCCTCCAGGTCCTCCTCGCGCGCCTTGACCTTCTCGTGCGCCTCCACCAGTCGGGTGACGTCGACGCCGTGGACGATCACACCGACCACCTCGCCGTCTCTCACTCTCGGCTGGTAGGTGATGTTCAGGTGGCGCGTCCGCGGCTCACCGTCACGCGAGGTCGTGAACTCCACGGGTTCGCGATCGAGGCGGACCGACTCCCCGGTGGTATAGACGTGGTGGAGGCGATCGTGGTTCGCCTGACTCTCGAACTCCTGGAAGATCTCCCGGGCGGGCCGACCGACGGCGTCGCGATCGCCGACCAGATCGAACCACGCCTCGTTGGCGCGCTCGAGGACGTGCTCGGGCCCCATGTACAGGGCCATGAACGTGGGCGCTTCGTCGATGATGTTCTGGAGCTGCGAGCGCTCCTCCTCCAGGCTCCGGCGGAGCTCGATCTCGTCCGTGACGTCGCGGGCCACGCCGGCCACGCGTCGGGAGCCGTCGCCCTCGTCCACCGAGAAGGCCCGTTCCCGGATGACCCGCTCATCCCCGTTGGGGCGGCGGATCCGGTACCGCGCCTCCTCCTGTCCCCCGTCCAGGTTCTCCCTCAGTTCGTCCGTCCTGTGCCGGTCGTCCGGGTGGACGAGCTCCCGCCAGGCCCGGGGATCGGCGTACACCCGGTGGACGGGGATCCCGAAGATCCGCTCGAAGGCCGAATTGAGATAGAGGAGTTCAGGGGGATCGGGCTCGAGGTCGACGAGATAGAAGATCTCGTCGATGTTCTCGGCCATCTGCCGGAATCTCTTCTCGCTCTCGCGCAGGTCCTGCTCGACGCGATGTCGCTGCAGAGCCGTGCGGATGGCCCGAACGAGGTCCTCCGGCTCGACACGATCCTTGACCAGGTAGTCCTGGACGCCCTCGCCCAGCGCCTCGGAGGCGGTCCGAACGTCCTGGTGTCCCGTGAGGACGACGATGGGCGTGTCCGGCGCTGCCTCGATCACCGGGGATACCGTCTCGATCCCGCGGGAATCGGGGAGACCGAGGTCGAGGAAGATCAGATCGAACTCCCTCGGTCCGCCCGCGGCCTCCACGGCCTCGCCACGGGTTCGGACCACGGTGCTGTCGTGGTCCACCGACGGGAGGTCCCCCAGCATCTCCTCGAGGAGGCGGGCGTCCCCGGGGTTGTCCTCCGCGATGAGGAGGTCGAGGGAGATCGGAGCCGCTGTCGAGCGCGTCGTGCGCCGACGTCGATAGGGAGCCACGGGTGCAGCCTCCGGATGAGTCGGGTGAGCTCTCGCTGGCCGCAGGGCTGGGTCGGTCGGCCGCTCAGGTGAGAAGCGATTGCACGCAGGGCTCGACAGATGCGGCGCCATCTTCCCGGGGGGCTGTTCGTCTGTCAAACGTCGGCAGCCGCCCGAGAACTCCTGCCTCTACGTCGGCTGGTCCGCGGGCCGGAGCTCGTCTCCGCGATCGAGCGTCTCCCGGGCCCACCGGAAGACGTCCCGATCCAGCGCCCGATCCTCCGCGCCGCGCCGCGACAGGTTGGCCAGGGGAAGGCTCATGCGACGGTTGTCCTCCAGCTCGTCCGCGTGGCGGTCCAGGTAGGCCCAGTAGAGCCGCCGGAGGGGACAGTCCGTGCCGGGGTCGAACCGGCACTCCTCGCAGTAGTCGCTCATCCGGTCGATGTAGTTCGACCCCGACACGTAGGGCTTCGTGGTCATGAGATCGCCGGCGGCGAACGTGCCCATGCCCAGGACGTTCGGCTCGACGACCCAGTCGTAGGCGTCCTCGTAAGCGACCCAGAACCAGTCGGTGAGCTCCCGCGGGGAGACCTCCAGGAGCTGGGCCACGTTGGACAGGACCATGAGGCGCGTGATGTGATGGCTCCACGCCTCTTCCCACACGTCCTCCACCACGGAGTCCAGGCAGGCGAGTCCCGACGTCTCGCCCCACCACGCCTCCGGCAGGGGGCCGTCCGCGCCCAGGAACGAGGGCGCGGCGGCTCCCTCCATCCCGGGGGCCGGGGCGCCCGTCGGGCCCCATTCGTCCTCGGCCCACCGTCCCCAGCCCCCGTCGCCGGGGCCCGGGACGGATCGCTCGAGGTCGGCGTCCGGGAGGTCCCGGAAGCCGTCGGTGGCCCGGTGCACGTGGCGCACGAACTCCCGCCATCCAAGGACCTGGCGGACGAAGCCCTCGCGGCTGTTGAGCGGGGCGTCGGACGCGGCGGCGTCCCGTACCACCCGTTCCGGGAGGAGCCGGTGGAGGTTCAGGAGCGGGGAGACCCGGGTGTGGAAGAGACCCGGTGAGCGCCGGGACATGGCGTCCTCGTACGGTCCGAAGTGCTCCAAACACCGATCCAGGGCCCAGTCCCACAGCCGGTCGGCGTGTTCGCGGGTCGCCGGCAGCCGGGCCGCGTCCACGCGCCCGGGATGACGCCCGAAGCGCGAGTTCACCAGGTCACGAACCTCCCGAGTGATCTCGTCCGGCTCGAAGCGGGGCGGATCCGGCGACGGCGGATCTCCGCCCCATCTCTCGCGGTTCTCGGTGTCGTGGCTGTACTTGCCGCCGGCCGGCGACCCGTTCTCCATGAGCAGGCCCGTATCCCGGCGGACCCGCCGGTAGAAGGCGTCCATGCGCCACGGCGGGCCGCCGTCCTGGCTCTGCCCGAACTGCTCCCGGGTGGTGAGCCACCCCTCGTGGGGGACGACCTCGAGGAGGTCCTCCTCGGCCAGCGGCGCGAGGTCGACCCGGAGCTCCCTCTCGGCGGGCTCCATGACCGTGAGCGGCCCCAGCTCCCGGGCCACCGGCCCCAGGGCCTCGCGGTAGGGGCCGTCGGCGACGACGTGCCGCACGGCCACGCCGCGTCGGGCCTGCTCCAGGGCGAAGTGCCGGAGGTTGGCCAGCACCAGAGCCAGCTTCTGCCGGTGGTAGGGGCGTCGGCCGGCCTTCCAGGGGCTCTCCACGAGCACGATGCCGGTCTCCCCCGGATCCCGCCGAGCCAGGGGACCGACGCGGTCGGTGAGCTGATCGCAGGGGACGAAGATCCACCGCCGTCCCGACTCGTCTCCCGGCCCGAT
>CANPVF010000198.1 GCA_947581645.1 Candidatus Caribbeanibacter nitroreducens | reverse complement strand
CCCGGGCCGCAGGTCTCCCCGCGGCGCGGAGCCCGCGCTCGTACCACCGGTCGTCATCGGACCGTCACCTCCGCGCTGATGGCGCCGACCTCCTGCAGGGATTCGAAGATGGAGGCGATCGAGGAAGGCGAGGCCGCGACCGCGTGCAGGGCGGCGGCGATGTCCTGGACGGTGGCGCCGGACGGAACCCGGACCGAGCCCGGCACCCCGCTGGTGGACGAGCCGGCTCCGGCCTGTCCTTCGCCCTCCGCACCCTCTCCGCCGGCCTCGGCGCCGGTCTCGTTCGCTCCGGGGCCGATGGTCAGCGTCATTCCAGCGTGGCTGACCACGGCTTCACTCACGCTGAGACCGCCACCCGCCGCCACGGTTCCGTCGCGACCGTCGATGACGATGCGGGCGGCCCGGTCCGGCGTGACCTGCAGCTCCTGGACCCGGGCGAGGAACGCGGCGCGGCTCTGGTCGATGCCGTCGGGCACCGACAGCTGGACGCCCCCAGGGTCGCTCACGGACGCCACGCCCTCGCCGAACTCCTGATTGATGGCGTCGGCGATTCTCGTGGCGGTCCCGAGGCTCGGCCTTCTGAGAGTGAGCTCGGCGACGGAGGAGAGCGCGGGGCCGGACAATCGCTTCCTGAGAAGCCCCCCGTCCGGAATCCTGGCGCTCGTCTCCACCGGGTATTCGCCCGCTCGCGTCACCCCCTCGCTGATGACGACGGGACCCTGGGCCGTGGCCACCGGGTCTCCGCCCGCCCGGGCCACGAGCGGCGTCGTCCACAGGACGCCCCCCTTGAGCGAGACCGCGTCTCCCACCGACGCTACCTTGACCTCGAATTCGGAGCCCGGCCGCTGGTAGCTGGAGAGCTGAGCGGTGACCAGGACGGCGGCCACGTTCCGGGTTCGAAGGACATTCTCCGGAACGGTGACGTCGAACCTTCGGAGCAGATTGGCCACAGAGCGGGCGGTATGTCCGCCGGCATAGCCGGAGATGGTCCGGTCGCCGGTGCCGTCCAGGCCCACGACGAGCCCGTATCCCTGGAGGCGCGTCGGCACGTCTCGATCGAGCGACGTGAGGTTGCCCACCGTGACCTGCTGGGCCTCCGCCGGCCCGGTGGTCGCCAGCACGGCGGCGGCGAGCAGACTGAGAGTCCACAGGTCGGTACGCCGTCCGCGATCGCTCGCGGCTCCCGCGGAACGATCCCGGTTCGAGTCGCCCGTCGCCGCCGATCGTGGAAGGGGAATCGCAGTCATGGGCATCGGATCAGAAGACGAAGTCGAAGAATTTCGCGATCAGGCCCCGGTCCGGCTCCACGAGCTCCCCGTTGGACATGAACTGGAGCTCGAGGTCGGCGATCCTCCAGCCGCGGACCACGTTGGCGAGGCTCACGTCCTCCGGTCGCACGAAGCCGCTCAGAATCACCTTCTGCTCGTGTTCGCCGACCGCGTACTGCTTTCTACCCTCGATGCGAAGGACGCCGTTTCGGGTGACATCCTCGATTCGGACGCTGATCTGGGTCTCGAAGCGCTCGTTCCTCGTGGCGCGTCCACGCTGCTCCGACTCGGCGTCGTTGCGGGTCCGGAGACCGAGCCGCCTGCTGGGGAGGATGTCCAGGATCCCCTCGCCCCGACGCCGATCGACGGCGGAGTTCTCGGCCACGGCGCGGACCAAGGTCCGCTCGTCCACGAAGACGGTCAGCACGTCGCCGGGGCGGTAGTCCTGCCGGTCGGAGGTCCAGGACTGGATCCGCGGACCCCTCTCGCCCGCCGCCGCGGGGTCTTCCCGGGCGGCGTCGGCGGCAGCGGAGTCGCGAGCTCCAACGGGAGCGGAGGCGCTGTCCGCGACGCTCTCCTGGGCGGTGGCCGTGGCGGCTCCCGCCAGCAGTCCGACGGCGATCGCGGTCGTCAGGCCGGTCGCTCGAACACTCATGTTCCTCCTCCTGGATTCCGGAGTCGTACGACGCCCGGCGACACCGCCACGCCCCGGAGACGGCGGCCGGTCTCGAGACGCACGCTCACCGACTCACCGCGCTCCGCCGTGCCGGCGGCTCGGCCCGGCACCGAGAGCTCGAGCGAGCCCGTCACCAGCAAGACTTCCACCCTGGCTCCCGACTGAACGGCTGCCGGAGGGCTCACGGCCGGCCGGATCAACACCTCGCCGGCCTCCACGCGCCGACGGGCCACCCATCCGGCCCGGACGCTGTCTCGCCGCGGGGGGCGGCCCGGGGTCACCACCTCCTCGCGCCTCACGTCCGCGGCACGAAGCGTGTCGCCGCGCTCGAGGGGGCGTGCGGCGACGGGATGCCGACGCCGCACGGCGGCCGTGAGCCGGACCGAGAAGAGGCGACGCTTCTCGGCGTCGAGGAACGAGACGACCCACGAGCCGTCGCGACCGGAGCCGAGGAGCCGAAAGTCGGTCAACTCGGCGTCGCGCCACCGGGTACGAACGGGTCCCCACCGAAGTCGTAGCCGCTCGGCGGCGACGCTCCACCGCCGGCCGATCTCGTCACGGATCCTTCCCGAGAGCGCCTCCGGCGGGGCCCAGGCCGACGAGTCCGGGGCGGCCGTCGTCGGGTGGGCGCCCCGGGGGCACGGGGACGCCGGGGCCGCTTCGGCCGTCGGCGCTACGGCAGCGGCACAGGCGACCGCAGGGACGAGCAGGATGCGGGCGTCGGGAAGCATCAGCGCATCATCTGGCTGGTGATCTGCGACATCTCCTGGCTGCTCTGGATGGCCTTCGAGCCGATCTCGAAGGCGCGCATGGCGGAGATCATGTTCGTCATCTCCCGCACGATCTCCACGTTGCTCGACTCCAGTGCCCCGGACCGGAGCTGCCCGAAGCCGCGGCTGTCGGGCGTGCCGAGCTGGGGAGCGCCGGAGTTCGACGTCTCGGCGTAGAGGTTCTCACCCAGCGCCTTCAGTCCGGTGGAGTTCGGGAAGCGAGCCAGCTCGATACGGCCGATCTCCATCGGCTCGGTGCCGGCCCCGCCGGTCCTGGCAGTGACGATCCCGGTGCGCGAGATGGAGATCTCGCGGGCGTCACGCGGAACGTTGATGCCCGGGAGCACCTCGTAGCCGCTCGTGGTGACGAGCGTGCCCTGGTCGGAGATGCGGAAGCTGCCGTCCCGGGTGTAGGCCACCGTTCCGTCTCCCTTGCGGACCTGGAAGAAGCCGTCGCCCTCGATGGCCACGTCGAGGGGGCGGCCGGTCTGTCGAATGGATCCCTGCGAGTTGATCCGCTTGACGCTCGCCAGGCGGGTGCCCCGACCGACCTGCACCTCGGGCTGCGTCCTGTTGTTCTGGAAATCCACGTTGGAGGCCGCCTGCTCGGTCTGGTAGAGCAGGTCCTCGAAGTGAGCCCGTCTCCGCTTGTACGCGGTGGTATTCACGTTCGAGAGGTTGTTGGAGATGACCTCCATTCGCGTCTGCTGGGCGATCATGCCGCTCGCGGCGGCTCGGAGTGCTGGGTCCATGATATCGGAGTTGGGGTTGAGGTTCCCGATTCATCGGCCGGTCGATCCGCGCCGCGGCCGAACGCAGGGGACGGTTCGTGGCGGTCCGTACGCGCTCCGCCTCATCCCGGGCGCGCCAGGCGGTTCACGACCGTCTCCATCACCCCGTCGAGGGTCTGGAGCGACCGCATCGACGCGGCGTGATTTTGCTGTATGGAGATCAGGTCGACCATCGACTCGATGGGCTGCACGTTGCTGCTCTCGAGGGCTCCCTGGCGGACCGAGCGGTCGTCGGGCTCCACTCGAACGGTCTCGCCCGACGCGACCCGGAAGCGCGTCCCGGCTTCCTGCTGGATCTCCGCGTTCGGGCCGGGTCGCACGACCCGCAGTCGCGCCACGTCCTGGCCGTCGACGGAGACCATGCCGTCGCGGTCGATGTCCACGTCGCCCGAGGGCAGGGTGATCGGCCCCTTCTCGCCGAGGACGGCGTCGCCGCTCGCGTTCACCAGGCGGCCGGTGCGGTCCAGGCTCAGGGATCCGCTCCTGGTCAGGCGAGGCCCGGATTCGGTGCGTATCACGAGAAAGCCCGAGTTCTCCATGGCCACGTCGAGGGGACGCCCCGTCTGCTCGATGGCGCCTTCGCTCATGTCCGTGCTCGACCGGAACGTGGTTTCACCGCTCTCCAGTAGCCGCGCGAACACCTGCTCTCCCTTGAATCCCTTGCTGCCGGCGTTGGCGAGGTTGTTCGAGAGGACGTTCTGGCGCAGTCGCCAGTAGCGAAGAGCCCTCGCCGCCGTCCGCATGGCGTCGGGTTCCATGTCCTGTTGCCTCCCTCGAGTCGCGCTCGGATCACTGTTCGGCCCGACGGGGGTGCAACCCGTGTTCCCCGTCGGACGGCGAACGAAATGATCTCGTAAGTCGTTGTATGGTAGAAAGGTGGTTGCCGTCAGTCATCTTCGGCGACGGCCTCGTCCCGCTGGAGCGGAAATTCGTGCCGGAATGGATCTCCGGATGGCCCTGGCTCCGGCCGTGCTCGAGCATCCCGATCGCATCGCGCGCGATGCCCGTTCGCTGCGCGACGGACCCGGGTGAGGCACCGAGCCGGAGCAGGAGTCGAGCTGCCGTGACCTGCCGCCGGCGAGGCGCCGCCTCGCTCAGGTAGCGCCGGTGCATCCACAGGAGAAGGCCGGCGATGGCGGCCAGGGAGACCAGCCCCGCCAGGATCTCTCCCGTGGTCGAGGAGATCCGGAGAGAGGCGAGCCACCCTGCGCCGTCCGGGCGTCGGCGGCCGGACGACGTGCGAGTGCTCCGGGGCGCGTCGGCGGCTCCGAGCTCGAGAGCACGGACGGCGATGCGCTCGGCCTCCACGCGCGCCTGCCGTGCCGAGGGTACCCCGCTGCGGGCCAGGCGCCTCAGGGCCCGGGGCAGGGAGGTCCAGACACGCTCGTCGCCGGGACGCCGTAGGGCGGCTCGTGCCAGGTGGGCGACCTGGCGCGACGGAGGGCCCTCGGCGATGGAGTCGGGCGTGACCGAGTCGGCGGGCGTCGGCTCGACATCCGCGTCGGGGGCGGGGCGACCATGGAGGGGGCTCGCCTGCGCCGCGAGGGCCAGGCCAACGGCCGCGACCGCCGCCAGGGCACTCGGGACGCGAGGTGCGGTGGTTTCGCTGCTCATGCCGGCGTCGCGGTCCGCAGGTGCGAGAGTCGGTCACGGAGGAGATCGACGGCCTGTGACCGGATCTGCGAGATGCGCGACTCGGTGACGCCGAGGACTTCGGCGATCTCACGGAGCTTCAGTCCCTCGAAGTAGTAGAGGGAGAGCACGACGCGCTTCTGCTCGTCGAGATCGGCGATCTCCTCCTGGAGGATCTCCATCTCCTCCTGGCGGTTGATCCGCTCCTCCACGTCGTCGGTGTCCTCGTCGGCGACGATCTCCTTCGGGGTCGCGGCGCCGTTCTCGTCGTCGGAGAGCGGGCGGTCCAGCGATACGGGCGTCGCCTTCTCCGAGTCTGATTTCCAGTCGTGCAGGGTCTCGGGGTCGATGTCGAGCTCCTCGGCCGTTTCCATGGGCGTCGGATCCCGCTTCAGTTCACGCTTCAACCGTTCCCGGGCCCGGGCCACGTCCCGCTGCTTCCTGCGGATCGACCTCGGCACCGGATCCTGACGGCGCAAGTCGTCCAGGATGGCGCCCCGGATTCGCGGCGCGGCGAACGTGCTGAAGGCGTTACCCCGGGAGTGGTCGTAGTTCTCCAGGGCGCTCATCAGACCCATGGCCCCGGCGCTGACCAGCTCCTCGAGTTCGACGTCCTCGTGCAGCGTATTCATAAGCTGCTGCGCCACGTGATAGACGAGGCCCATGTGCTTCTCGACGAGCGCGTCACGCGCCTCGATGTCGTCGTTCTCGCGATACGATTTCCAAAGCTCGGAGGGTTCCATGGTTCTAGCTCCTCCCGGGTGGAGAGGGGACCGGGCTCGCCGAGCCGGCGCTCCCGTCCATCTCCGTGAGTATTCTCGTTGCGATTCGTCTCGCCGCGTGCGCTGCGGCACTGTTCTCCGTCAGGTCCTGGAGGCTGGCGCCGCCGTCGACCCGTTCCCGGAGCTCCTGGTCGCGGGGGACGGCGCCGGCGAAGCCGACCGATCGGTGCAGGAAGTAGTCGACGGCGCTCCGCAGGGGAGAGAAGACCCCCCGGGCGGCGTTCCCGGACCGGCGGTTGACCAGCACCTCGAGGGGCAGCCTGGGAACGCGGGTCTCCATCGTCTTGAGGAGACCGTAGTTCGCCGCCACGGCGATTCGCTCCGGTCCGGTCACCGCCAGCAGTCGGCCGGCGCCGGCAGAGCAGGCGGACCACACGGCGTCCAGCCGCGCTCCGGCGTCGATCACCGTGGCGTCGAACTCGTCGTAGGCCGAGGACAGACGCCGGAACCCCGCGGTGCGCCTCCCGCGGCTCACGCGACGGAGTCCGCGGTCGAGCCCGTCGAAGGCGATCAGGGAGAGGTTCGGCGTCACGGCCTCCGCCAGGTCGGACGGATCCC
>CANPVF010000197.1 GCA_947581645.1 Candidatus Caribbeanibacter nitroreducens | reverse complement strand
CTTCACGTTGGTTCCCCATGGACACACGGGACGTGACACCCGCGGCCCCTCGGGGCCCCACACACCTCACACCTCACAACAACTCCTTGTGAAACAGCAACAACCATCTGTGCCGAAACCGCCGATCCGTCCGGCGGCTTCCGTTCGGCGACCCTTCGAATCGCCGTGGCGTTCTCGCCGTCCCCTCTGAGACAGCCGCACCGAATCCTCGGCGGGGCCGTGTCAGCATCTGGAGACGACGTCTTCGCCGCTGCCGGAGAGGAAGCGTCGCGCTTCGTGGCAGCTCGGGATCTACCTGTGAATCCAGCGGGGGCGGAGGATGCTACAAGGCTTCGCCCCTCCGCTCAAGCGCGCCCTCGACGCATCCCCGACAGTTCCGCCGGAGCCGCCACCTTGCCGGCGCGTCCTCTGTATAAACCCGTCGCCCCCGTCTTGTTCCGCCGGGGGCTGCTCCCGCTCGCAGCCTCCGACCTGCGACCTGCGAATCGCCCGGCCACGGGCGGCCGCCGTCGCTTCCCTCCGAGGGCGACGACTGTCTACAGCCGCACCGAATCCGTGTTCCGCTCAGTCCGGAGTCGACCAAGCCCTTCTCACTTCCCCACACTCGGTCGCGCTCTCCCCCCCACACCCATGCCGGGAACGCCCCTACTTGACAGGGGTCATTCGGGCGCGCAGCGTGGAACTGATACTGTATACGCAACGTTGTACATGTAGCACAGCAGACATAGACAGCACGCCGCGCCGCACGTGACGCGATCGACCGGAGGGCCCGCGAGCCCCTCCGGCCCCGGCTGGCACCAGCAGGAGACCCTCGATGCGCAGCATCCCCGTACCCGGCTCCCCCTCTCCCTCCTCCCCCCACCGCGCGATGAAGCTCCGCCTCGCGGCCGCCCGGCGGCTCGGGGGAATGGCCCTGGCCGCCAGCGCCGCTCTCCTTCTCGCGCTGCCGACGACGGCGCGCGCACAGCAGGGCGCGGTCGCCGGCCAGGTCACCGACGCCGACGACGGCCGCCCCATAGACGGCGCCCAGGTCTTCATTCCGGGGAGCGGCATCGGGACCATCACCGACACCGCCGGACAGTACCGGCTCACCGGCGTTCCCGTCGGCGATCAGCAGATCCGGATTCAGGTGCTCGGCTATCAGCCGACATCGCGAACGGTCACCGTCGGCGCCGGCCAGACGGCGACGGTGGACTTCGCCCTCACGGTCTCGGCGGTGAGCATGGAAGAGGTCGTCGTCACCGCCACCGGCGTCCAGCGCCAGCGTGAGCTGGGACACGCCGTGAGCAAGCTCCAGGTGTCCGACCAGGTGGAGATGTCGAAGCCCGCCAGCGTCCAGAACCTGCTCCAGGCGCAGGCGCCGGGCATGACCATCAATCAGAGCACCGGCTCGGTGGGTGCCGCCTCGGAGCTCCGCATACGCGGACGGACGAGCCTGAGCTTCAGCAACCGCCCCCTGGTCTACATCGACGGTGCGCGGATCAACACGTCCACGCCGAGCTCCGATCAGCAGGGGCAGGAGTTCAGTCGACTCAACGACCTGAACCCCGAGGACATCGAATCCGTCGAGGTCATCAAGGGGCCCGCGGCCGCCACGCTGTACGGAACCGAGGCCGCCGCGGGGGTGATCCGTATCACGACGAAATCCGGCTCGAGCGGCGAGCCGCGCTATACGATCGAGGGATCCTACGGCCAGAACTGGAACTCCACGGGCTGGCTGCCGCGGGTCTTCCACCCCCGGGCGATTCTGGGCGAGTCGGCACGGGACACGCTGTACACCTTCAACGCGCTGGAAGACCAGGACCCGTTCCGCGTCGGCGACGCCTACTCGGTGAGCGGCAACATCCGCGGAGGGGAGGAGTCGATCACGTACTTCGTCTCGGGCCGCTGGCAGGAGGAGGGCGGCACCTTTCCGAACAACAGCCGCGACCAGTGGAACGTTCGCGGCAACTTCAGCATCGTGCCGGAGAACGACATCCTCGACCTGACGGTGAGCAACGGCTTCACCTCCAGCTTCACGCGGCTCCCGGACAACGACAACAACATCGCCGGATACATCCCGATCGCCCAGGTCGCGTTTCCCTGGGTCCAGCCCCTGGAGCGGGACGGCGTCCGGACCTGTCCCCTCAACATCGAGATCTCGCAGCTCACCGGCACGCCACTCTCGGAGCTGGGATTCGGCGGCTGTGCCGAGAACGCCACCTTCGGCGCCCGGACCTTCGAGCAGGTGGCGGCCCGGGAGAACCGGCAGGAGGTCGAGCGCTATGTGGGTAGTGCCACGTTCCGGCTCCACCCGTTCCAGGAGTGGTCCACCCGCCTCACGGTGGGCTACGACCAGTTCGGACAGCGCACCCGGATCATCGTGCCCGTGGACCCGGCCCGCCCCTTCGGACAGGACTCCGAGGGCAACATCGAGCGGACGGACGTCACGAGTCGCAACCTCACCCTGGAGCTGAGCTCCTCGGTGAACCTGGATCTCACCGACGACCTCGCCTCGGTCACCACGGTGGGCGGGCAGTGGATCCGGGAGAGCTCGGACGGGACGTATTCCGAGGGACTGACCTTCCCGGCCGGGACTCCGTCGGTGGGTGCGTCGGTGGTGAACGAGGGGGCCGACCAGTTCGAGGAGACCCGGACGCTCGGCGGCTTCGTGCAGCAGCAGTTCTCCTGGAGAGACCGGATCTTCGTCACGCCCGGCATCCGCCTGGACGACAACAGCGCCTTCGGCGGAAGCCTCGGAGTCCAGGACCTGAAGAAGATCAACGGCTCCTGGGTGGTGAGCGAGGAGCCGTGGTTCCCCGACGTCTTCAACAGCCTTCGGCTCCGCGCCGCCTGGGGCGAGTCCTCGAAGCTCCCGGGGACCAACAACGCGCTCTCGCTGCTGGCCTCCGTGCCCGCCGTCCGCGACGGGAACGAGGTGCTCGGCGTGCTCCCGAATCGGCCCGGCAATCCCGAGCTCCGGCCGGAGACCAGCGAGGAGTTCGAGGTCGGATTCGACCTGAGCGCTCTCAGCGACCGGCTGGGGCTCGAATTCACGTACTACGACAACAAGACCACCGACGCGGTGGTGGCGCGAAACCTCGCTCCGTCCACGGGCTTCCCCAACCAGCAGTTCACCAACGTGGGCGAAATCGTGAACAGCGGCTTCGAGGCCAGCCTGAACCTCCAGGCAGTCGACCGGCGCAACCTGTCGTGGAGCTGGAACCTGAACTTCAGCACCAACGACAACACGGTCACCGAACTCCCGGAGCCCATCATCGTCGACTTCGGCAACGATTCCAACGCCGGACAGCGCATTCAGGAGGGATTCAGCTTCGGTGCGTACATGTGGCGACCGGTGACCCTGGCATCCGACGGCTCGGTGGTGGTCGGCGACACCCTGGAGGAGATCGGACAGCCCACGCCGGGCTGGGAAGGGCTGGTGGGCACGAGCCTGACGCTCTTCGATCA
>CANPVF010000196.1 GCA_947581645.1 Candidatus Caribbeanibacter nitroreducens | reverse complement strand
GGCCTGCAGGTACACCAGCACGGTGCGGTCGGCTCCGGGGACGCGCCGCTCCGCCAGCAGCAGCGGGCTCCCCGGCGTCGGCAGGCGTTCGGTCTCGAAGCCCCGCTCCCCGAAGGCCTCCTCCAGCCGGGCCACGAGCTCCAGGATGTCGTCCGGGTGGTGCGCGTCGTTGGGGTAGGAGAGCAGGTCCCGGTACAGGGCGAAGGCCTCGCCCCGGGCGCCGTCCACCAGCGCGTGCACGGAGTCCGGGGCCAGCGTCTGCTGGACGGCACCCGCGGCGGGCGGCGGCGCGGCGGCCACGGAGGCCAGGAGCAGGAGGGAGAGGAGGGCGGCGGGCGGCCGGTGCGGTGTGTCCATGGCGGAGCCGGGCGGAGGGGAAGGGCGGGCGTCCCGGGACCGGACCGGGACGACCCGGATCACCCCTCGAATCTCGGGCCGGGGGGACGCCCCGGCAACGAGAGCGTCAGCCGCCGTCCGCCGACAGGGTCACGTCGGCCTCGAGCGCCCTCTCGATCCGCGCCCGCGTTTCGCGGAGGTGCGCCCGGTTCACCTCGTCGAGGGGAGCGTCGGCGTCCAGGGCGGCCTCCACCCTCGACAGGATCTCACGCATCTCGTGCCGTGCCAGGGAGCGGGCGTCCTCCGGCACGCTCACCGCGCCCCCGAAGGTCGGGATCTCGTCGTTCAGCAGCAGCGTCTGCAGCCGCTCGAGGTGCGAGCGCTGGAGGTTCCGGCGGAAGGAGCTGATCTCCGGGGCGGAGGACGGGTCCTCGACCTCGGACCATACGGCTCCCGTGAGTCGGCCGAAGACCTCCGCCATGCCCAGCACCTCGGTGTCCCCTGTCGACCGCAGGCGGTTGTCGCGGACCCGGGCCAGCCGGTCGGGGCTCAGGAGGGTGCCGAGCACCGCGGACTGCATGGCGTTCACCTGTTCGTGGACCGGATACGCCATGGGGGTGAGGTCGCCGGGATCCCGGCTCCAGTCCGACCACATGTTCGGCGCCAGCCGGTTCAGCTGCTCCGGCTCGAACTGGAAGGCGTCCTCGGCCAGGATCTGCTCGACCAGGAGGTCCAGGGCCTCACGCTGGCGCTCGGCGGGGACGGGTCGGAAGGGGGGGCGCGCGTTCGGCTCGCCCCGGTAGTCGCGGCTCGTGTACAGGCCGCCGATCACCTTGGCGGCGGGCAGGGCGGCGGAGAAGCGGGAGAAGACGAGCGCGTCGAACCCCTGCCGGAGGCGATGCCACGAGTCGCCCTCGCCGATGAGCCGATCGTCGAGCTCCGGGAGGATGCGGCCGATGAGGCGGCTCCGGTCCCGGGCGTAGCGAAGGGGATCGGAGCCCAGGTCGTAGAGGTTGGTCCGGGGATCGACGCCGAGGCCGGCGTCCTCGTCGGTGCCGTAGGTGTGGAGCGAGTCCGAGCTCCGGCGCGCGATCTGTCTCAGCGCGGGGCGCTCGGCGGAGGCCCGCTCCACGGGATCCCCGGAGGTGGAGAGCGTGGCCCCGCCGTCGCCGGCTCCATAGACCGGGGCGTAGGCGTACTCGATGGCCCACTCGTCGTAGGTGCCGACGCTCTGGTTGAAGTAGTGGCCCTGCTCCTCCTGCCGCCCGGCGATGTTCACCGGCACGTAGTCCATGACCGAGAGGCTGACGCCGTGCTCCCGGGTGTAGCTCTCGTCGTGCAGGCGGTCGTACGGGATGCCCGTGGTGGCCTTGAAGTTGTGCCGGAGCCCCAGGGTGTGGCCGACCTCGTGCATCACCAGGTCCCTGATGGCCCCGCCCACGTACTCCTCCGGCATCTCCTCCCCGGGCTCCACCTGGCCGCGGGCCGCCAGCACCGCGTACTGCACGGCCATCTGGCGGGCCCGGAAGGCACCTGCGAAGCAGAGCCGACCGGGGGCTCCGGTCACGTCTCCCCGGGCGGCCGCACGGAGCGGTCGGCGCCAGTCGGCGGCGGAACCCGCGGTCTCCGCGGAGACGGGATCCGGGCTCACCAGGTCCCGGACGCTGGCGTCGAGCCAGCTGCGGCCGGCCACCAGGTTCTGGTAGTCCTCCAGCCAGAAGCGAATCCAGTTGGCGGCGATCAACACGTCGGCGTTCAGGATCTCGCCGGTCCGGGGGTCCACCTGGGAGGGGCCGATGGCGTAGCCCATGCCGTGGGCGGCGGTCCACCGAACCGTGGAGTAGCGCACGTCCTCGGCGCTCCACGAGGAATCGTCGGGCGCCACGCGCGCCTCGACGGCCCCCCGGTAGCCGGCCTGGCGGAAGGCCTCGTTCCAGGCCTCGATGCCCGCGATGACGTACTCCCGGTACCGCTCGGGCACGCTCCGGTCCACGTAGAAGACGATGGGCTCCACCGGCTCGGAGAGCTCCTGCGACGGATTCGCCTTCTCCAGCCGCCACCGGTTGACGTAGCGCCGGAAGGGGTCCGTGCTCTCGTCGTTCGAGAAGTCCTGCACCGTGGTCAGGAAGTGGCCCACCCGGAGGTCCGCGAGCCGCGGCTGCATCGGGTCGTCCGGCAGGTCGAAGAAGGAGTAGCGCACCCCGACGGGAATGGAGCGGTAGTCGGAGATGGCGGTTCCGCCGAAGCTCGGGGGCTCGCTGGCCTCGTAGGTCAGCTGCGCGTCGATCTCCACGTTCTCCGGAAAGCCGCGGACGGTTCCCAGGTGGCTCCGCTGCGAGTCCAGTCGCGGACCGCCGCCCTGGTAGTAGCTGCCAAGCCGGTCTGCAGTGCCCGAGTAGTCGGAGACGACGAAGTCGGTGAGGTCGAGCAGCAGATGTCCCGTGGAGTCGTGCCGGCTCTGGATGTCGAAGGCGCCGACGACGGAGTGGCCGACGTTGTCCTCCAGGGAGGTCTCCATGGCGGAGCCGGAGTCGGCCACGAAGCGCGGGTTGCGGCGGACCAGGTAGATCCGGTCGCCGCTCCGCCGGAAGCGGAGCATCTGCGTGCTGCTCGCCGGCAGCCCCTCCTGGGTGAACATGCCGCCGATGCCCTGGCTGTAGTGCATCAGGAGGCCGAAGTCCTCGCCGAGACGCGCCGGCGGGAGCTCCAGGTACAGCGTGTTGTCCCGCTTCCGGTGGAGCGTGAAGTAGCCCTCGATCTCACGGGTGTCCTCGAGGACCTCACCCCACTCCTCGAAGGGATCGTCCTCCTGCCCGCGTGCCTGCTGCGCGCCGGCGGCCTGACCTCCACCGGAGTCACCGGCCCCGGGCGAGGGGCCCTCGGCCGGCTGGTTGTTGATGGTGAGGCATCCGGCCAGGAAGAGAGGGGCGAGGAGAGCGAGGAGGCCCTGTGCAGGGCGGGCGGTTCGTGACGACATGGAGCGTCCCTTTCGGATTCGAGGGGCGCGGCCCGGCCCCGAGCCGGTCGACTCCGGGGGGCGGCGCCTGCCGTGACGGGAGATCCTACGTGTGCGTACCATACAACGGCGCCCGCCTCGTCCGAAGTTCCGCCGCGGCGGCGGCCGGGCTTGCCGCGGGGGACGGTCACGGGTCACCTCTATCGTGTCCGCAGGGAGCTGGCGGAGCGGCTCCCGGAGACGAGGGAGATGACGGCGCGGAGGGAGGGGAGATGAGCGACTTCCACAGGACCCGGTCGCCGTGACCGGCACGCTGGTCGAGATCACGGCGGTGATCGTCATGCTGGGCGGGCTCCTCCTCATCCCGCTCGGCATTCCCGGCCTCTGGGTCATGATCGCCGCCCTGGCGGCGGCCGTCCTCCTCGGCGCACCGGTGGCCTGGGGCACACTCCTGGCTCTCGCCGTCCTGGCCGGCGTCGCCGAGCTGGGCGAGTACCTGGCGGTGAAGCTCGCCAGCGACCGCTACGGCGGCTCGAACCGGGCCTTCTGGGGCGCCATCGGCGGGGGAATCATCGGGGCCGTCGTGGGCACCCCGGTGCCGGTGGTCGGCAGCCTGATCGGCATCCTGATCGGGACCTTCGCCGGCGCCGTCGTGGTGGCGTGGATGGAGTCGCGGGACGCCGGCGGCGCGGTGAGAGTCGGGTGGGGCGCCGTCCTGGGCCGGGCCGCGGCGGCGGCCGTGAAGACCGGGGCCGGGCTCGTCGTCCTCCTCGTCTCCGTGGGCTCCTTCTGGCTGTGGTGAAGCCCCGGAGCTGACGGCCCCGGCCGGTCCTCCGGACCCTGCGGCGTTCGAACCGGGCGTCCCCCGGGTTGTCCAGGTGTGGTATCGATATCCACCCGTTGCGCTTTCTTTATCTATACAATAGTTTGTCACCCGTGTGATGGACGGGTATCGCAACGGGAAGGCACCGTAGGTGAACGACGAGAAGAGCGAAGAGCGGGGGACCCGGCACTCCATCGGCGTCGTGGCCGATCGGACCGGGCTCTCCGTGCATCAGTTGCGCGCGTGGGAGCGGCGTCACGGGGCCGTGGACCCGGAGCGGACCGAGGGCGGACACCGCCTCTACACGGACGCGGACCTCCACCGGCTCGAGCTCCTGGCGGATCTCACCGACCGCGGCAGGCGGATCGGACAGCTGGCCGGGCTTCCCACCGAGGAGCTGTCGGCGCTCCTGGAGAGGGATCGACGCAGCGAGGGCGAGCCGGCGGAGCCCCAGCCGGCAGCCGAGGACGGCGACCTGGCCAGGGCCCGGCGCGAGGCGCTGGAGGCCATCGAGACCTTCGACGCGGACGGCCTCGAGGCCACCGTTCGCCGGGCCTCGCTCAAGCATGGCCTCCGGACCTTCGTCGACGAGCTGGTGGTGCCGGTGCTGACGGAAGTCGGGACGCGCTGGCACGGCGGGGAGCTGGGCGTGGCGCAGGAGCATCTGGCGTCCGGCGTCTTCTCGCGGGCCCTGCAGCACATGCTCGAAGGGTCGGCCACGAACGCCAGCGCCCCTGCCATCGTGGTGGCCACGCCGTCGGGGCACCGGCACGAGATCGGGGCCATGGTCGCCGCCGCCGTGGCCGGGAGCGAGGGGTGGAAGGTGGTCTTCCTGGGGGCGGATCTGCCGGCGGACGAGATCGTCCGCACCGTGCGGGAGGTCGGCGCCCGTGCCGTGGCGCTCAGCCTCGTCTACGGGGTCGACGGTGCGCCGACGGAGCAGGAGCTCCGGCGGCTCCGGGAGCAGCTCCCGAACTCCGTGGAGGTCCTGCTGGGCGGTCGGGGCGCGCGGGAGATCGACGGCGCCGCGGCCGGAGACGGCCTCCGGGTCCTGGACGGCTTCAGCGAGTTCGGCCGTCGGCTCCGCCAGCTGGAGGAGACGAGCGCCGGCAACGGGGGGGAGGCCCAGGGGTGAGGGCCGCCGCGGACGGCGGGGGGTCGGCGTGACGGGCTGGCTCGTCCCGGCCGGGGCCCCTTTCGGGATCTACGCGACCGGACTGGCCGTGGCGGCGGCCGTCATGGTGGGCGCGTGGCTGGTGAGCCTGTGGCGAACGGACGCCAGCGTCATCGACAGCTTCTGGGGTGCGGCCATCGCGGGGCTCGGCTGGTACTACGTGATGTCCACCGGCCCGGACGGGGCGGTGGCGTGGATCGCCCTCTTCCTGGTGACCGCCTGGGGAGGCCGGCTCTCGGCCTACCTGACGTGGAGGAACTGGGGCGAGCCCGAGGACTTCCGGTACCGGAAGATGCGCGAGAAGCACGGCGACCGCTTCCCGGCGGTGAGCCTGGTCTCGGTCTTCCTCCTGCAGGCGCTCCTGGCATGGGTGGTCTCGGCCCCGCTCTTCCAGGCGGCCGTGGGGCGCGGCGGCCCGGGTGCGGTGGGATGGATCGGGGCGGGAGTGGCCGTGGCCGGGCTGATCTGGGAGATCGTGGCCGACTGGCAGCTCCAGCGCTTCCTGGCCGAGCGCAGCGACGGGGACGAGGTCCTCACCGGCGGGCTGTGGCGCTTCAGCCGGCACCCGAACTACTTCGGGGAGTTCGTCTTCTGGTGGGGCATGTTCCTGCTGGTCGCCTCCACCGGGGGCTACCTGTGGTCGGTGGTCGGGCCGGTCCTCATGTCGGTGCTACTCCTGCGGGTCTCGGGCGTCCCGATGCTCGAGGAGAAGCTCGAGCAGCGGCCGCAGTTCCGGCGGTACGCGGAGCGCACGAACGCCTTCTTCCCGTGGTTCCCCGGCGGGTCGGACGGGGCCTGAGCGGAGCCGTGGCGACGTCCGGGAGCGGCCCGCGCCGCGTGGCGGTGGTCGGAGGAGGCGTGGCGGGGCTCGTGGCGGCGTGGCTCCTGGGCCGCCGCCACGAGGTGGTGCTCTTCGAGGCCCGCGACCGGCTGGGGGGACACGTCCGGACGCTGGACCACCGCGACGGGCGCCGGTACAGGCGGCTGGACACCGGGTTCATCGTCTTCAACCGGAAGACCTATCCGCTCCTCTCCGGCCTCTTCGACCGGCTGGGGGTGCCGACCCGGGGCACGGAGATGTCCTTCTCCCTCTCCTGCCGGGACTGCGGCCTGGAGTACGGGGGACGGGGGATCGCCGGGCTGATGGCGGATCCCGCGAGCCTCCTGCGGGAGGAGTTCCGGGCGCTGCTGCGCGGCTACCGGACCTTCGCCCGGGAGGGGAGGAGGGTGCTGGAGAACGGCGCCGCGCCCGGCACGGTGGACGACTTCGCGCGGGAGAGCGGGCTCCCGACCCCCTTCGTCGACCACTACCTGCTCCCCATGGCCTCGGCCCTGTGGTCGGCGCCGCTCACGGCCGTGCGCCGGTTCCCGGCCCGTCTGCTCCTCTCCTTCTTCGACGATCACGGGCTGCTGCGGCTCGTGGACCGCCCCCGCTGGGAGACGGTGGTGGGCGGCTCGGACCGGTACGTCCGCCGCCTGGTGGAGCGCACCGACGCCCGCTTCCTCACCGGATCCCGGGTCGAGGGCCTCCGGCGGACCGCGGACGGTGTGGAGCTGCGGCTGGCCGACGGCCGATCCGGCTCCTTCGACCGGGCGGTGGTGGCGACCCACGCCGACCAGGCCCTGGGGCTCCTGGCCGACCCCTCCCCGGAGGAGCGGGAGACCCTGTCGGCGTGGACCTACACGACCAGCGACGCGTGGCTGCACTCCGATTCGACCTTCCTGCCCGACCGGCAGCCGGCGTGGTGCTCCTGGAACTACCGGCTCAAGGACTGCCGCGGTCGGGACGACCGCCCCCGGGTCACCTACTACCTGAACCGGCTGCAGCGGATCGACGGCGAGCGGCCGTACCTGGTCACGCTCAACCCCTCCCGCCGGCCGGACCCGGACGGCGTCCTGGACCGGACCACGTTCCGACACCCGGCCTACGGCCCGTCGGCCGTCGGGGCCCAGTCCAGGCTGCGGGAGCTGAGCGGCCGCGGCAGGATCCACTTCTGCGGCGCCCACGAGGGCTACGGCTTCCACGAGGACGCCGTCCGCTCGGCGTTTCGGGCGGCGGACGAGCTGGGGGCGGGCCTCCCGTGAGCGCAGGGGAGGCCGCCGCGGCCGCGACGGAGGCCGTGCCGGTGGAGGACGTCTCCTCGGCGCTCTACGCCGGCACCCTCCAGCACCGCCGCCGGGAGCCGGAGGAGAACGACTTCCGGTACGGCGTCTATCAGCTCCTGCTGAACCTGGACGAGATCCCGGAGCTGGCCTCCCGGATCCCGATCTTCGGACACAACGGCTTCAACCTCACCTCCTTCCACGACGTGGATCACCTGTGGGAGGAGGAGCGGCCGGTGCGGGAGAAGCTGTCGCGCTGGCTCGGGGAGCGTGGCCGGGAGCTGCCCGGCGGTCCCGTGCTGCTCCTCACCAACGCCCGCGTGCTGGGCTACGTCTTCAACCCGGTGAGCTACTTCTACTGCCTGGATCCGGCGGGCCGGGTCCGGTTCGTGGTGGCCGAGGTGAGCAACACCTTCGGCGAGCGCTACGCCTACCTCCTGGATCGCCCGGCCCCGGGGGCGGAGCCGGGCCCGGGCGGGGCCGTGATCTCGGACCGGAAGAAGCTGTTCCACGTGTCGCCGTTCATGGACATCGAGGGCCTGGAGTACCGGTGGATGGTGGGGGCGCCCGGGCAGGAGCTGGCCGTCCACATCGACGTCCTCGACGGGGAGCGCACGTTCTTCGACGCCACGCTGCGGCTGGAGCGGCGCCCGCTGGAGACGGGCACGCTGGCCCGGGCCATGGCCCGTCACCCGCACATGACCGCACGGACGATCTTCCACATCCACTGGCAGGCGCTGAAGCTGTGGGTGAAGGGAGTGCCGGTGCGGTCGAAGCCGGCGCCCCCGGAGGGCGTCCTGCGCGAGCGGGAGGACCGATGAGGCGGCTGGCGGCGCGGGCGGTGCTCCGGGGGCTGGAGGGGCTGGAGAGCGGGAGCCTGGAGCTGGAGCTTCCGGACGGGTCGGTGCGCCGGTTCGGAGAGCGCGGGGGGGCGGAGGGAGGCGACGACGCGCCGGACGCGGCGATCCGGGTCCGGGACTGGCGCTTCTTCCGGCGTACCCTGTTCCGGGGACAGGTGGGCGCCGGCGACGCCTACATCCGCGGGGAGTGGGAGGCCGACCGGCCGGCGGACCTGGTGGAGCTGGCGGCCCGGAACCGGGGGGCGTTCCGACGCGCCGCCCCGCTGGCCTGGATCGGCGGCGCGGTGGACCGGGTCCGTCACTTCCTCCGGGCCAACACCCGGTCCGGCGCCCGCCGGAACATCCACGCCCACTACGACCTGGGCGACGAGTTCTTCGCCTCCTTCCTCGATCCGTCGATGGCCTACTCGTGCGCACTCTTCGAGGAGTCGACGCCCGGCGCCGGCGACGGGGAGCGGAGCCTGGAGGAGGCCCAGCGGGCCAAGCACGGCCGGATGGCGGAGCTCGCCGGCCTCCAGCCCGGAGACCGCGTGCTGGACATCGGCTGCGGGTGGGGCGCCTTCGCGGAGTACGCGGCCCGGGAGCGCGGGTGCCGGGTCACCGGCATCACGATCTCCCGCCGGCAGCTGGAGTACGCGCGCCGCCGGATGGAGCGGGCCGGGGTGGCGGACCGGGTCGAGATCCTGGACCGCGACTACCGGGACCTGGGGGAGGAGGGCTACGACCGGGTGGTCTCCATCGAGATGCTGGAGGCCGTGGGACACCGGTATCTGCCCGACTTCTTCGAGGCGTGCGACCGGGCGCTGAGGCCCGGCGGACGCGCCGCCCTGCAGGTCATCACGGTCCCGGACGAGAAGTACGGCCTCTACCGCCTGGGCACCGACTACATCCGCCGCTTCGTCTTCCCGGGATCGCACCTCCCGTCCCTGGGGGCCCTGGTGGAGGCCATGGCGGAGGGAACCTCCTTCCAGGTCCGCCGGGTGCACAGCCTGGCGCCGGACTACGCCGAGACGCTCCGGCGATGGCGACGGCGCTTCGAGCGGGCCCACGGCGACGGCCACGGGTCCCCCGAAGTCGGAGACCGGACCGGCGGCCTCGACCCGGAGCTCTACCGCCTGTGGCGCTTCTACCTGGCGTACTGCGAGGGCGGCTTCCGCGCCCGGGAGATCGACGACCTGCAGATCGCCCTGGGCCGCCCGGCCCGGAACGGCGGGACGCGGGCAGGGGGGAGGCGGTGAGCGCGGACGCCGCGTCCCGGTCGCGGGAGCCCCTCCCGATCCGGCTGGCCGAGGCGGGACTGCTCCCGGAGCCCGTCCTCCGGTGGGGGATCCGCCGCCTGGTGGGGAGCCGGCTGCGGAGCGTGCGGCGGGGCTGGACGGACGACTCCCTGGACGGGCTGATCCGCGACCTGGAGGAGCGGCCGATGTCGCCGGCGCCGGAGGCGGCGAACCGCCAGCACTACGCGCGTCCGCCGGGCTTCTTCCGACAGGTCCTGGGCCCCCGGGTCAAGTACTCCGCGGCGTACTGGCCGGAGGGCACGGAGACGCTGGCCGACGCCGAGCGGGCCATGCTCGACCTGACCTGCCGCCGGGCCGGCGTCGAGGACGGCCACCGCGTGCTGGACCTCGGGTGCGGATGGGGCGCCCTGACGCTGTGGCTGGCCTCCAGCTACCCGCGGGCCGAGGTGACGTCGGTCACCAACTCGCCGCAGCAGGCCCGCTTCGTCCGGGAGGCCGCCCTCCGCCGCGGCGTGGAGGGGCGGGTCGACGTCGTGGAGACGGACGTGGCCGACTACCGGCCGGAGGACGGGAGCTTCGACCGGGTGCTCTCCGTGGAGATGTTCGAGCATCTGCGCGACCACGGTCGCCTGCTGGAGCGGATCGGCCGATGGCTCACGCCGGACGGGCGGCTCTTCGTGCACGTCTTCTCCCACCGGCGGTACGCCTACGAGTTCACGGGGGAGGGGGCCGGCGCCTGGATGGGACGGCACTTCTTCACGGGCGGGCTCATGCCGGGCCACGACCTCCTGCCGAGCCTGGACGGGGCCATGACCGTGGAGCACGACTGGTGGATGAACGGGCGCCACTACGCCCGCACCGCGGAGGCGTGGAAGCGAAACCTGGACGCCGCGCCGGAGGAGGCGGCGCGCTCCCTGGCCGAGGCCGGCGAGCCCGACCCCCGGCTGCAGGTCCGCCGCTGGCGGCTCTTCTTCCTGGCCGTGGCGGAGCTGTTCGGGTACCGCGACGGCGGGGAGTGGGGGGTCTCGCATTACCGCTTCCGGCGGCGGGAGACCTCCGGACAGCCGCGGCCACCGACCGAAGACCGAACGAGCACGTGAATCCCACCAGCGAAGAGCCATGATCGAGACCGAGGAGACCCACGAGATCGATCGCGAGGACCTGGAGGGCGAGGAGGAGGTCGACCTGCTCCGGAGCTGGGCCTTCGTCCTCGTCCACCTGGGCGCCGTGGCCGCCCTCTTCACGGGGGTCAGCACGGCGGCCGTGGTGGCCGGGCTGATCACCTACTGGGTGCGGCTCTTCGGGATCACCGGCGGCTACCACCGCTACTTCTCGCACCGGAGCTTCGAGACCAGCCGGACCTTCCGCTTCGTCCTGGCGTGGATCGGCGCGTCGGCGGCGCAGAACGGCCCCCTGTGGTGGGTCTCGCACCACCGCCTCCATCACCGGCACGCCGACACGGAGGACGACATCCATCCGCCGGGCATCCGGGGGCTGTGGTGGGCGCACGCCGGCTGGATCCTGTGCCGCAAGTACAAGGGCTACGACCGGAGCGTCGTCCGCGACCTGGCCGAGGCCCCGGAGCTGCGGCTCCTGGGCCGCTATCACCTCCTGGCGCCGATCTCCCTGGCCGCGCTGCTCTTCGGCGTCGGCTGGTGGCTGGAGGCGCGCTTCCCCGGGCTCGGCACCGGTCCGTGGCAGATGGTGGGCTGGGGGTTCTTCGTGAGCACGGTCCTCCTCTACCACACCACGTTCCTGGTGAACTCGGTGGCGCACGCCGTGGGGGGACGTCGCTTCAGCACCGACGACGAGAGCCGCAACAACTGGCTCGTGGCGCTGCTCACCCTGGGCGAGGGATGGCACAACAACCACCACCGGTGGCCCACCTCCGAGCGGCAGGGCTTCTACTGGTGGGAGATCGACGTCACCCACTACGTGCTCCGGCTCCTGGCGTGGGCGGGGCTGGTGTGGGACCTGCGCGAGCCGCCGGAGAAGATCTACGACGAGGCGGAGGGACGTCGGGCGCATCCGGCCGGGGAGGGGTGAGCCGGGCCGACGCCGCGCGCGGCGTCAATCTTGCCCGTTCTTGCGGCCCGCCCGGTCCCCGGATTCGGCCGCGGCGACTCACTCCCATTCCCAGAGACGACGAACTGCGACGGAGGAAACGGTGCTTACGGTTCGTGACCTGATGACGGAAGAGCTGTTCACGGTGACCCCCACCACCACGCTGCGCGAGGCCGCGGAGGCCATGTCCGAGGAGCACGTCTCCGGCCTCCCGGTGGTGGAGGACGGAGAGGCCGTGGGCGTGATCACCGCCACGGACATCCTGAGCTTCGCGGCCGACGCGCCCGGCGTCGAGATCGACCGGGGTCGGTCCAGCGGCCTGGATCAGGTTCCCGAGGGACGTCAGTGGGAGGAGGGCGCGGAGATGCCCTCCGACACCTACTTCACGGGCCGATGGGAGGAGGAGCAGACCTTCAGCTTCGGCGAGATGCTCCCGGACACGGAGCGCCCCGAGTGGAACGTGCTGGAGGAGAACCACGTGGCCGAGGTCATGACGCGCTCGCTGCACACGGTGTCGGCCGACGAGGGCGTGCAGGAGGCGGCCCGGTCGATGCTGAAGTCCCGGGTCCACCGGCTCCTGGTCGTGGAGGACGGCCACCTGCTGGGCGTCATCTCCACCACCGACGTGATGGAGGCCGTGGCGGAGAAGGGGATCGGGGGCTGACGTCCCGCCGGGCCGTCGATGCCCGTCGCCCGCGGGGCCGGGTCGGCGGGCTCAGGCCTCCTCTCCGCCGTCCCCCTCGCCCCCGTCGCCGCCCCCGCCGCGCTGACCCAGGCGGTCGTCCATCAGCATCAGGCCCGCTCCGGAGTCGCCGGCCCGCTCCAGCTGTCCGATGAGCACGGTGAAGGTCCGCTCCTCCTCCACCTGCTCGTCGACGAACCACTCGAGCATGCTCTCCGCCGCCGGGTCGTGTACCTCCTCGGCCAGATCCACGAGCTCGTGGATCTGCGAGGTCACCTCCTGCTCGTGCTCCAGCGCGGCGCGCATCACCTCGACCGGCTCGTCGAAGTCGCCGGGCGGACGCTCCAGCGCGTCCAACTCCACCCGGGCGTTCCGGTCGTGCATGTGCCGGATGATCCGCTCCGCGTGCTCCTTCTCCTCGTCCGCCTGGGCACGCATCCAGGAGGCGAAGCCGGGCAGGTTCTCGGCCTCGAACCAGCTGGACATGGAGAGATAAGTGTAGAAGGCCTGGAGCTCGTGGTTGACCTGCTCGTTCAGGCCCGCGCGCATCCTGTCGTGCATGGTGGATCTCCGTTGGGTTGAGGCTGCCGTCCGCCGAGGTCCCATGATGCCGCCGGACCGGGTCGTTTTCCAGGCCGCGTCCCCTCGGCCGGCGTCAGACGTCGGGCGGGACGAGCCCCGTCCGGACGGCGAAGCGGACCAGGCCCGCGAGGTCCCCGATCTCCAGCCGGTCGCGGATGTTGCGCCGGTGGGACTCGATGGTCTTCTGGCTCAGACCGAGCTTCTCGGCGATCTCGCGGCTCGTGTATCCCTCGGCCACCAGCTGCAGCACTTCCCGCTGTCGGGGGGTGAGGCGAGCCAGCCCGCCGACCTGTTCGTTCTCCGGGGCGCCGCGGGCGGCCAGGGCCTCTTCCGAGACGTCGGGCCCCACGAATCGCTCGCCGCGACGGAGGGCCTGGAGCGCGCTCCGCAGGAGGGACTCGTCGGCGTGCTTCTGGACGTAGCCCGTGGCGCCGGCGTCCAGCGCCTCCAGCACGTGCTCCTCGTCGGTGTGGACCGAGAGGATCAGGGTCCGGATCTCGGGCCACCGCTCCCCGAGCTTTCGCGTCACCTCGATGCCGTTCAGCTCGGGCATCGTGATGTCCAGCATGGCGACGTGGGGCTGCTGTTCGGCGATGACCTCCAGGGCGGCGCGGCCGTCGCCCGCCTCGCCCACGACCTCCACGTTTCCGAAGGATTCCAGGATGGAGCGGAGCCCGGCGCGGACCATGTCGTGGTCGTCGGCCAGGACGACGCGGAGTCGGCGGGCCCGGAGGTCCCCGGTGTCGCCGCCCCGATGGGCGGAGCCGGAGGCCGCGCCCGGGCTCACGAAGCGTCCAGGGGCAGTCGGGCACGGACCCTGGTCCCCCGGCCGGGCCGGGAGTCGACGTCGAGGGTGCCGCCGACGCTGAGTGCCCGCTCCAGCATGCCGGTGAGCCCCAGCTCCTCCTCGGAGCCGTCGCCCGTGCGGAAGCCCCGCCCGTCGTCGGCCACCTCGAGCACCAGGTCCTCTCCGGGGTCCCCGGAGGGACGGAGGGTCACGGTGAGTCGGTCCGCCTCGGCGTGGCGGATCACGTTGGTCACCGCTTCCCGCGCGATTCGCATGCAGGCGGTGGCCGTGCGTTCGTCGGGGGACGTCGCCAGGTCCCGGGCCCGGAACCGGACGTCGAGGTCCGCCGCCGATCCCTCGGAGCGGACGAACTCCCGGAGCGCGGGCACCAGCCTCCCCTCGTTCACCAGGGCCGGCCGCACGGAGGCGCTCAGCTCCCGAACCTCGTCCAGCGCGCCGTCCACCATGGAGAGCAGCTCGTCTCCGCGCTCCTCCGGCCCGGACGTTCCGGGGGCGCGGCCCGTGAGCAGCCCCTCGATCCGAATCCGGATCGCCGTGAGCGTCTGCGCCAGGGAATCGTGCAGCTCGCGGGAGAGGCGCCGGCGCTGCTCGTCCTGCACCTGCAGCAGGCGGTGGGAGAGGCGGCGTAGCCGGCGCCTGCTCTTCTCGAGCCGGCGGGAGTATCGCTCCCGGTCGGTGATGTCCCGGGAGGTGACGATCATCCCCTCCACGGGCGGCGAGCCGAGGGGGCGCACGCCCTGGACCTCCAGGAGGCGCCAGTCGCCGTCGGCGTGTCGGATGCGGACCCGGGTGGA
>CANPVF010000195.1 GCA_947581645.1 Candidatus Caribbeanibacter nitroreducens | reverse complement strand
GGGCCTGCTGGCCTCACTCTACGGCGGCGCGTGGTCGCCGTCGGCGGCGTCCACCGCGGCGAAGCCGGCCTCCAGCGCGGCGTACCACACCTCGTCGGGCACCTGCCGCCGCCCCTGCCACCGGGTGGAGGCGGTGAGCGGCCCGGGGTCCGCCCCCCGCCGCCGGTTCTCGGCCTCGAGCTCCCGGATCGGATCCTCCGGAAGCTCCGGCGGGTCGGGCCGTCTCCCTCACCGCCAGCGCCTGCACCTGCTTCCGCCTCCCGCTCGGGTTTCCGTCGCCCTGGACTGGAGTCCACCGGAGGGCGACCCCCGATGCTCAGTCACCATCAGTGTACGGGGCGGGGTCAACCAGGAATCAACGGATCCACGGGCCCGCGTCATCAGGTGGTCGACGGGACGAAACCGGGCGGGAGACACACGTCTGGTGCCCGCAATACACGGGTCTGGGAAGCGGGTGCTCTGACCCATATTGCTGCACCGAATGGCGGAGTCCGGGACCGTCGCATACGCCACGCGTACCCCACGCTGGCCGGGGGCGGATCCGCAGGACTGGTGCCTGTTCTCCGCAACTCCGTTGTCGCGTCCGACGCCTCGATGTCTCGGGACGGGTAAACAGCTATGTTCGATGTACGTCCCGCAGCATCCACCAGCTCGAGTATCAGACGGGTGAGTCGTGCTCCGAGTCCGGCCCCCTACTCCGCTCACGATTTGCGTCGCCGCTCTGCTGATGGGGTGCGGCCCGTCCGCGGACGAGGAGGCTCAGGCTCCCGAGGCAGAACCTCCGGTCGCTGCAGCACCCGCTGCCGCCGACAGTCCTCAGGAGCCCCCCGCCGTCTCGGAGTCGGTCTACGTCCCGGACTACTCCCACGTGTATCACGGAGCCGGTCTGTCGCGGTTTCCGCTCACCACGACGCTGAGCGTCCGCAACACGGATCCGGAGCGGGCGATCACTCTCCGATCGGTCCGTTACTACGACACGGACGGAGAGCTGACTCGACGATTCCTGGAGGAACCCCGTCGGCTGGGGCCTCTCGGAACGGCGGATTTCGTGGTCCAGGAGCACGACGTGAGCGGAGGGACGGGGGCGAACTTCATCGTGGACTGGTCGGCGGACCGACCCGTGAGCCAGCCGGTGATCGAGTCGGTGATGATCGGAACCCGCTCGGGGCAGGGAATCTCGTTCACCAGCCGCGGACAGCCGATCGAGCGAGAGCCGGAATAGGCGCCGCGGCGGGAATTCAAGACCGACCACCCTTCTCGCCCGTTCAGGCCGGGACCGCTGCTTCCTCGCCGGCCTCCATGAAGGCCATCAGCTGCTCCTCGCTGCCGATGGTCAGCAGCTCTGTCTCCACCCGCAGCCGGGTCGAGGCCCGGGCCGGTTCGATCGTCCCGTCCTCCCCCTGGATCCCCACGACGGTCAGGCCGGAGCGGGAAGCGATCCGGCTCTCGGACAGCGTCCTTCCCTCCAGCCAGTCCGGCACGGACACCCGGTGGAGCTCCACGCCCTCGCCGAGGATCATGGTGGGTCGACCGCGGATCAGGGCCCACACGGACTCGATGCCCAGGGTCGCGTAGCTGAGAACGAAGTCGGCGCCCGCCCGGCGGATCGAGGGGATGTTCCGCTGATGGGTGATCCGGCTGACGATGTGCAGGTCGTCCCGGAGGCGCCGGCAGTAGGCGGCCAGGTAGACGTTCATCGCGTCGTCGTTGGTCGTCAGGAGCACCGACGGGACGGTCCCGATGCCAGCCTCCTCGAGCAGCGTCCGGTTCGCGGCGTCTCCGATGTAGAGCCGATCGGCGAGGTCCCCGATCCGATCCCTGAGCTCCTCCTTCCGCTCGACCATGTGCACGGGGACGCCCCGGTTCTGAAGCACCCCGGCCGCCGCCCGGCCCACCTTTCCTCCGCCGATGATCAGGACGGGCTCCACCTCTTTCGCGGTCGGTCCGAGAGACCGGGCAAGTCCCTCGATGCCATCGGAGGGGCCGACGACGACCGGCACGCTCCGCTCCGACAGCCGGGTGTCCGCCCGGGCCGGCTCCAGGCGGGCGTGCTCCCACACTCCCACGATGTTCAGCCCCCAGCGCTCCCGGAGGCCGAGATCGTCGAGCGTGCGGCCCGCGAGCCGGGAGTCGTGCACCGGGACTTCGGCGACGGCGAGGTCGCCCAGAGAGCCGATCACGTGCGGTCCCGGCGGTCCGACGTCCAGTCGAATCGCGAGCTGCTCGCCCAGTCGCTGCGTGAGCGGCAGGACGTGCGAGGCGCCGCTGAGCTCGAGGATGTCCACCGAGTCCGGGTCGGTGGCGACGGCGGCCACCGGAACCTCCTCGGATTGCTCACGCACGGTGAGGGCAATGTTGGTGTTCGTCGTGTCCTGGTCGTTGGCCAGGACGAGTCGGGCGTCCCGGACCCGGAGCGCCTCGTAGGTCTCGTGGCTGTCCCGCTCGCCCACGACCACCGAGAGTCCCTCCTCGTCCATCCGGGCGGCTGTCTCCGGGTCGGGCTCCACGAGGAAGTACGGGATGTCGTGGAGCTCCATTCGCTCGATCAGGCCCGGAGTCACGGAGTCCTGACGGACCAGAATCACGTGCCCCGACGTTCCGTCTGGCACCTCACGCGGCGCCCGCCGCTTGATCTGCTCTTCGAGCCAGGGCGCGTAGAAGTGTCGGATGAAGGCGAAGGGGAGGACGATCAAAAGCAGGACGATTCCCGAGAGCAGCACGACGACGGTGAAGAGCCGGCCGATGTCGCTGGTGAAGGTGATGTCCCCGAACCCCAGCGTGCTCATCACCGTGAGCGTCCAGTACAGGCCGGTGATCCACGAGTGCTCCTGACCCTCGATCCCCCACATGATGAAGTGGAAGACGACGCTGAACACGGCGATGACGGCGGCGATGAGGAGCAGGTAGCGGCCCAGCGTCCGGACGTTCTTCCGCAGCCGCTTGTCCTCGAGGAAGTGGGCCAGGAGGGAGCTGGTGATCTTCATGATGCCCGCTGATCGGGTGAATCGAGACGTCCGAGGGCGTCAGCGGTCTCGAGTCTCTCGGGACGGGCAAGGTAGACGGCCGCTTCGCAGCGAAGCCAGTACATTCTCCTCGAGGGCTGTCGCTCGCTGCTTCAGTATCGGTCCGTGTGGTGCCGACGTTCGCCCGTCACGGGGCGGAGAGCTCTGCGGCACCTCATCCTTCACCCGCAGGACGCACATGGCGTTCGATCTCCATGTCTGAGGGGGCCGGCTTCCGGCGAAACGTCGGCCTCTTCATGGCCGTGATGATAGGCATCGGGGCCATGATGGGGCCGGGAATCTTCGCGCTCCCTACCGAGGTCGCCGGCTCCATCGGTCCCCTGGGGATCGTCGCCTACCTGGCCATGGGCCTGCTGACCGTCTTCACGGCCCTCAACTACAGCGAGATGGGCGCCGCCATCCCGATCGCGGGCGGCGGCTACTCCTTCACCAGCCGGGTCCTTCCACGTCCCGTCGCCTTCCTGACGGGGTGGTTCTTCTGGATCGGCAACACGCTGGCCTGTGCCCTCTACGCGGTCATCTTCGCGCTCACGGTCCGCAACTACTTCCTTCCCGATGTGGGCATCCTCCCCGTCGTGGCAGCAACCACCGCCACCTTCACGCTGGCCAACCTGCGGGGACAGGCCGAGGCGCTGAAGACGATCACGATAATGAACATCGTGGAGCTGATCGTGCTCGTCGGCCTGGGCGTGCTCGGGGCCTTCCACGTGGAACCTGCCCGGCTCGAGCCGCTCGCCCCCATGGGATGGGGAGAGCTCGTGCCCACCATGGGGCTCATCTACATCTCCTACGTCGGCTTCGACCTCATCACCGTGGCGGCCGAGGAGATCGTCGATCCGCAGAAGACGATCCCCCGTGCGATCCTCGTCACGCTGGGCGTGGGAATCGCCATCTACGTGGGGCTGCTCTGGGTGATGATGGGGGTCGTCGACTACAAGGAGCTGGCGGAGACCAGCACCCCGGTCGTGTTCGTCGCCGAGCAACTCCTCGGAGGCTGGGGGCGATGGGCGGGCGTCGTCGCCACCGTCATGGCGAGCCTCTCCGCCTTCAGCGTCACCCTGGGGGCCAGCTCCAGGGTGCTCTTCGCCCTCGGACGCGACGGCCACTTCCCGGGCGTATTCTCCCGGCTCCACGACCGCTACCGGACGCCCCACATCGCTCTGTTCGTCTGTTCGGGACTGGTGGTCGTCCTCAGCGCCCTGGGGGTGGTCCGGTTCCTGGCCTCGGTCAGCAGCTTCGGCTACCTGGTGGCCATCGGGATCGTCAACTACGCCGGAATCGCGCTGCGGCGCCGCATGCCTGACCTGCGGCGGCCCTTCAGAGTCGCCCTGTATCCGGCCGTTCCGATCCTCGGGGTGATCGCCTGCTGGTTCTTCGTACCGACGCTCGAGACGCGCAGCCTGTTGCTCGGCGGCGGCCTGACCGCGGTCGGCTGCGTGCTGTATCTTGCCAGCCCGGCCAACCGGGAGGAGCTACGGGGAATGCTCCCGTCGATGCGTCGGGTGAAGCTTCGCATCCGAGCCCTTCGGAGGCCCGACATGCACGTGTTGATCATTGGAGGAGGGGAGCAGGGCGCCAACATCGCCGACCGTCTCCTCGCTCAGGACGAGTTCCGGATGGTCTTCCGGTCCGCCCAATACCAGATCACCTTCATCGAGGCGGACGAAGACCGCTGCGAGGAACTGGGTAGCCGATACAGCGTCCCGGTCTTTCACGGCGACGGCACTCGCCAGGAGGTGCTGGAGCAGACCGAGCCCGACAAGATCGACGTGGCCATCGCCGCCACGGACGACGACGAGCGCAACGCGATCGCCGCGCTCCAGGCCAGGCGACTCGGCATCGATCGTGTGATCGCCATCGCCCGGGATCCGAACTACATCCACCTGCTAGAGGACGCCGGCGTCGTCTGCATAAGCGCGCCGTACGCCACCGCCGCCATGGTCGAGAACTACCTGGACCGTCCCGGCGTGGCCGAGCTGTTCGAGATCGAGACCGGCGTGGCCAGCCTGATGGACCTGGTGGTGCCGGAGGGCGCGACCGTGGTAGGGCGGCGGATCCACGAGATCGACGTGCCCGAGCAGTGCGTGGTGGCCGCCGTCCTCCGGGACGAGGAGTTCGTGGTCCCCCGGGGGGACACGGAGCTGCACGCGGGCGACCACGTGATCCTGGTGGGGCCCAAGCACGAGGTGAAGGCGGCACAGGACGTCTTCACGGGGACGCCCGCCGGGGCGTAGAATCGGGAAAGTGGAGCCGACCGGATTCGAACCGGTGACCTCCTCCTCGCAGGAACGCACCGCGCACGCCCTCCCCCCCTGCGCAAATACCGCTACATGAGAGGAGGGAGTCGAGCCTCGCGTCACGGCTCTCAGAGAAAGGTGGCCCTATCGGTGGAGAGTGTACGACTCGGACCGGCAATTCGACCTACACGACCTACCTGCTAGAGCTCCCGGCCGATGGCCCACGCGCAATAGACCACGGGTAGCAGACGTCGTGGACAGCCGAACTTCGTCTTCGTCGCGACATCGAGTGCGCCCCGGATATTTCCGTCCGAGTCGCGAATCGGCGCGCCGACACACGTCGTATCAGCGAACGCCCGGTTGTAGTGTTCGCCCGCGATGACGGCCACCGGGCGACCGGATACCAGGGCCGTCCCCGCCCCGTTGGTCCCCATTTGCGACTCCGACCAATCGTAGCCCGGGGCCACTCGCCACCTGTCGATGAGCTCCTGGTTCCCCTCGGCCTCGAGGATCACGCCTTCCTCGTCGGTGAGGTAGACCACGTGGGGAACCGAGCCCAGAAGGCCCGAAAACCAGTGGAGGTGGGGGAGCGCCGCCTCGAGCAATTCGCCTGAGTGCTCTCGACGACGTTCGAACTCATTCTCCTCGACTCGGCGGAACGACACCTCGTGGGCCTCCCTGGGTACACGCGCTTCCTTCGACCTCTCGTGTGAGCGAATGACGAGAGGCGACGGCGTGAGATCAGGATCCCAATCCCGACTCGCCGACTCCCATTCGGCGTCGACTTCCTCTTCGTCCCGGGCAAGCGGGTGCGCATCCCCCTCCGGCGGAACGATGTGGTTGAGGAGCTCCTCCAACCGCTGACGGACCTCAGTCACGTCACGGAGTTCTTCCGGACCTTCTCCCGATTCCTCGCCTTCCAGCAGCCACGCCGCGTCCACGGAAAACGCGCGTGCAACAGCCCGCAGGTAGGTCGCCGGAGCGGACTGCCCGTTCTCGTACTTTCTCACGGTGGAGTGGGTGACCTCGTAGCCCGCACGCTTCCGAAGAGCGGAGGCGAACACCCGGAGGCTCAGGCCCCTCTGGCTTCGTACTTCCCGCAGTCTGTCTCCGATCTCTTCCATTCAGGTATACACAGATTGACGGTGCATGGCCCACCTGTTACCGTTTTTTGACAAAACCGTCAACTATTTTCTCCATAATCGCATGGATACCAGATGGTGTCCACGCAAGCTTCCGGGTCCCTGCCGGATGACGTTGGGCGGGAGCTTCTGTTCGTATAGTAACGTAGAATGTGCCCGAATTTTCACGCTCTGCAACCCGTCACGGCGCGATACACCCGGTAGCACCCGAGTATCTCGAAGGCCAGTGACGATTGAGCGAGCTGCACCCAATCGGCCGGAAGCCCCTCCAGTCTCGTAGCCAATGCCCTGCCGATCATGAGTTCCCGGGGTCTGCGCCTACTTCTCATCGAGGACAATCCGGGGGATGTCCGTCTACTTGAGGAAACGCTGCGTGACACCGCCGAGTTTGACTCGGCCGACCTACAATCCGAATCGAGCCTTCAGGCGGGCTTGACTCGACTTCGCGCAGAAGGCGCGGACGCCGTACTCCTCGACCTCCACCTGCCGGATACCGAGGGGGAGGAAACCGTCCGGCGGGTCACCGAGGCGGCTCCCTCTACCCCCGTGGTGGCCCTCACGTGCTCCGAGGACCGAGGTCAGGCTCGCCGGGCCCTTCGAGCCGGAGCCGAGGACTACCTGATCAAGGGGGAAGTTCGTCCCTCCGACCTGGAGCGATCGCTCCGGTACAGCCTAGAACGCAAGCGGGCCGAAGTGCAGCTGCGGCAGAGCGAGCGACGGCTCCGCCAGGCGGAGAAGATCGCCGGGGTCGGCCACTGGGAGTGGGAGGTGGAGGGCGGGGCGCTCCACTGGTCCGACCAGACCTACCGCATCTGCGGCTATGAGCCCGGAGAGATCGACCCGACCTTCGGCCGGTTCATGGAGATGGTGCTCCCGGATGACCGGGAGCGGATCAAGACGGCGCTGGAGCGGGCTCTGGCGGGGGAGGAGGAATACGACGTCGAGCACCGCCTGCGCCGGCCGGATGGTGAAGTGCGCTGGATCCGGGAGCAGGGGGAGGTGGCTCGCGACGAGAAGGGTGAGCCGGTGCGTATGCTAGGGGTGGCCCGCGACATCACGAAGGAGAAGCGCCGCGAGGAGGCTCTCATGGAGAGCGAACGGCGCTTCCGACAGATGGCGGAGAACATCGACGAAGTCTTCTGGCTCCGCGACCCGGAGGCTCAGGAGATCCTCTACGTGAGTCCGGCGTCCGAGGAAGTCTGGGGCATGCCCCCGAAGGAGCTGAAAGACGACCTGTCGGCCTGGCTGGAGGTGGTCCATCCGGAGGACCGGGAGCGGATCCGTGGCGTCGTCTTCGACGAACAGTACCATGCCTTCCAGGAGGAGTACCGGCTGATCCACCCGGACGGCGAGGTACGCTGGGTCCGGGACCAGGCGTTTCCGGTCCGAAACGAGGACGGCGAGGTCTGCCGGGTCGCCGGTGTGACGCGGGACGTGACGGAGCGCAGGCGCCTGGAGGAGGAGCTCAGGCATCGGGCTCTGCACGACTCGCTCACGGGACTCCCCAACCGGGTGCTTCTGGAGGACCGGCTGGAACAGGCTGTGGGACAGGCAAAGCGGCGCTCGGAGGCGGCCGCCGTGGTTATGACGGATCTCGAGCGGTTCAAGCGAATCAACGACAGCCTGGGCCATACGGCCGGCGACCGGGTGCTCCAGGAAGTTGCTCACCGCATCGAGGAGTCGGTGCGGTCCGAAGACACGGTCGCCCGGTGGGGCGGCGACGAGTTCTGCGTGCTCCTGAAGGATTTGGGGGGAGAGGAGGACCTCAAGACGGCCTGCCGGCGCCTCAGGCGCGGGGTCCGCGAGAGTCTGCAGATCATGGGCGAAGAGATCCCGCTGGAGATGACCCTGGGGGCAGTTCTGATCAGCTCGAGTCATCCCTCCGCGTTTGCCGGGACCACGGCGCCCGAGGACCTCGTTCGATATGCCGATCACGCCCTTCACCTAGCTAAGGAGAAGGCCGGTTGCTCCTTTCACCTCCTACAGCCGGACCGTGATGCCGGGATCGACAGGAATCACGAACTTCGCCGGGAGCAGGATCTTCGGCGCGGCCTCGAGGCGGAGGAGATCGAGCCGGCCTACCAACCGATCGTCGAGCTGACCACAGGCGGGATGTGGGGCGTGGAGCTGCTCGCTCGCTGGAGACATCCCGAGCGCGGACAGGTCGGCCCCGGGGACTTCATTCCCCTCGCCGAGGAGACGGGACTGATCCATGAGCTTGGTCGGCGAGTGCTCCGACAGGCCTGTGAGGACCTGGCCCACTGGAGCCAGAAGGGAGCGGAGACAACTCAAGTCGCGGCGAACATCTCCGGGCGCCAGTTCGAGGCTGAAGGGTTCGCGGGGGAGGTGGAGGATATCCTCCAGGAGTCCGGGCTCGATCCGGGTCGAGTCTGCTTCGAGGTCACGGAGACAGCGATCATGCGGGCGACCGAGCGAATCGACGAGCTGCGCGACCTGGGGATACGCGTCCTCATCGATGACTTCGGGACTGGCTACTCGTCGTTCCTCTATCTCCGGGACCTCGATGTCGACGGGCTGAAGATTGACATGTCCTTCGTGCAGGGACTCGGCAACAGCGCCGGCAACGAGGCGATCATCGAGACTATTCTGACGCTCGGCGACGCACTCGGAGTCGGCGTGATCGCGGAGGGAATCGAGACCGACCATCAGCTGAGAGGATTGCGCGAGGCGGGATGTGAGTTCGGACAGGGATTCTACTTCGCCCGCC
>CANPVF010000194.1 GCA_947581645.1 Candidatus Caribbeanibacter nitroreducens | reverse complement strand
GGGCCACTGGCGCCGGCCTGCGGCTCGGCCACGCCCCCACCGACGCCACCAGCCTCGATGTCCGGGTCCGGGCGGACCTCCTGCACGTCGGGGGCGGTGGGGAGAGCCTCCGCCTGCTGGGCACGGGCAGCTTGCTGCGCTCGGTGGCGGAGGGGCTCGACCTGGGTCTGGCGAGCCGTCTCCTCTCCTACGGGTCGGCCGCCTTCGACGCCGGCGGCGCGCCCGGGTACTGGTCGCCCGCCCTCTCCGTGACGCCGTCGGCCGTGGCCGACTGGCGGCTCGGGCCCGACGGGACGGGCTGGGGGCTCCACGCCCGCGTGCAGCCGGGCCTGTCGCTGGTTCGCGAGCACGGCGACGACGGCCTGGAGACGGGGAGCAGCCTCTACGCCGTGGGATCAGCCCTCCATCGCTGGTCCCGGGCCACCGCCGAGGCCAGCGTGAGCTGGGTGCGGAGCCGGGCGGGGCAGTACGACGCCCTCTCGGCGTCACTGGGCGTCAGCTGGAGGTTCTGAGTGGACCGCCGCCGTCTCTTCGCCTCGCTGGCGGTGATCGTCATGGTCGTGGGCGCCAGCGCCGTCTTCTTCTGGTGGGTGTTCAGCGCCGACCTCGCGCTGGAGACCGTCCTCCTCCGCGTGGTCCTCACGGCGTTCCTCGTGTTCCTGATCATCGTCATCTTCCGGCACTTCAGCCTCCTGTGGCTGGCCTACCTCCAGCAGGTGGGCGAGACCGTCCGCTCACGCGACGAGCGGGCGCGTCCCGGGGAGCTCCCGCCGGTCTCCATCCTGGTCCCGGCCTACAACGAGGCGAAGGTCCTGGACAGGGCCCTCCAGAGCCTCCTCCGGCTGGACTACCCCGGCTACGAGATCGTGGTGGTGGACGACGGATCCGGGGACGGGACCCTGGAGGTGGCGCGCCGCTGGGAAGGGGACCACGGCGACGTCCGGGTCCGGGTGGTGACCAAGGCCAACGGCGGCAAGTGGACCGCCCTGAACCTGGGCATCGAGGCCAGCCGCCACCCCTTCCTGCTGTGCATGGACGCCGACTCGCGCCTGGAGCCCGGGAGCCTGCGGGCCGCCATGACCCACTTCCGGGACCCGGACGTGGGGGCGGTGGCCGGGAACGTCAAGATCGAGAACCGGGACCGGCCCCTGACCTGGCTGCAGGCTCTGGAGTACGTGGAGGGCCTCAACCTCCCGCGTCGCGCGCAGAGCTTCCTGGCCGCCGTGAACATCGTGCCGGGCCCCATGGGGGTGTTCCGGCGCTCGGCGGTGGAGAGCGTGGGACGGTACGAGGGAGACACGTTCGCCGAGGACGCCGACCTCAGCCTCAAGCTCATCAGCGCCGGGTGGAAGGTGGTCTACGAGGAGGAGGCGGTGGCCTGGACGCAGGCCCCGCGGGGCATGCTGGATCTCCTCCAGCAGCGGTACCGGTGGACGCGGGGCATCCTCCAGGCGGTGAGGAAGCGGAAGGAGCTGTTCCTGACACCCTTCCCCGACTTCCCGCTCTGGATGTCGGCCTTCCAGCTCGGATTCGAGGGCTTCGTCTGGCCGGCGCTCAACGTGTACGCGCATCTCTTCTTCGCCCTGGTCCTCCTCTTCTACGAGGCCGGACCCGTGATCCTGTTCTGGTGGATCCTGATGCTGGCCATGGACGTGGTCGTGGCCCTGGTCACGGTCTCGATGGAGGAGGAGGACCTGAGGCTGGTTCTGGCTGCCCTCCCCTACCGGCTCTTCTATCTTCTCTGGCTGGACGTGGCGAAGGTGTTCGCGACCGTGGAGGAGCTGTTGAACCTCGAGATGCGCTGGGACAAGCTGCAGCGGATGGCGACCGGAGGAGAGGTGGAGTCGTGAGTCTCGTGGACCTGCTGGTGACGATCCTCGTGGCGACGATCCTGATCACCGTCGGGATCGGGCTCATGACGTACCTCGTCTACAAGCTGCGCTACGCCCGCGTACGGGGCGGGGACGGCGAGGCCGGCGAGGACGGGGGACGCTACTTCGTCCCCTACGCGCCGCCGGGGTCGGACGGGGAAGAGACACGCGGCGGTGAGGAGGCCGCGGAGGAGGCACGTGGCCCCTGACGGCGAGCGCGAGCACGACACCTTCGCCCGCGCCCGCTCCGCCGGTTCCTGGCTGGCGGGCCTCCTCCTGCTCGGCCTGCTGGTCACGGCCCTGGTGGGAGTGGCCGTCGAGCTCTGGCGTCGGCTGGACGTGGACGAGCTCGTGGGGAGCTCCCGCTCCGGGGTGGCCGCGAGCGTCGAGCTCCCCGCGCCGGATTCCGTCTCCTCCCCCGCGGCGCTGGCGGAGCGGAGCTTCGACGTGGCCCTGCTCCGCAACCGCCGGAGCGCCCGCTTCTATCCCGACAGCACGTTCTACGAGGCCGCGCAGGAGGAGTGGCGCTCCCGGGCGGCGTCGCTCGGCGCCGAGGTGCGCGCCGTCCGGACGCCCGCCGATCTCCGTTCCCTGCCCGCCGACGCCGTCGTCGTGGCCCCGGCCACGCTCTGCCTGTCGGTGGAGGCCGGCCTGGCGCTCCAGAATCATCTGGGCGGCGGCGGGGGAGTCGTGGCCGTCGGCCCGGTCGGGGCGCGCGACGGCGACTGCGAGTGGCGCGGGTGGGAGTTCCTGGAGTCGCTGACCGGAGCCCGCGAGATCCGCGAGCTGCCGGAACGCTCGGCGCTCTACCTGGCCGTGCCCGGCGGTCACCCGCTCTCCCTCGGCCTCTCGCCGGGAACGCGGGTGGAGATGCGCTACGCCCGACAGATCGCCGCGTCGGTTCCGGGCCGGGTGCCGTACTGGTCCGACTGGGGGCTCAGCCCCGAGCCGGGGGGAGGCGACTCCGCGGAGGACGCAGGGGAGACGACGCCTCCCCCGGTCTCCGGAGCGGCGATGCGGCCGACCGAGGGGGACGGTCGGGTGGCGTGGTTCGGATTCCACCCCGCCCGCGCGGCCCGCGGCGAGGACCGGCACCAGGCTCGGCGCATGGCCCGGAACGCCCTGGCCTGGGCCGCCCGCCTGCCCATGGCCACCCTCGCCCCGTGGCCCGGCGGTGCCCGGAGCGGCATGGTCCTGGCCGAGGAGGTCGAGTCGAAG
>CANPVF010000193.1 GCA_947581645.1 Candidatus Caribbeanibacter nitroreducens | reverse complement strand
CCAGGGGGGCGGGCAGTGCCGTCGCCTCCACCGTGGCCCGCCGCCGGCCACCCAGGAAGACGGCCAGGGTCTGCCGGCCGGCCTCCTCGCCCAGCGTCCACGCGGCGGAGGCCCGGCCGTCGCTCCCGGTGGCCGGCTCCACCGGATCCACGGCCCCCGTCACCGGGGCCAGGAGCACCTCCGTCCCCGCCGCGGGGTCGCCGGCGGGCGTCTCGACGCGGACGGTCACCGTGACGTCCGAGGCGACCTCCTCCTCCACGGAGTCCGGCGTCACCAGCCGGAGGTTCAGCTCCGACGGGTCCTGCTCCGAGGGGGCGGGCCCGGCCATCTCCCCGGAGCACGCGCTGAGAGCGAGCACCAGGATCGCCGCCAGCGCCGTGGGGAGTTCGTCCGGCCGTGGGGCCAGGGCACCCCGGCCAGGAATGTCCAGGTGAGTGAACGTGATCATGGACGGCAAAGCTGTCGCCCCCGGGCGCAGCCGCAAGGTCCCGTGCGCCGGACTGGAACCCGCGGGCGGCCTCGGCGGTACGGCTCGTCGATCCGGCCGGACCGTGATAGGTTCCCCGGATCGTCCACGGCTCGCGCGACGCCGGTCACCAGCTCCCCGCCCGACGCAGAGAGCAGCTCCACGCCCCCTTGAACAACGTCAAGAACGTCCTCGAGGACGTCTTCCCCATCCTGAAGTGGGGGGGCGACTACGGACTCGAGGCCGCGCGCAGCGACCTGGTGGCGGGCCTCACCGTGGGCGTGATGCTGATCCCCCAGGGCATGGCGTACGCCGTCCTGGCCGGCCTCCCTCCCATCTACGGGCTCTTCGCCTCCCTGGTGCCCCTGGTGGTCTACCCGCTCATGGGCACGTCCCGGCACCTGGCCGTGGGGATCTCGGCAGTCTCCATGGTCGTGGTGGCCGCGGGCGTGGGGCAGATCGCGGAGCCCGGCACCGACCGGTACGTCACCCTGGCCATCCTGCTCACCGCCATGGTCGGGCTCGTGGAGGTGGCCATGGGGGCGGCGCGGCTCGGCTTCCTGGCCAACCTCATCTCCCGGCCCGTGATCGCCGGCTTCTCCACGGCGGCGGCGGTCATCATCGGCGCCGGGCAGCTGGGGAACCTGCTGGGCGTGGAGCTGGGCCGCTCCGAGTACGTCCACCAGCTGGTGGCCGACGCCGTGGCGCACCTGGGGCAGGCCGATTCGCTCTCCCTGAGCCTGGGCCTGGGCAGCCTCGTCGTGGTCCTCCTCTTCCAGCGCTGGAAGCCGCTCTTCCCCTCGGAGCTGGCCGTGCTGGTGGTGGGCACCGTGCTGGCCTGGGCCCTGGGCCTGGGCGAGGCCGGGGTGGAGCTGGTGGGGAGCATCCCGTCCGGCCTGCCGGCGCCGCGGATCGCCGCGGTGGACCTGGGCTCGGTGCGGGACCTCCTGCCCACGGTCTTCACCCTGGCCCTGGTCCAGTTCATGGCGGTGGTCTCCCTGGGGCGGGTCTTCGCCACGCGCCACCGGTACACCATCGATCCGAACCAGGAGCTGGTGGCCCTCGGAGCCAGCAACGTCTTCGGGAGCCTGTTCCAGAGCCTCCCGGCGTCCGGCAGCTTCTCCCGCACGTCGGTGAACGAGCAGGCCGGGGCCCGCACGGCCCTGTCCAACGTCTTCGCGGCGGCGCTGATCGCCGGCACGCTGCTGTTCCTGACCGACTTCTTCTACTACGTGCCCATGCCGGTGCTGGCGGCGATCATCATCGTCGCCGGGCTCGGGCTCATCGACCCGGCGGAGATCCGCTACCTGTACCTGGCCAAGCGCGCCGACGGCTACGTGGCCCTGGTCACCTTCCTCACCACCCTCGGCGTCGGCATCCAGGAGGGCATCCTCGTGGGCATCGGCGCCGCGACCCTGGCCGTGCTGTACCGGATCAGCCGCCCCCACGTGGCCGAGCTCGGCCACCTGCGGGCGACCCGTTCCTTCAAGAACCTGAACCGGTTCTCCAAGGCGGAGCCGGTGGAGGGGCTGCTGGTCCTCCGGGTGGAGGCGGGCTTCTCCTTCTTCAACGCCAAGTTCCTGCGGGACTTCATCATGGAGAAGACCCAGGAGGAGGGGCGGAACGTGCGGGCCGTCGTGCTCGACGGGATGAGCATCAACTACCTGGACACCACGGCCGTGGAGTCCCTGGAGGAGATCGCCAACACCCTGGACGAGTGGGAGGTGGAGCTCCACTTCGCCGGGCTCACGGGGCCGATCCGCGACGTGGTGGAGGACTCGGGGCTGGGCAGCTGGCTCGGCGAGGAGCATTTCCACATCGACCCCTACCACGCGGTCCTACACATCCTGGAGAGGTGGGACGAGGAGGAGGGGAGCGACCGGGCGGAGGCCTACCGGGCGGAGGTCGAGAAGGAGGAGGAAGAGGTGCAGCCCACGGCGGAGTCGCCCTTCACCTGACGTCCCCGAGGGCACGCTCCGCGAACTCCTCGGCCGCCCGCCAGAAGGGCGCGCGGTCCAGGAGGTCGTTGTGCCGCGCGCCGGACACCTCCATCCACCGCTTCGGCTCGGCCGCGGCCTCGTACAGGCGGCGGACCTCCGCCGGGGCCACGATCTCGTCCCGCCCGCCGGCCACCGCCAGGAAGGGGGCGTCCACGTGCCGTATGCGGCTCTCGCTGTCGAACCGGTTCCGGTCCCAGCCCCGGAACGCGCGATCCGGGAGCCAGGCGTAGAGGCGCGAGGCCAGGGAGGGGAGGGTGGAGAAGCCGGCGCTCACGATCAGCCCGGCGACCGGCCGCTCCGAGGCCAGCTCCACCGCCACCGCTCCGCCCAGGGAGTGGCCGTGCAGGAGGATGCGCCTCGCGGAGACGTCCCGCTCCCGGCGCAGGTGCCGGTAGACGACCCGGGCGTCGGCGTAGAGCCCGGCCTCCGAGGGGCTCCCCTCGCTGAGCCCGTAGCCCCGGTAGTCGAAGAGGAGCACGTCGAGGCCCCGCTCGGACCACCGGCGGGCGATGTCGGCGCGGCCGGCCAGATGACCCGCGTTGCCG
>CANPVF010000192.1 GCA_947581645.1 Candidatus Caribbeanibacter nitroreducens | reverse complement strand
CGGACGTCCCGGTCGTGTCGGAACCGGCTGTCGCATAATTCGCGGTCCGTTGCACGCTACCAGACGACGCGGGCCCGTGCGGGATCCCTCGCCACAGTACGCCATCGACATTCCCCACACGGGCGTCCACTCGCTCCCGACAGACGACCGCGACGATCGGGGCGAGATTGAAAACACCTGACGAGGAGACGCCGGGGGCCGTCCGGCGAGCCGATGGACCTCGTCGTCGGGCGTTCGGGGCCCGCCGGCGTTCTCCTCACACACGACAACCCCGAGGGAGAACCACGATGAACATCCGAACCGCCGCTGTCGCGGCCGTCTCCGCAGCCTTCCTGGTCGCCTTCCCGGCGACCGTGACGGCGCAGGGCGGCAAGGGGCAGCAACAGGCCCAGAAGCAGCAGCAGATGATGCAGCAGCAGATGCAGCACATGCAGCAGATGCGGCAGCACGCCCGGCAACTGCAGGATCGCTGCACGCAGATGGACCGGCAGCTGGAGCAGCAGATGGACCGCCTGCGCGACCGGTCGATGGACCAGGACCGGCTCCAGGACCGGCTCCGGCAGCACCAGCAGCTCCGCGACATGACGCAGAGCACCGGTGACATGCTGCGTCACATGAATCGGAACGGCGAGCGCCTGCGGATGATGATGGGCGACCGCGCCTTCCAGGGCGACCAGCAGATGCAGCGACACATGGAGCAGCTGCAGAACCGCTGGCGCGAGATGCTCGAAAACGCCGACGAGAGCGTTCAGATCATGGAGCGAATCCGGAATCGGCTCGGACAGGGCCAGGGCCAGTGAGCCGCGGAACGTACGGCAGCGCGGCCGGGGTCGCCCTCGCGGCGATCCTGGCCGCCTGGTCTCCGGCCCCGGCCCAGCAGAGCCCCGATGTCACCTACACGGGCTCGATCCACTATTCCACAGGTGAATACCTGTTCACGGAGCGCTCCCACAGCGTGTCGCTTCTGAACGGGCTCCAGGTGCGATGGGACCGGGTCCAGCTGTCGGCCTCGATGCCGGTGATCTACCAGACCACGCCCTGGATCTCGACGTCCACGGGCACCCCCATTCCCACCGGCGGCCCGCAGTCCGGCACCGTCCGCGACAGCCTCACCCGGCGCGGCGGAGGGGGAGGAGACGGCATGGGAGGCGGCGCGTCGGGAAGCGTTCGCGGCGACCGGGTGGAAGCCGCCCACGAGCCCATCACGATCGCGGACACGGCCACCTATGACGAGATCGGGGCCGGCGATCCGATGCTCGGGATGTCGGTCACCGCCGTCCGCGAGGAGGACGGCGCCCCCGTGACTCTCTCGCTGCGGGGCGACCTGAAACTGCCCGTGGCCGACGTGGACCAGGGATTCGGCACGGGCCAGACGGACGTCGGCGTGGGCGGCTCGGTGAGCCGTCAGCTGGGCGACGCCTACGTGTTCACGGACCTGGAGTACTGGGCGTTCGGCGACATGCCGGACCTGGAGCTGAAGAACGCCCTCTCCTACGCGGCGGGCATCGGACACGTCTCCGGCTCCGTGGGCGTGAACGCCATGTTCTCCGGCTACACCCGGATCCTGGAGGGCACGGACCCGCCCATGACGATCTCCGGCGGGCTGAGCGTCTTTCCGGGCCAGACCGGACGCACCGGGATCAGCTTCTCGGCGGCCGCCGGCCTCACCGAGTCGAGCCCCGACTTCTCGCTGTCGGCTGGCTGGAGCCTGCGGCTGTAGTCGGGCGGGGGGCACAGAGCGCCTGACAGCGGATCACGGTGCTGCGAGCCGTGGTTCCCTGTTCGCCCCCGCCCCGGGGATCAGGGCTTCTGGAGCCGGTGGCGTTGCTTCCCCCCTTCGGGTTACGCGTGTTTGGCGCCCGTCACGATCCTCCGTGCTCGACGCTCAGGAAGGCCTCGCTGAGTCCGTTCTCGGCCTCCACCTCGAACTCGGGAACGGGCTGGCCCGCCTCCGGATCGAAGTCGTACTGCGACAGGTCCACGACGGTGCCGTCACCGACCTCGAACCACATGCGAGGGTCCACGCTGACCGTCATCGCGCTGTTCTGCTCGGTGATCTCGACCGGGGTGTCGAACTCCTTCTCGACCTCGACCTCGGCCTCGAAGTAGACCGTGAAGTCGCGGGCCTCCCCGGTCAGGAGGTTCCCCTGATCGTCCTTCGGCGTGAAGGTGCCGTGGACGCGAAGACTCCCCTTCTCCGGCCAGCCCGGGAACTGATCGCGGATGTCGGTCAGCAGCTGCTGGATCTCGGCTCCGTCATCGTCCTCCTCGTCCTCCTCGAGATCCTCGATCTCGAACTCCAGCTCGTCGTAGCTGCCGGCGGCCACGGCCTGCTGCACGGCCACCGCGTTCTCGCCCGTGAGTGGGAGCTCCAGAAAGCCCATGGGCGCTTCGAACTCCTCGCATGCCTCCTCGCTGGCCGCGTCGTCGTCGCAGTCCTCGGCCTCGTCGGCGCGCTCCAGCTCGAACTCCGCCAGGATGAAGTGCACGGAGGCGATCGTGAGCTGCCCGTTGCTGCCGTCGACGCTCAGGGTGGCAGCGTCCGGGTCCGAGGAGTGCGAGAAGGAGACGTCGCCCGGGCTCACGGACGCGGACGCAGCGTCGTCCGCCGTGCGGAAGGCGACGGACGTGGCTCCCTCCGGCCCGGTGGCGTCGCCGCAGGCCGCGGCGGCGAGAGTCAGGGCAGCAGTGACCGCCGTACTCAGGATGTGCTTCTTTCTATTCATGTCGTCGCTCCGCGTCTTCATCGATGGACGTCTCCGGTGGTTCGATCGCTCAACCCGCGCAACTCCCCTTCCGGGCGCGATTCACCAACACAAACACAATCAGGACAATAAAATACAGTATTTTCCAAGTGACCGCCCTGCGCGGTTCCGACGCCGGAAACTGCAAAAAGTAGCGCAGATCGCCCCGTTCGGACGGCTGACCGAGACGGCTCCGAGGGGATTCCCGCCCTGCATCGCCATGTTCGCGCCCCCGGGCACCGCTCGCGGCGTCAGCCCGCGTCGTTCCCGTCCTCGTGGTCGTCGTCCTCGACCTCAGCCTCCAGCTCGCGGGCCAGGATCGAGCCGTCCGGCTGCTCCGTCCCCTCGGCCTCGGCCTCCACGGTCCACCCGGAGTCCAGGGCCGTCTGCACCTCGTCCAGGCCGACGAGGTAGTGGTCGTCGTCCCCGTCGTCGGCGCTCTCCCACTCGGTGCTGTCGTCGACCAGGACCGTCACGCTGTCCTCCATGTGGGTCAGGGTCAGCGACGAGCCGGCCGTGTCCACCGAGGCGACGTAGCCCTCGAACTCGGCCGCATCGGCCGAATCGCCGGCGGCACTCTCGTGTCGGGCTGCCCGATCCGGCCCCGCCGACATCTCGCATCCCACGAGCAGCACCGAGGCGCCGAGGACGGAGAGCGTGACGCGGCGGACGTAGCGAAGGCTCGATTCGTTCACGGATATCTCCTCTTTGCGGGCGAGTCGATCTCGGAGAAGGGACGGCTGTGGAAGGCGTTATCGATGCAACCTGCGGGCCTGATCCGTCAAAAGAACCCAAACCACCACCAGACAACTATTTACATCACGACTGACGCATATGTCCTCCGCCGTTCCGGGGCGCGAGACGGGAATAAATTCGGTCTCGCTGCGGGACTCCGTAACACGCGTGTCGAGGCCCCCGCTCCGGCGAGCAGCGATTCGCCCGGAACGGAAGGGCCGCGATCGGCGACGTCTGCACGATTGAAGCGGCCGGGACTGCCCCAAAGGGCGCCCCCGGCCGGGTCCGACCACCTCTGTCAGGCACTCACATACCCTGCCCCAATCGCTCCTGCATCCGCTCCATGATCTGGATGCCCTCCTCGGCGTTCTGCAGCATCTGCTGCTGCTGTTGCTGCTGTCCTCCGCCCTGTGCCGACGCGGCCGCCGGAAAGGCGACCAGGACGGCGGCAGAAGCGGCGGCGACAGCCGTGCTTCGAACGCTCATCGTCGCATCCTCGCGCGTGGTGTGATAGACGCTCCCTGATCGGGAACCCGGGCGGCCCGCCCAGCCGAGCCGAATGCCCC
>CANPVF010000191.1 GCA_947581645.1 Candidatus Caribbeanibacter nitroreducens | reverse complement strand
CCCTCTGCTCGGTGTCTCGGCGCCGTCGAAGTCAGGGATTCCTTACACCGTCTCCCCCGGCCTTTCCCGACAGGCCGCCGGCTCGTTCTCCGATTCTTCCTGGCGGGTGGCGAGCTTGCGGGGACGGGGACGCCGCGCCCGCTCGTCTGCCGTCTGATGGGCCTCACACGCCCGGTAGGAGGCTCGACCACCGTTGCGGCCCACCGCCCGGCTCACCGTCGACGCCGGGCGTTCCAGCTCCCGTCCGATCTCGCGGAAGGACTTCTCGGCCACCAGCCCGCGGGAGATGATCTCTCGTTCCTCCAGGGTCAGTCTCTCTCCAGGCACCGTCGCTCCTCTCGAGTCGAGTCACAGACTCAGACTCCCCGAGGGTGTTGCAACGATGAATTGAGCGCGAGGACAGTTTTCGTCTCTCCTCGGCGCACGGCCACCATACGGGACTCCTCGTCCCGCTCCAAGAAAACGCGAGGTCCGTTGGTGACGGCTACATGAAGCACCACCGCTGATCCGGCAGCGGAAGAACTACAGGAGCGCTGGGATCCCGGTCAGCCGTCGTAGGTCTGGACCCTGCCCCAGAGGCTCTTCGTGCCCCAGATGCCGGACCGCAGGCACTCCAGGTGGACGATCTGTGAGTTGTCGACGAAGAGGTTCACGTCGGGCCCGAAGTTCTTGACGTACCACTCGTAGACCTCGGGGTCGGCGGCCTCGAACATGACCTTCTCGAGCCCAAGCTCGTCGGTGATCTCGGCGATGACGTCGGTCCGCCACTCCCGCACCTGCTCGGTGATCCCCTCCGACTCGACCATGATCATGTAGGCGCCGGCGTCCAGGTGCCGCTTCGCCTCGCGGATGGCGGCGCCGGGGTCCTGCACGCCCTCGGACTCCAGCTCCTCGACGCGGCTGGCGCCGCCGGCCCCGAACTGGATGTTGATCTCCGGCTTCGCCTTCAGCCCCGCTTCCTGGACCCTCTCGGTGAGCCGCACCAGGTCGTCGATGGGGATGGAGAGGAAGCCGCTCGAGACCTCGACGATGTCGAACTCCAGGTCCCGGCACTCCTCCAGGTAGCGGTCCACCTGGTCGGGGCCGCGGGTGACCACCGTCTCGATGAACCCGCCGGTGGACACCTGCACGTCGTGGTCGTGACAGATGTCGATCAGGGCCTCCACGGCGGTCCGCGGCATGAGGCTGAAGGAGCCGCCGCTGAACTTGAAGATGTCCACGTACTCGCCGACGGTGTCCAGGATGTCCCGCAGGTACCGGGGCCCGACGGGATCGTAGTACGGTCCCCGGATCTCGGTGACCCCCCGGCTCCGGGGCTTCTCCCCCCGGTCGTTCAGCCGGAGGAACGAAAAGGCTCGCTCGTCGTCGCTCATGGGTCTCCCCTCCTCTGTCGTCCGCTCGGTTGTTGTTAGGTCGGCACCTCGACGCGCGCCAGCGGGCCGGTCAGCTCCTCGAGATCGGCCTCCTCCAGCCCGCGGACCACATCGATGATCTCCGCCTTCAGTCTCCCGTCGGCGCAGGGCTCCGACAGCCGCCGGAACTTGGCCTCCACCGTGTCCCAGGACATCGGCTGCGAGTGGAAGCCCTCGTAGCCGTCCTTCTCCGTCTCGACGCTCTCGCCGTCCCGGGTGGTGATCCGGACGCGGCAGGCGTGGGCTTCCGGGAACCGCTCGGAGTACTCCTCGCTGCGGTGCACGTGCACCTTCTGCAGCAGCTCCTGCACGTCGTCCGCGCGGATGCGCCCGGGTCGGTACTGCTCCGGATGGACGCCGCCGTCCAGCAGCGCCACGGCCACGATGTAGGGCAGGCTGTGGTCAGCCTGCTCCTTGGTCTCCACGTCCTTCTTTCCGCCCTCCTCGCCGCCGCCGATGATGTCGTAGGCGACGTCGAAGACCTCGAGGTCGATCCGCTGGATCTCGGCGGGGTCGATCCCGTGCTCCCGCTTCAGCTCCAGGGCCCCCTCCACGGACGACTGCGAGTGGATCTCGGCGTTGTACTTCTTGATGTCCGTGCGGGTGACCCGCTCCAGGTCCTCGGCCGCCCAGTCCAGCTCCCAGTCGCCGGAGACCGACCACCGCCACCCCTTGTTGCCCTCGAACACCTCGGGCGGGCCCGTGACGCCGCGGGCGGCCAGGAAGGCGGCGTGCACGCCGTTCCGGCCCGTGTTGGGCATGGCGAGCCCCTTCCAGTGGGAGAGGGCTCCGGTGCGGGTCACCCGGAGCGCGTTGTTCGCCGTGCCGGAGATGGCCACGGCGTTGGCGATCCGCTCCCGGTCGAGTCCGAGCGCCTTCGCCGCTCCGGCGGCCGTGGAGAAGGCGCCCTGGGTGACGTGGTCGAAGCCCCGGTCCCGGACCGGCGCCTCGTCGCTGAGCCGGCACTGGACCTGGTACGCCACGGCCAGCGCCGTGAGCAGGTCCCGCCCGTCGCCGCCGGCGTGTTCGGCGCACGCCAGCACCGCGCCCAGGTTGTCGCTCGGATGGCAGGTCTCGCCCGGCGCCAGGTAGCTGTCGTTGAAGTCCAGGTAGCGCACCAGGGCGCCGTTGTAGAAAGCGGCCCGGTCCGGCGCCGCCCGGCCGCCGCCGATCAGGGTGCAGAGCTCCGCGCCGCCGAACTCGTCGATCTGGCCACGGATCATGCGCACCGGCTCCCCCGCCACCGCGCCGATGGCGCAGCCCAGGGAGTCCAGCACCCGGATCTTGAGCTCCCGGAGCGCGTCCTCCGACAGGTCGCCGAAGGTCGCCCCGGCCACGAAGGACGCCAGCTCACGCGCGTGGGTCATCGGAGCCTCCTCCGCTGAGCGTCCGCTCACTCCATAGCTCATCCGACCTCGGCCAGCCGAGCGTCGACCAGCGATATCTCCACGCCCGAGAGCGCCTTCGAGACGGGGCACCCGTCCTTGGCAGCCTCGGCTGCAGCCCTGAATCCATCATCGTCGATCTCCGGCACCCACCCCTCGACCGCCAGTTCGATCGTGGTAATCGCGAGGTCGTCCGGGTCGAACGTGACCCGGGCCCGGGCCTCCACGGACCGCGGATCGTGCCCCTGATCGGCCAGCCCGTGCGCCAGCGCCATCGCGTAGCAACTGCTCAGCGCCGCGCCGACGAGCTCCTCCGGCTTCAATCCGTCGCGACCTTCGAATCGGGCCGCGAAGGAATAGGGCTCGTCCAGGGTCGGGGAACGAACGGTACCGTCGCCGGCAGCCAGCTTTCCATTCCAGGTCGCGCTCGCCTCGGTCGTCACCATCGTGCTCCTCCAGTTCCATTGGAAATTCGCTTCACTGTTGTCTGCGCACGAGCAAGGATAAAGGTCGGCGGGAAAGATTACAAGGATGATTTGATGAAAACCTTTACAAACTACCCGTCCCTTGGTACGATTTCGTTGCTGATGACGGCCGACTCGCCTCGGATATTGCCCGGAGCGATCGTCGCGGTGAGCCGTTTCCCGTCGGATCACGCCCGCGAGGAGAAGCGAATGACAGCGGTCGACACCGCGCCCGGTCAGCTCCGCGTCAGCACGGGAGCGATGCAGTTCTATCGGCTCGCGGCGCACAGCGGTGGAGAGATGGCCTTCCGCGGACGGGAGGCCGCGGTCGGCCGCATGAGACCGCGCGCCGCCGGCATCGAAAACCAGGTCCACCTGTTCGTGACCGAGCGGGAGACCGTCGTCGTCGGGCTGCGCGTCGGCCACCCCGAGGGCGGCCCGAACGGCCCGATTCGGACGAGCAGGTATCAGGTCCTCCGAGAGTTTCAGGACCTCGAGGGTGCTCTCCGGTGGCTGGACGCCAGCTGTCCCTGGACCGGGGCTCTCGACGACCTGAAGGAGAAGTTGGGGCAGGAAGACCGGTGACCGAGCAACCGATCACTGGAGTCGGAGGAGTCGCGCCGTGAACGTCACCGTCACGATCCGCCGCTATCAGCCCGATCGGCGGGACGACCCCTATTACGAGGACTACGTGGGGCCGGCCGCCATCGTCCAGGCGCACCGCTTCATCTTCGACAGCCGGAACCGGGACGTCGGCAAGCACCTGGAGGCGATGGACGACCGCGAGGGCGTCTGGCGCTGTCGCACCATCCACAACTGCACCCGCGCGTGCCCCAGGGACATCAAGGTGATGAAGTCCATCGCAGAGGTGAAGCAAGCGATCCTCTGGGGACGAGTCTGATGGACGGCGGAGCGAGCTCCCGGACCCAGGCGGCCGGGCGGTTTCCGGACCGGGGCGTCGCGTCCTCCGAACTGCGGTCGTGGGACATTCGTCTCCGTACCAGCCGAACCTCAGGACAGACGATCGGCCACTGGAGACTGTCCGCGACGCGAAATGAGGCAGTCCAGTTTGCCACGGCGCGGT
>CANPVF010000190.1 GCA_947581645.1 Candidatus Caribbeanibacter nitroreducens | reverse complement strand
GCCCCTCCTCCTCGGCCGTCGCCACCACCACGGGGGTGAGGTAGACGCCGGGCATCGGATGCTGCCGGATCCGGGAGAGGGTCCCGTAGATCTCCTCCGGGTCCTCGCCGTCGGCGATGAGGACGTAGGAGCGGGCCCGGAGCGTCTGGTCGGCGCCCAGGTCGTCGGGCGCGACGACCCGGCTCCAGTCGATGAACCCGGCGCCCCCCGGCCCGCCTCCCAGGAGAATGCGTGCGCTCATCCGGTGCGTGTCACCTCCGCCTCGCGGCGCTCGTCACGTGCAGGAGTCCGGCGACGGCGGCCCGGGGGATCGGCCCCGGACCACCCCTCGCCCGGCCGACACTACGGGCTTCGCGGCGCGGGCGGCAAGGCCGGGAGGCGGCTCCGGGACGGCGGAGGACTTCGTCGCCGGCCCGTGAAAAGATTTCACTCCGCGGCGGGCCTGTCGCCGCTCACGTCGTGATCGATCCGGTGGGCAGGATGTTGATCCACATGAAGTTGCGGAAATCCTGCGTTCTCCTGCACGGGACGTGCGGGATGCCGGAGCCCGGGGACCGACGGATCGCGCTCGAATCGCCCACGGCCGGGAGCCGCCAGCGACCCATGCAACCTCACCCACGACGGTCGGTCGACCGGATGCTCGCCGCGGCCGCGGCGGGGGTCGGTCTGTCCGAGATCCTCGTCGTCGTGGCGCTGGTGGGCCTCCTGGCCGGGGCGGCCCTTCCCGCCTACCTGCAGGGGAGCCCGGCCCGGGACCCGGTCCGGAGCGCTGCGGCGGAGCTGGCCAGCGTGCTGGAGACCGCCCGGTACCGGGCCGTGGCGCTGGAGCGGCCGGTGCACGTGGAGTTCGAGCCGGCGGGTAGGGAGGACTTCTACACGGCCTGGGTGGAGCTGGACGGCGACTCGACGGCGGCTCCCGGTGCCACGCCCGAGGAGGTGACCGCCACGGAGATTCCCTTCCCGGACGAGGCCGCGGGCGTCAGCGGACGACGGCTGCCGGAGGGGGTGTCGTTCGGGCTCGGCGCCGCCGGCTCAGTCGGCGGCTACTCCGGCGGGCCGAAGGCGGCCATCGAGCTTCCGAGCAATCCCATCGTGTTCCGGCCGGAGGGCGGCGTGCGATGGCCCACCGGCCTCCTGGCCCCCGCCGGCGGAGTCTACCTGCGCCGGGACGGTGATCCGGCGGTGGTGAGCGTGGTGCTCGTCCACCCCACGGGCTTCATCCAGAGCTTTCGCTGGAGCGAGGGGGGATGGCGCCGCTGAGGAGACTCTCCTGGAACTCCTCCGGGGGGAGCGGCTGACCGAGGAGCCTGCCCTGACCGACCCGGCATCCGCACTCACGAAGCTGCCGGGCCTGCTCAGCCGTCTGCACGCCCTCGGCCACGGTGCGGATCCCGAGGTCACGGGCCAGGTCGACGATGCGCTCGACCACGTTCCGTGACCGGTGGCTGCTTCCCACCGACCGCACGAGCGACGCATGGAGCTTGAGGTCAGTCAGCGGGAGCTGGCCCAGCAGCGAGTACGAGGCGAAGCCCGCGCCGAAGCGGTCGAGCGCCACCTGCGCCCCGAGCTCCCGCAGATTCCTCACCTGCTCCTTCGCCGCGCGCGCCTGACGCTCTCCCACCTCGAGGCAGAGCCGGCCCGGATGAATGCCGACCTCGTCGACCGCCCGCCACAGCCCGGCCGCCAGCGCCCCGCCGCCACGAACGTCCTGGTCGCTGAGGTTCAGGTGCAGCCTCGGGGGGGCGGCCTCGCCCCACCCGTCCAGGATCTGTGCAGCGCGGACGAGCACTCGACGTCCGAGGGGACCGATCACCCCCGCCCGCTCGGCCAGCCCGGGGCCGACGGGAGCCACGCACCCGTCGCTCGGGGGCGTCCACCGGACCAGCACCTCGGCCGCCAGCATCGATCCGTCCTCCAGCGAGCGGATGGCCTGGAAGTACGGCGTGAACTCCTCCCGCTCCGTCGTCTGCTCATGCTCCCGGCTCTCCCCCCGGCCCACCGGAACCGATCTCGGCCGGGCGGGGGCCCCTTCGGGGACCCGCGGCGGTGCGGGAGGCGAATCGGCGGGGACGTGGCCGGGGCGACCGACGGGCTTCGGCATGCAGACCTCGCTGGGCTGGGTCGTGAAACGAACACCATCCAGCGAACGATCAAGGCGGGTGCCGGCAATGCGATTTCGGCGATCGTGCCCACGTCACGCGACTGATCGGCCTCTTCCGGACCGGGGACGGGGGGGATGTGGATCGCGAGATCCGGGAGGAATTCCTGCCCCGCGGTCAGGAGCCGGGATTTTCTCCCGGTACCGGCGCGGAGGAGGCCAGGATCCGTCCGTCCGCCCCCCTCCACTCCAGCCGATCGTCCTCCGCGAGCCGCGCTCGTCGCAGCGCCGGCGGACCGCCATCGCCGGTGACCGCTCCGGCGTCGTCGGCCGCGTCGGCGTCCAGCTCGCGCACGGCGCTGACCGTCACTCCGTCGGGTCCCCGCCGATAAGAGGTGACGATCCAGCGGCTGCCGTCGCCCCGGGCCAGGTGACAGGTCACGGAGGAGCTCATGTGGATCGCTCCGGGGTTCGGTTGCGGTGTCGGTTACGGTGGATCCGGGCGTCCGCGGTCCACAGCGAGTGCAGGAGGAATACCGGATTCGCAGCGCGGGCCGAGTACCGTCATATTATTGTCACATAGTTGCTTACCGGAATAGGAGATGGGATCCGGCACGTCGCCCCGTTGCGCGAGCGCTGCACGGTCGACGTGAGATCGAGTCACCGCCGCGGCCGGAGGAGCGGCGTACGTCCATCCTCCCCGGCCACGCCGCTCCTCCCCGGTGTTCCCCCTGGGGCGAGCCGTCCCTATCTTGCGAACCGTAGATCGGAGCCGACCGCGAGCGGCCGAGGACCCCGGCCGCTCCGATGCTCCGCCACCTCCACGGAGGCCGACAAGCCATGGGCCCGTCCCCCGAACATCAGGGACAGACCGACCGGGAGGATCGCATCCGCCGGGAGAGGGGCGAGGGAGGAGCAGGGGCCGCGCCTCCGGGGGACGCGGGGCCGTCGGACCAGGGGGAGTCCCTGCCGGCGGAAGTCTCGGAGTTTTTGGTCGAGTTCGGACGGCTGGTCCAGAAGCACCAGGTCTACCCGGTGGGCCACCCGGCCCTCACGCAGACCGGGCTCCGGTCGGCCGAGGCGGCCGCGGAGGCGCTGGACGCGCTCGGCGGCACCCGGGAGCTCCGGATCACGGTCCTGCGGGACACCCTCGAGGTCGAGGGGACAGGCCGCACGCGGCCCGACAACCGCGTCTGTCGCACCGTGGCCCGGAGCCTCCACGACCGCCACGCCGCCGCCCTGCGCGTGAAGAAGGGCGTGTCGGAGGAGGAGATGCGCTCCCTGGGACGCTGGCTGGCCTCCGGGGACGCGGACGAGGGCGACGGCGAGGAGGGCGAGGAGTCGGGGTCGGCGCGCACCGCGCGGCGGCGGATGGACCGGGACGAGGTGCCCGAGCCTCCGAAGCTGGAGCACCTGGTCGTGGAGCTGCTCCCCTACGACGCCCTCCGGCTCCGACGCTCCGACCTGCCGCCGGACGACCCGGACGCCGGGGCCGAGCAGATCTGGCGGGAGCTGGCCGCGGTGGCCCACGGGCTGGAGGACGCCGAGGACCTCGCCGAGTCCCGGCTGCAGTCCGGATCGGTGGGAGAGGCCCTGGCCGATCGCATCCACGACCCCGGGGTCGCGGAGCTGGTCCGGACCATGGCACGCCGCGTGCTTCGCCGGGCCGAGTCGGCCGCGGCGACGGAGGAGGGGGAGCGGTCGGAGTACGCCGAGCGCCTCGACGAGGTGCTCGACCGGCTGGGCGACGAGCAGCTCGGCGCACTTCTGGCCGGGGACCGTCCCAGCGAGGAGGACGTCCGCGCGCTGATCCTGGAGGCCGCCCCCCACCTGTCCCCGGAGAACCTGGAGCGCCTGGTCCGGGCGGCCGACGATCACGAGTACCTGGAGATCTCCGACTGGCTGCTGCGCGTGCTGACCAAGCTGGTGCGTCACTCGCGCTCCGACGGTCGCGGCGTCCGGAGCGTCGCCGAGCGACAGGTGCGCCGCCAGGTGCGCGACCTGGTGGTCCAGTACCACGGCGACTCTCCGAACACCGCCAGCTACGCGGCGGCGCTGCGCCGGATGAGCCGGCCGGACGTCGACTCGGAGGAGCCCACCCTCTCGCTGGCCCCGCCCTCCTCGGAGCGGCTCCTCCTGGTCGGCGTGGAGACCGACTGCGGGGCGGACGCCGTCCTGGACGCGTGGGAGCAGCACGTCGAGGGGATGCCCCTCCGGGATCGGATCCTGTGGCTCGCCGAGGCGCCGGAGGGAGGGCTCACCGACCG
>CANPVF010000189.1 GCA_947581645.1 Candidatus Caribbeanibacter nitroreducens | reverse complement strand
CGGGAGGAGCGACGCCGTCGCTGACCATCGGGAGCGTTCTGGACATGGAGCTCGGGGGTTCGGTTCGGCTCTAGCGGGAATCGGGCCGGCCGGGTCCGGAGCCGCCGCGCGGCACGGTCCCGGTTCGATCAGGTGGTCAGGCCCGCCTGGTCCTCCATCCGGCGGGGAAGGGCGCTCTCGTACACGTCACGGATCTCGCGCATGGCGATGTCCAGGTCCCGGCCCGCGGCCGAGAGGCGCAAGCGTCCTCCGGGCTCCCCGACCTGCCCGATGCGCGCCAGGGGGACCCCGTGTTCGTCGGCGATCCGCCGGAGCCCGGGACCGTCGTCGGGATCGGCCGAGAGCACCACCCTGGACTGCGACTCGCCGAACAGGGCCGCGGCCGGGGACAGCTCCTCGCCGCCGGACACGACGCACCGTACCCCGTGCGGGCCGTCACGAGCCGACAGGGCCGACTCCGCCAGGGCCACGGCGAGTCCGCCGTCGGAGCAGTCGTGGGCGGAGATCACCAGGTTCGCCCCGGCCGCCGCCAGCAGGAAGTCCACGAGCCGGCTCGCCTCCTCCAGGTCCAGCGACGGCGGCGGGCCCGCCACCACGCCGTGGCAGGCCGACAGGTACTCCGACGCGCCGATCTCGTCCCGCGTCGTGCCCGCCAGCCACACGTCGTCGCCCGAGCCCCGGAAGCCCTGTGGCACCGCATCCGCCAGGTCGTCCATGACCCCGACCATGCCCACCGACGGCGTCGGGTAGATCGGCCCGGCCGGCGTCTCGTTGTACAGCGAGGCGTTGCCGCCGGTCACCGGCGTGTCGAGGGCGCGGCACGCCTCCCCGAGCCCGGCCACCGCCTGCTCCAGCTGGTGGTAGACGGCCTCGCCCTCGGGGTTGCCGAAGTTGAGGCAGTTGGTGATGCCCAGGGGGCGTGCGCCCACGCAGGCCAGGTTGCGGGCCGCCTCCGCTACCGCGATCTGCGCCCCGCGGCGCGGGTGCAGGTAGACGTAGCGGCCGTTGCCGTCCACCGTGGCCGCCACCGCGCGGCGGGTGTCGGCCAGGCGGATCACGGCGGCGTCGCCTCCGGGACCGGCCACCGTGCGGGTCTGGACCGAGGTGTCGTACTGGTCGTAGATCCAGCGCCGCGACGCCACGGAGGGAGAATCCAGGATCTCCAGCAGGGCGTCCTCCGCCTCCCGGTCCGAACCCGGGTCCAGGTAGGGCGAGAGGTCCCGCTCGCGTCGCTCCCGGACCTCCCCGGACTCCACGCCGTCGCGGACGTAGGTCGGACACCCGTCGACCAGCGGCTCCACCGGGATGTCGACCACCGTCTCCCCGGCGTTCAATACCCGGAAGCGGCCGTCGTCCGTGACACGGCCGATGGTGGCGGCCTCCAGCTCCCACCGGTCCAGGACCTCCCGGACCTCCTCCTCCCGTCCGGGGCGCGCCACCACGAGCATCCGCTCCTGGGACTCCGAGAGCAGGATCTCGTAGGGCGTCATCCCGGGCTCCCGGGTGGGGACCCGGTCGATGTCGATCTCGACCCCGGTTCCGCTGCGGGCCGCCATCTCGGTGGCGCTGGACGTGAGCCCCGCCGCGCCCATGTCCTGGATGCCCACCAGCAGGTCCCGCTCGATGAGCTCCAGGCTGGCCTCCAGCAGCAACTTCTCGGTGAACGGGTCGCCCACCTGGACCTGGGGCCGGCTGTCCGACTCCTCGTCCAGCTCCTCCGAGGCGAAGGTGGCCCCGTGGATGCCGTCGCGTCCCGTCCGGGCGCCCACGGCCATGACGGCGTTCCCGACCCCCTCGGCCTCCCCCCGGATCAGCCGCTCCTTCGGGAGGAAGCCGACGCACATGACGTTCACCAGCGGGTTCCGCTCGTAGATGGGGTCGAAGACGGTCTCGCCGCCCAGAGTGGGCACGCCGACGCAGTTGCCGTAGTCCCCGACGCCGCGGACGACGCCGTCCAGGAGGTAGCGCGATCGCGGGGAGTCCAGCGAGCCGAACCGGAGGCTGTCGAAGACCGCCACGGGCCGGGCGCCCATGGTGAACACGTCCCGGAGGATGCCGCCGACCCCGGTGGCGGCGCCCTGGTAGGGCTCCACCGCCGAGGGGTGATTGTGGGACTCGATCTTGAACGCAACGCCCCACCCCTCGCCGGCGTCCACGACGCCGGCGTTCTCGCCGGGGCCCTGGATCACCTGGGGACCCTCGGTGGGGAGGTCGGCCAGGAGCGGTCGCGTGTGCTGGTAGCCGCAGTGCTCCGACCACATGGCGCTGAAGACGCCGAGCTCGGCGAAGGTGGGCTCCCGGCCCAGCGCCTCCAGCAGGAGCTCCCACTCCCGCTCGTTCAGGCCGTGCTCCTCCACCAGCTCCGGCGTGACCTCGGGCGGGTACGCCTCCCCGGCGCCGTGCCCGCCGGACTGCACGGCGCTCGCGTCCGCCTCGCCGCCGTCGCTCACGCCGCCCCCGCGGTGCGCGTCAGGACGGACTCCAGGAAGCCGAGCCCGTCGGTGGATCCCAGGTAGGGGAGGCTCGCCCGCTCCGGGTGGGGCATCACGCCCACCACGTTGCGCTCGGCGCTGCACACGCCGGCGATGTCCCGGGCCGAGCCGTTGGGGTTGGCCTCGTCGCTCCTCCCGCCGTCCTCGTCCACGTACCGGATGACCACCCGATCTTCTCCCTCGATGCGGTCCAGCGTCGTCTCGTCGGCCACGTACCGTCCCTCTCCGTTGGCGATGGGCAGGCGCAGGATCTCGCCCTCGCCGTACGCGCTCGTGAAGGGCGTCTCGGCGGTCTCGACGCGGACGTGGACGTGTCGGCTCTGGAAGCGGAGCCCCTCGTTCCGGGCCAGGGCGCCGGGCAGGAGCCGGGCCTCGCACAGGACCTGGAAGCCGTTGCAGATGCCGAGCACCGGGCCGCCCCGCTCGGCGAAGTCCACGACTTCGCGCATGATGGGGCTGAACCGGGCGATGGCGCCGGCGCGCAGATAGTCGCCGTAGGAGAATCCGCCGGGGAGCAGGATCACGTCGGCTCCCTGGAGGTCGTGCTCCCGGTGCCAGAGGTACTCGGCCCGGGCGCCCAGCCCCTCGGTGACGGCGCGGTGGCAGTCCAGGTCGCTGTTGGACCCGGGGAAGCGGACGATGCCGAACTTCACGTGCGTCCCCGCGTCAGGAGGCGCCCGCCGGCGACTCCGCCGGGGACTCCTCGACGTCGATGCGGTAGTCCTCGATCACCGGGTTGGCGATGAGCTCCTCGCACATCTCCACCGTCCGCTCCCGTGCCGTCCCGGCGTCGGGGGCCTCCAGCTCCAGCGTCACGAGCCGTCCGGCGTGCACCTCGCCCACGCCGTCGTGGCCCAGCTGGGCCAGCGCCCGCGCGATGGTCTTTCCCTCGGGGTCGAGGACGCCCTCTCGCGGCGTGATGCGGATCTCTACGTGGAAGACAGCGATGGGAGCTCCTCCCCGGTGATGCGTCGGTACAGTTCGAGGTAGCGATCGGTGGTGGCGGAGATCACGTCGTCGGGCAAGCTAGGAGCGGGGGGCTCCTTGTTCCACTCGCCGTCCTCGGCGAGGCCCTCCAGGTAGTCGCGCACCGGCTGCTTGTCCAGCGACGGCTGCGACCGGCCGGGCTCGTGCTCCTCCTCCGGCCAGTACCGGGAGGAGTCCGGCGTCATGACCTCGTCGATGAGCAGGATCTCGCCGGTGGTGGCGAACCCGAACTCGTACTTCGTGTCGGCCAGCAGGATGCCGCGCTCCCCGGCCCGCGCGCTCCCGTACTCGTAGAGGTCCAGGCTGTGGTCCCTGAGGTGGTGCGCCAGCTTGGCCCCGACGACGTCCTTCGTCTGTTCGAAGTCGATGTTCTCGTCGTGGCCCTCCTCGGCCTTGGTGGCCGGCGTGAAGATCGGCTCCGGGAGGCGGTCTCCCTGCCGGAGGCCCTCCGGGAGCTGGTGGCCGCACACCGTGCCGCCCTCCCGGTACTCGCGCCATCCCGAGCCGGCCAGGTAGCCCCGGACCACGCACTCCACGTCGAAGGGGTTGGCGGGCCGGACCAGCATGCCCCGCCAGGCCCAGCGGTCGCGCGTCTCCTCCAGCTCGGGCACCCGGCGCACGATCTCGTCGGGGTCGGCGCTCACCATGTGGTTCTGGACGATGTGCTCCGTCCGCCGGAACCAGAAGGCGGAGATCTGGGTGAGGACCTCCCCCTTCTGAGGGACCGGGTCGGGGAGGACGCAGTCGAAGGCGCTGATGCGGTCGCTCGCCACCAGGAGGACGTAGTCGTCCACGTCGTACAGCTCCCGCACCTTTCCCTGCTTCAGGAGGGGAAAGGGCAGCTCCGTGGACTCGACGACGGTCATCGACGGGCCTCCGATGGAAACGTGGTCGCGGTCGAACGTCGGGGTCGCGATTCGGCCGGGCGGCGCCCGGCGGAGGGCGGCGTCTCCGGCTAGACCCGGAGCTCGGCCTCCTCGGGAACGTCGTCGGCTTCCTCCAGCCTCGGGGCCACCCGATCCTGCAGGAACCGGTCCACCTGCTCGGGGGCGCGACCGACCAGCTCCGCCGGCACGACGAGCTCCTCCAGGCGGTCGCGCTCCAGCGGGATCTCGGGGTCCCCGGCCACCCGGTCCAGGAAGTCGTTGTCGGACGCCCCCTCGTCCATCCGGCGCCGGGCCTCCATGGCGTGACGGCGGATGCGCTCGTGCAGATCCTGACGATCCCCTCCGGCCCGAACCCCGGCGATCAGAACTTTCTCGGTCACCAGGAACGGGAGGTAGCGGTCCAGGCGACCCCGGATCACGGGCTCGTGCACCACCAGCCCCGAGGCCACGTTCTGCACGATCTGCAGGACGGCGTCGGCCGTCAGGTACGACTCCGGCAGGGAGATGCGGCGGTTGGAGGAGTCGTCCAGCGACCGCTCGAGCCACTGCACGGAGGCCGTCCACGCGGCGTCCGTCTCGAGCGTGCAGAGGTGCCGGGAGAGCCCGCAGATCCGCTCCGACCGCATGGGGTTGCGCTTGTACGGCATGGCGGAGGAGCCGATCTGCTTCTCGCGGAAGGGCTCCTCCATCTCGCCGAAGCCCTGCAGGAGCCGGATGTCGTGCCCGAAGCGCGCCGTCGAGGCCCCCACGCCGGCCAGGGCCGACAGGCAGCGGCGGTCCACGGTCCGCGGGTAGGTCTGGCCCACCACGTCGTAGACCCCGGAAAAGCCGAGCCGCTCGGCCAGGCGGCGGTTCAGCCGGTCCACCTTCTCGCCGTCGCCCTCGAACAGGTCCAGGAAGCTGGCCTCGGTGCCGGTGGTGCCCCGGGCGCCCCGCAGGCGGAGGTCGTCCAGGGCGCGCTCCACGTCGCGGAGGTCCGCCAGCAGGTCCTGGATCCAGAGACACGCCCGCTTGCCCACCGTGGTGGGCTGTGCGGGCTGCAGGTGGGTGTAGCCCAGCGCCGGCACGTCCCGGTGCTCGGCCGCGAAGTCCGCCAGGGCCGACACGGCCCCCAGCAGGCGTCGGCGCACGATCTCCAACCCCCGGCGGTGCCGCAGGAGATCGGCGTTGTCCGTGACGAAGGCGCTGGTGGCCCCCAGGTGGATGTAGCCCTTCGCCGCCTCCGCCACCTCGCCGTAGTGGTGGACGTGCGCCATGACGTCGTGGCGGAGCTCCCGCTCGATCTCGGCCACCCGCTCCAGGTCGATCTCCTCCCGCGCCTCCCGCAGCGCCTCCACGGCCCCCGCCGGGATCTCCACCCCGAGCTCGCGCTGGGTCTCGGCCAGGGCGATCCACAGGTCACGCCACGTCTCGGCCTTCCGCCGGGGCGAGAAGACCGCGGCCATCTCCGGCGAAGCGTACCGGTCGATGAGCGGGTGCGGGTAGCTGCCGACCCTCTCGGGGCTGTCGCTGTGGTCGTCGGGCACGGGCTCGCTCGGTCGGGGGGCTGTCGGCGGCGTCCGGCGGTCTCCCCTGCGGGAGACGTTCGGCGCCCGGGTCCGTCAGCCGCGGATGAAGAAGGAGGTGGTGAACAGCGTGCCGTCTCGGTAGGCGCGGACGAGAATCTGTCCCCGCCCCGCGTGGTAGCGAAAGAGCTCGGCGGTCTGCTCCGCGCTCCGGATCCGGGATCGGTTCACGGCGACGACGACGTCGCCGGCCTGGAGGCCGGTGCGGTACGAGACCTGGCGGTCCACGCCCACGATCAGCGCGCCCTCGTCGACGCGGAGGCTCCGCTCGTCGGCGATCTCGGGCGTGACCGTCACCAGCTCCAGCCCCTCCAGGACGCGTATCCGATCCGCCCGTCGGGACGGGAGCTCCAGGATCTCCATGGTGGCG
>CANPVF010000188.1 GCA_947581645.1 Candidatus Caribbeanibacter nitroreducens | reverse complement strand
CGGCCGGGGGCGATCTCTACTGCTGGGGGGACAACTCCTTCGGGGAGCTCGGAATCGGGAGCACCGCCAGTCACAGCATCCCGGCGCTGGTCGTGCAGTAGCTGCGGAAGGGAGGACCGGCGCGCCCGCTCATCTGTATCGGTGATCGGACCATGAACGTTCCCCGACCGACGACCCGCGGCGTGCCGGACGTCCCGACGGGCGGCCTCCTCTCCGCCCTCGCCGCCTCGCTGGTCCTGGCCGGCTGCGCCACCAATCCCGCCACCGGCGAGAGCCAGCTGATGCTGATCAGCGAGCAGCGGGAGATCGAGATGGGCCGGCAGGGCGCCCGGCAGGTGGAGAGTCAGATCGGCGTCTACCGGGAGGGGGAGATCGGGACCTACGTCTCGGAGATGGGGCAGGCCATGGCGGCCGAGACCCACCGGCCGGACCTGCCCTGGAGCTTCGAGGTGGCCGACGACGCCACGGTGAACGCCTTCGCGCTTCCGGGGGGCTTCATCTACGTCACCCGGGGCATCCTGGCCTACTTCAACTCCGGCGCCGAGCTGGCCGCCGTGGTGGGACACGAGATCGGCCACGTCACGGCCCGCCACTCCGCCGAGCAACTGAGCCGCCGCCAGCTCGCCACCCTGGGCATCGGGATCGGCAGCGTGCTGAGCGAGGAGTTCGCCGAGTTCCGGGGGCTGGCCGGGGCCGGCCTCCAGGTGCTCTTCCTCAAGTACGGCCGGGACGACGAGCGCCAGTCCGACGCCCTGGGCGTCCGCTACATGCTGGCCGAGGACTGGGACCCGCGGGAGGCCATGGACGTGTTCCGAATGCTGGGGCGGGTCTCGGAAGCCGGCGGCGGAGGCGGGCTCCCCACCTGGCTGTCCACGCACCCCGACCCGGGGGACCGGGTGGAGAACATCCGGGCCCAGCTGGACACGATCGCCGAGTCCCGGCTCGAGACGACCCGGACCGAGCGCGAGGTCTTCCTGCAACGGCTGGACGGCATGGCCTTCGGGCCCGACCCGCGGAACGGCTACTTCCGCGAGCAGCTCTTCATCCACCCCCGGCACGAGGTGGCCGTGACCTTCCCGGGCGGATGGGAGCGACAGCGGCTCTCCGGCCTGGCCGCCGCGGTGAGCGGCCAGGAGGACGCCATCGTGCGGTGGGCCGTGGTCGAGGAGGCCTCCGTCTCCGAGGCCGCGAGCTCCTTCGCCTCACAGGACGGCGTGACGCTCCTCGACCGGCGGCGGACGTCGATCAACGGGCTCCCGGCCGAGGTGCTCTCGTTTCGGGCGCGGACGCAGGACGGTGTCCTCCGCGGTCGCACCGCCTTCGCCGAGGCCGGCGGGACGACGGTGGAGGTGGGCGGCTACGCCACGGAATCCGCCTACGCCGGCCACGAGGAGACATTCGAACGGTTCATCGGATCCCTGGAGACGGTGAGCGACCCGACCCTCCTCGAGGTGGAGCCGATGCGCATCGACCTGGTGACGCCAGACGCCGGGCGGACCATCGCCGAGCTCCACGCAGAGCGCGGCGCACCGGTGGACGCCGAGCAGCTGGCGCTCCTGAACGGGGTGGACGTGGACGAGCCGCTGGAGGCGGGCCGCACCGTGAAGTGGGTGGTGGGCGAGAAGCGCTGAGGCCGTGTCGCACGCCGCCCGCCCGGCTGCCGCCGGGTCGTACATACGTACAGGGGCGTGCGAAAACTCTTAACAGAGCCCCTACAATTTTTCCTCCCGCGGCCCTTCCCGATCGCGGCCCCTCCCGGCAAGGGATGCAGTGCGAAGCCCGGTACTCGTCTTCCCGCGGGGCTCCGCTTTCCTCTATCCGGGGGCGGTCTCCTCCGCATCGTCCCCGTCGTGCCGGGCATCTTCGGACCTCCGGAAATCGCCGGGACCCTCGCCGGTCCCGCCGGCCCCGTGACGCCCGATCCGCCGCCCGCCGACGCATCCGTGTTCGGCAGGTCTCCTGCATCGTCTACCGGGTCCCTCCCGGCCGAGCTCCGGACGTTCGCCGGGGACGAGACGCGCCGACAGACCACGACGAACCACGCGGCCGTCGGGCCGCCCGATGACGGTGACAGTGATGAAGCGATCCCGCGCCCAGGACAGCACGCACCGGCTCCGCCACCCGTGAGTGATCTCGACCGGCGGGCACGGCGACTCGTTGGAGGCTGGCCATCGGGCGGCCTCGTGGTGGGGGTCCTCCCGGATTCCGACGTCCGGCAGTGGTCCGGCGAGGCGGCCCTGGAGCTGGCCACCGCCGCCGCCCGGGACCGGCTGGCCGCGCTGGTCCTGGACCTGGCCCCCGACGCCAGCGATTTGGCCGACCGGTTCGGCGCCGATCCCGAGCCGGGATTCGCACAGGTGATGACCGGCGAGGTCGAGCTCTCCCGCATCCAGCACTGGGACGCCGCCCGGGGTGCGTACTACCTGCCCGGCGGGGTCCGGGTGCTGGGCGACAAGGTAGCGCAGTCCAGGTCGGTCGAAGCCCTGGCCGACCGCGTCCGCGGCCAGGAGGGGATCCTCTTCGTCCTCCTCGACCGTCACGCCGCCGAGGCCGCCGCCGAGGCGGGGTGGCTGGACGGCGTGGTCCGCCTGGGCGATGCCGACCTGGGCGGCCCGCGGATGTTCGGCGACGTCACCGCCCTGGGCCACCTGGAGCGCCGGCAGGAGTCTCCCAGCAAGCCCTGGGAGCGGGAGACGACCCGGACCGGCGGGGGAAGCGAGCCGGAGCCCCTCGACCCGGCCCCGGAGCCCACGGAGCCCGCCGACTCGGAGCCGGGCATGCGGCCGGCGGCCTCGGCCGATCGAGAGATCGGGGGCGCCGAAGAGCCGGGGGCGCCGGAGATCGCCGCGGCCGCCGGGGAGCCGGCCGAGACGGAGCCCCGGGAGTCTCCGGAGGCCGTCCCGACTCTGGAGGTGTCCGAGGAAGCCTGGGAGCCCTCCTCCGCCGCCGGGACCGAGGTCATGGATCGGCCCTCGCCGCCCGAGGCCGGGGAGGAGCCGACCGACGCGGAAGAGGACGTCGGGCAGCCTCCCGTGCTCCACGTCTCGGAGGCGGCCTGGGAGGTCCGGGACACCGAGGAGCCCGGCGTCGACGGAGAGCCCGAGATCGAGAGCGGCGGCGAGGACGCCGAGCCCGATCTCGCCGCCGACCCGGAGATCGTCGATGAGCCGGTGGCGCCTGCCGCGGACGGCAGCACGGCGGAGCTCGAAGCCGACGGGGAGCCCCTCGAGCCGGAGGTCGACGACGGGCGGCCGCAGGAGCCGGCGGAGGAGGAGATCGCCGGCGACGACGGGCCCTCGGAGAGCGAGGTCACCGGGGAAGAGGAGAGCGTAGAGCCCTCCCCCGGGCCCGTGGAGGCCGAGGTCGCGGACGACGACGAGGAGCTCCGGACGGACGGCGAGACCTCCGGGGACGAGGTCGAGGAGGAGCCCTCCGAGCCCGATACCGCACCCGTCGAACGGGAGGTCGTCGAGCAGCCGGACGCCCCGGACCTGGCGGACGATTCCGAGATCGCCGGTGAGAGGCGGGAACCCGGGCCCGAGGTCGCAGACGAGACCGTCACGGACGCCCCGCCCGAGCCGGAGATCGCCGTCGGGACGTCGGAGATCACGGACGCGGACCGCGACACCGGCCCCGAGATCACGGCGGACTCGGAGAAGGTCGGCTCGGAGCCCGACGCCGACAGGGAGCTCGAGGTCGACGAGACCCCCGAGGCCGACGATGCGCCCGAGGCGGAGGAGTCGGACAGACCCGTGGGCCTGGAGCACTTCGCGCAGCTCGACGAGGACGCCCCAGAACCCGAGGCGGACGAGGGAAACGAGGAGGACGAGGAGGACGAGGAGGACGGAGACACGACCGGCGGAACGCTGGCGGACGACGGGGAGGGTCCCGCCCAGACGACGGCGTCCGGGGACGAAGCGGGGCGCGAGGTCCGGGAGCCCGCCGGCGCGCCGGTCATCAGCTCCGGCCTCGAGGTGTGGCCCGTGGAGGCCCGCGAGCCGGTGTCGGCGGCCGACCGGGAGGAACGTCCACAGCCGGACGCCCCTGCCGAGAGCTCGCAACGGGAAGAGCTCCCCGAGTCGGCCTCCGTCATCGCCGCGGCCCTGTGGGAGCGCCCCGGGGACGACGCCGGCTCCGCCGAGCCGGAGGAGCCCGCCCGGGACGACTACATCACGCCGGCCATGTGGAGGCCCGGGACCTCCCGCGGAAACGGCGGCGCCAGCGACCGACCGGCCGAAGGCGGGGCCGTCATCAGGCGCGGACAGTGGGCCCCGTCGTGGGAGTCCGACGAGCCTGAGCCGGCCGACGGGGAGCGGGACGAGGTGTCGGCGGAGGAGCCCGACGACTCCGGGGAGCCGCAGCGGGCCGACTTCATCCTGGACGGTCTCGAGCTTCCGCCGGAATGGTCCGACGAGTGGGAAGAAGAGGAAAGGGCGGACGCCGAGAGGGCGGACCCGGCGGCCTCCGCCGGAACGACGGACGACGGGGACGATTCGGTGGACTTCGTCACCCAGGGCATGGGACTTCCCGACGAGGAGAACGACCCCTGGCGATCGTCCAGCCGGACCGGCGAGTGGGACCGGCAGACGGCGTCGGCCCCCGGTCGGGGAAGGACGGCGTCCAGGCCCCGGACGAACCGGACGGACCTGTCGCGCGGCGAGGACGAGCAGTCCCGAGCATGGTCGCGGGTGCGGAAGGCGGCCATCGTGCTCTTCGCACTGGCCGGAATGGGCGCCGTCGGTGCCGCCGTCCTCGGGGACGGGCCGAGGAACGCCCTCGGGGACGTGGCTTCGAAGGTGGTAGCGGGCCTGGGCGACGCGGGGTCGTCGCCCCCGGACGGAGCCAGCGAGGTCGCCATGGCGGGGCCGTCCGGAAGTGGAGCGGCCGTCGGGGCGGGCGTCGACTCCACGCGGCCGGCGGAGCCCGCGGACGTGAACGAGGAGCCCGCCTCCCCGAGCGCGGCGTCCGCCCCGTCCGGCGGGAGCGGTCCGGTCGAGGTCGGGACTCCGCTGGCCTCCGATGCGCCGGAATTCTACGCCGTCACCGACTCCCTGGCGCGCAGCATCGAGCGGTACGGCGACCAGATCGAGCTGTACCGGGAGAACGCCATCGGCTGTCCCCTCCTGATGTCGGCACGGGAGGAGGCGGGCCGTCTCTTCGTCCGCCTCTCCATGTTCCGCCTCTCCCGCGGCAGCCGGCCGGATTCCGCGTTCCGCACCACCTACGCGCAGTTCAGCGAGGACATGGAGACCGTCGAGCAGTCGTACGGCCAGACCCAGTGTCCGCGCGTCGCGACGGTGCCTCCGCGCCCCCGGGTGGAGGTGCGGCCGCCGCGCCTCGACCTGGTCGGAGGGGAGGACTCCGCCCGGCCGGTCGTGATCGATTCATCCTCGAGCGCGGACACCACCGGTGCGGGCAGCGTGCCCGACTCCTTGCCCGCGTCCTCGCCCGTCGACTCGACGGCCGCCGGCCCCGGGCGCTGAAGGGAGAGTCGGGCGCCCGACCGAGGGGACGCCCTCTCCCCTGCCCTCCAGTCAGAAGCTCAGCGTCTGGAGCAGCACCTCGAACGTGCCGTTCTCCACCGAGCCCACCGCATAGACGGCGTACAGCGTGCCGGCATCCAGCTGCAGCTCGTCGCTGAAGGCGGTGGTCTGGTTGTCCGGCGTCTGGATGGCGACCTCGTAGCTGCCCGGATCCAGCGCCGCCGTGCCGGACGCACCGTTCGGGACGTTCTCGAACGCGGGGCTTCCGTCCACCACCACGTCCACGGGTCCGAAGACGGCGGCATGCCGCGGAGAGACCTTCGTGCTCCCGTCGGCCGCCGAGAGGTCATTGACGAACACCGTGGCCGTGGGCGAGCCCTGCGCGTCCAGGTGCGCCGTGATGGAGACGTTGTCTCCCTGCTGCAGCTGGGCGTCGGTGGCCTCGACGGCCACGTCGCCGTCGCACGGCTCGTCGGCGGCCAGGTGCACCCTGACGTCGAAGGCGCTGTCCGCGGGAAGCGTCAGCGGCCCCTCGATGTCTCGGAACTCGACGCCCTCGAGGACGCACCCCTGTCCCGACACGAAGACGTCCACCGGAAGGGCCTCGCTGGCCTCGATGTCCGTGCCGTTGATGCCGTGCACCACGTAGGCCGTGGCCGTGGGCTGCTCGGGCCCGGTGGTCTCGTCGTCCCCGCAGGCGGCGAGCATGGTCGCGCCGGCGGCCACGATCAGCAGGGCCCCCAGTCTCGTCGATACAGCCTCGTTCACTCTTCTCATCGTTCCTCTCCTGTCCTGGTGTGATCCCTCGGGTCGGAACCGGCGCCCCCTCGACGCCTCCCGGACCCGAATGTCAATGTTGTGTATAGATTATGCGAGGCGATATAGAGGATGTCAAGGTGATATCGGATATTATTTGAACAGAAACTATACACAGACAGGTGCCCGCCCCGGGTGAACATCGTTGCAGATCGCCGCAACTCCTTCACTCTGCAGGACCGGGCCACGCCCCTCGCCGCCCGCGTGTGACCACGACAAACATTTGGCCATCAGTGGCTT
>CANPVF010000187.1 GCA_947581645.1 Candidatus Caribbeanibacter nitroreducens | reverse complement strand
GTCAACGTCGACTTCCCGTGGTCCACATGACCGATCGTGCCCACGTTCACGTGCGGCTTCGTCCGCTCGAACTTCTCCTTCGCCATCCGTCCTGCTCCTTCTATTTCCCTGGTCTCGTGGCTCTCGTCGGTCCTCGGACCCCGCCCGTCGTCCCATGGGGTCTCCCGTCGGGGTGGGGACGCGGCGCGGCTACTCGCCCTCGCCGGTCCCGTCCGACATGATCTCCTTCGCCGTCTCCCGCGGCACCTCGTCGTAATGGGAGAACTGCATCGTGTAGACCGCCCGCCCCTGGCTGATGGAGCGGAGGGTCGTGGAATACCCGAACATCTCCGCCAGCGGCACCGACGCGCCGATCACCTGCGCGTTGGAGCGCTGGGTCATGCCGCCGATCCGTCCGCGGCGGCTCGAGAGGTCTCCCATGACGTCGCCGAGGTAGTCCTCGGGCGTCACGACCTCCACGTCCATGATGGGCTCCAGCAGCACCGGGCTCGCCTGCCCCACGGCCTTCTTGAGGGCCATGGAGCCCGCGATCTTGAACGCGGCCTCGCTGGAGTCCACGTCGTGGTACGACCCGTCCTTCAGGGTCGCCTTCACGTTGATCAGCGGGTAGCCGGCCAGCACGCCCGACTCCGTGGCCTCCTTCATCCCCTTCTCCACCGAGGGGATGAACTCCCGCGGAATCGCGCCGCCGTAGATCTCCTCCTCGAAGACGAAGCCCTGTCCGGCCTCCGTCGGCTCGAGGTCGATGATCACGTGTCCGTACTGCCCGCGGCCGCCGGTCTGCCGGACGAACTTGACCTCCACGTCCCGCGCCGGCTTCCGGATCGTCTCCCGGTAGGCCACCTGCGGGCGGCCCACGTTGGCGTCGACCCTGAACTCGCGCTGGAGCCGGTCGACGATGATCTCCAGGTGGAGCTCCCCCATCCCGCTGATGATGGTCTGGTTCGTCTCCGGGTCCTTGTGCACCCGGAACGTGGGATCCTCGTCCGCCAGCGCCTGCAGCGCGGAGGAGAGCTTCTCCTGGTCCCTGTTCGTCTTCGGCTCGATGGCCACCCGGATCACCGGCTCCGGGAAGTCCATGGCCTCCAGGACGACCGGGTCGTCCGGGTCGCAGATCGTTTCGCCGGTCTTGGTCTTCTTGAGGCCGATGGCCGCGGCGATGTCCCCGGCGTAGACCTCGTCCCGCTCCTCCCGCTTGTTCGAGTGCATCTGCAGGAGGCGGGAGACCCGCTCCTTCTCGTCCTGGTTCGAGTTCCAGACGTACGAGCCCGCCTTCAGCGAGCCCGAGTACACCCGGAAATAGGTGAGCCGTCCGACGTACTCGTCGGTGGCCACCTTGAAGGCCAGCGCGGCGAAGGGCTCGTCGTCCGACGCCCCCCGCGTGACCTCGTGCTCGTCGTGGTGCGGCAGGTGCCCCTTCACCGGCGGCACCTCGGGCGGCGACGGCAGGTAGTCGATGATCGCATCGAGCAGCCGCTGCACGCCCTTGTTCTTCAGCGCCGTCCCGCACAGGACCGGCGTGAACTCCCCGGAGAGGGTGGCCTTTCGGATCGCCCGCCGGAGCTCGTCCGGCGTGAGCTTCTCGTCCTCCTCCAGGTACTTCATCATCAGCTCGTCGTCGTACTCGACGACGGCCTCGGTCAGCTCCTCCCGGAGCTCCGACACGCGCTCCTGCATGGCGTCCGGCACCGGCCCCTCGGTCCAGTCCGTCCCGAGGGACTCGTCGTCGTAGACGACCTCTTTCTCCTCGACGATGTCCACGAGCCCCGTGAAGAGCTCGCCCTCGCCCAGGGGCCACTGCACCGCGTGGGCGTTGGCGCCCAGGCGGTCGCGCATCATCCCGATGACCTGGCCGAAGTCCGCCCCCGTGCGGTCCATCTTGTTCACGAAGGCGATCCGCGGCACCTGGTAGCGGTCGGCCTGTCGCCACACCGTCTCCGACTGCGGCTCGACCCCTCCGACGCCGCAGAACAGCGCCACCGCCCCGTCCAGCACCCGGAGGCTCCGCTCCACCTCGACGGTGAAGTCCACGTGCCCCGGGGTGTCGATGATGTTGATCCTGAAGTCCTCGCCGCGGCGCTTCCAGTGCGCCGTGGTGGCGGCCGAGGTGATCGTGATGCCCCGCTCCTGCTCCTGCTCCATCCAGTCCATCGTCGCGTCCCCGTGGTGAACCTCCCCCATGCGGTGGACGCGGCCGGTGTAGTACAGGATCCGCTCCGTGGCGGTGGTCTTCCCGGCATCGATGTGCGCCATGATGCCGATGTTCCGGAGCTTGTCGAGAGGGGTCTTCCTGGGCATCTACCCGCCTCCTACCACCGGTAGTGGGCGAACGCCTTGTTGGCCTCGGCCATCCGATGGATCTCCTCCTTGCGGCGGACCGCTCCGCCCTCGCCGTTGCTGGCGTCCAGGAGCTCGCCGGCCAGGCGCTCGGCCATCGTCTGCTCGTTCCGGCTCCGGGCGAAGTCGACGATCCAGCGGCGCGCCAGCGAGTCCCGCCGGCTTCCCGTCACCTCCATGGGAACCTGGTACGTGGCTCCGCCCACCCGCCGGCTCCGCACCTCGAGCACCGGGCGCGTGTTGGAGAGCGCCTGCTCGAAGACGTTCAGGGCCGGCTGCCCGGTCCTCTCCTCGATGAGGCGCATGGCCTCGTAGAAGATGCCCTCGGCCCGGGACTTCTTGCCGTCCTCCATCAGGACGTTGACGAACTTCGTCACGTCCCGGCTCCCGTAGCGGGGATCCGGGCGAATATCGCGTCGTTGCTGTACCAGCTTGCGTGCCATGGTGGTGTCTCTGGTGTTGTCTGTCTCTCGCGGCCGCCCCTCCGGGCTCGGCCTGTACCCTCAACGTGCGGAGGCCCGCCCCGGGCCGCCGCGTCGGAATCTGTCTTCCGTCGGCGGTGCCCATGGGCGGGCCCGCTCCTCCGTGCCGGCGACGCCGGCCCGGCCGATCAGTCGGGCTTCTTCGTCCCGTACTTGGAGCGGCCCTGCTTCCGGTCCTCGACCCCGGCGGTGTCCAGCGTGCCGCGGACGACGTGGTACCGGACGCCCGGGAGGTCCTTCACCCGGCCGCCCCGCACGAGCACGATGCTGTGCTCCTGCAGGTTGTGGCCCTCTCCCGGGATGTAGGCGGTCACCTCATACCCGTTCGTGAGCCGGACGCGCGCCACCTTCCGCAGCGCGGAGTTCGGCTTCTTCGGCGTCGTCGTGTAGACCCTCGTGCAGACCCCGCGCTTCTGGGGGTTCCCCTCCAGCGCCGGAGCCTTGTTCTTCTCCGAAGGCTTCTCGCGGCCCTTGCGGACCAGCTGGTTGATCGTCGGCATACCTTCGTGTCGTCTCGTTCGTGACCGCGTCGAACGCTCGTCTGCGGACTCGCGCGTCTGCGGTTTGGAGTGCTCACGGACCGCCCGGCCCGGATGGGGCCGGGGCCCGGCCCGGGAGCGCGAACCGCTCCCGGATGCGAAAGGCGGGCCGACCGGTCCGGCCCGCCGTCTGGCGGACTGCACGCCCGCCGCCCAGCGAATCCTAAAGTTTACTCCGGCCGGTCGGGGGTGTCAACTCGTTTCGCGTCAACTCTCGCTGCCGGCCTCCACCGTCGCCGAGCTGGACCGGACGTCCTCGAAGATCCCCGTTCCGGGGCCCTCGGGCTCCCGGGTCTCCTGCAGCTCGTCCAGGTCGCGCTCCACGGACTCGCCCACCAGGAAGTCCACGTCCTGGTCCCTGTAGATGCCGGTACCGGCCGGGATCTGGTGCCCGATGATCACGTTCTCCTTCAGGCCGCGCAGGTCGTCCCTGGCGCCGTGCACCGTGGCGTCGGTGAGGACGCGCGTGGTCTCCTGGAAGGAGGCGGCGCTGATGAAGGACTCGGTGTTCAGGCTGGCCTTGGTGATCCCCAGCAGGATGGGCTCGGAGCGTGGGGGACGCCCGCCGCCCTGGAGCACCTCCCGCGTTCGCACCCGGAACTGGCGGCGATCCACCTGCTCGTTCTCCAGGTACTGGGTGTCGCCGGGGTCGGTGACCCGAGCCTTCTTCAGCATCTGGCGGATGATGACGCCCAGGTGCTTGTCGGCGATGCGCACGCCCTGGAGCCGGTAGACCTCCTGGATCTCGTTCAGCAGGTACTCCTGCGCGGCGCGCGGTCCCTTCACCCGGAGGATGTCGTGCGGGTTGACCGGCCCCTCGGAGAGGCGGTCTCCGGCCCGCACCTTGTCGCCCTCGTGGACGCGGAGGTGCTTCCCGACGTCCACCTTGTAGATCCGCTCCTCGCCGTCCTCCATGGTGACGATGATCTCGCGCTTCCCGCGCTTGATGTCGCCGAAGGAGACGCGGCCGTCGACCTCGGTGATGGTGGCCGGGTCGTCGGGCTTGCGGGCCTCGAAGAGCTCCTCCACCCGGGGCAGGCCACCTGTGATGTCCCGGGTCTGGTACGCCTCGCGGCTGATCTTGGCCATCGTGGTGCCCGGCGTGACGTGCGCCCCGTCCTCGATGGTGAGCTGGGCGCCGGCGGGCACGATGTACTCCCGCATCTTCTCGCCGTCGTCGTCGACGATCTCGATGCGCGGGTGGAGGCTCTTGTCCTTGTCCTCGATGATGACGGACTGTCGCCGACCCGTGACCTCGTCCAGCTCCTGCCGGACGGTCTCCTCGGGCACGATGTCCCGGAAGCGGACCGTTCCCTCCTTGTCGGCCACGATGGGCTCCGTGTAGGGATCCCAGGAGAAGAGCAGGTCGCCCTCCTCGACCTCCTGGTCCTCCTCCACGGTGAGGGTGGCTCCGTAGGGAACCGCCAGCGTGGAGACGACCCGGTCGCCCTCGGCCCGCAGCCGGACCTCGCCCTCCCGGGCGGTGACGATGCGGTCGCCCTCCTCGTCCTCGACGGTCTCCAGGCGGTGGAACTCGGCCACGCCCTCCCGCTTGGCCTTCCGGCGCGTCTGGGCGCCCACGCGGGAGGCGGTGCCCCCGGTGTGGAAGGTCCGGAGCGTGAGCTGCGTGCCGGGCTCGCCGATGGACTGGGCGGCCATGATCCCCACGGCCTCTCCCGCGTCCACCATCTCCAGCGTGGCCGGGTTGCGGCCGTAGCACTGGCGGCAGATCCCGCGCTTCGCCTCGCAGGTGAGGACCGAGCGGATCTTCACCGTCTGGACGCCGCTCTGCTCGATGGCGTCCGCCGCGTCCTCGCCGATGAGCTCGCCGGTCTCGGCCAGGAGCTCGTCGTCGATGGGATCGTAGACGTCCTCCTGTGCCACGCTCCCGACCACGCGGTCGCGCAGCGGCTCGACGATGTCCTCGCCCTCCTTCAGGGCGCCGACCTCGAGGCCGAGCACCGTGCCGCAGTCGTCCTCGGTGATGGTGACGTCCTGGGCCACGTCCACCAGGCGGCGCGTGAGGTAGCCGGCGTCGGCGGTCTTGAGCGCCGTGTCGGCCAGGCCCTTCCGCGCGCCGTGCGTGGAGATGAAGTACTCCAGCACCGACAGGCCCTCGCGGAAGTTCGACCGGATCGGGCTCTCGATGATCTCGCCGATCCCGCCGGTCAGCTCCTTCTGGGGCTTGGCCATCAGGCCCCGCATGCCGGCCAGCTGCCGGATCTGGTCCCGCGATCCCCGGGCGCCGGAGTCCAGCATCATGTAGATCGGGTTGAACCCGCCCCGCGACCGCTCGATGCGGTCGATCATCTCGTCCGTGACGTCGGTGTTCGCGTGGGTCCAGGTGTCGATGACCTTGTTGTACCGCTCGCCGTTGGAGATGACCCCGCGGTGGTACGCCTTCGTGAAGCGGTCCACCTCGTCCTGGGCGTCGGACAGGATCTCGCGCTTCTCCGGGGGGATCTCCATGTCGTCCATGCCGATGGAGATGCCGCCCCAGGTGGCGGTGTTGAACCCGAACTCCTTGAGCCGGTCCAGGAAGTCGGTGGTCTCCCGCAGGCCGGCCTCCTGATAGGCCCGGAAGATGAGGTCCTGGAGATCGCCCTTGTCCAGGGTCTCGTTCACGTAGTCCATGACGTCCGGGAGGATGCCGTTGAAGAGCGCCCGTCCCACCGTGGTCGGCTCCCACTCCCCGTCCACGAGGAAGAGGATGGGGGCCTGGTAGTTCGGCGCGCCCCAGTCCTTCCGGAAGTGGCCGTTCTGGATGGCCATGTCCAGCTCGTCGGCGTCCGGGAAGCGCGGCAGGTCACCGCCGGCCTCCTCCACCCGCTCCTCGAAGTCCGGGAGCGTCTTCGTGACGTAGTAGCAGCCCAGGACCATGTCCTGGCTCGGGTTGGCGATCGGGTCGCCGCTGGCCGGCTTGAGGATGTTGTTGGTGGACGCCATGAGCACGCGGCTCTCCATCTGCGCCTCGTAGGAGAGCGGCACGTGGACGGCCATCTGGTCGCCGTCGAAGTCGGCGTTGTACGCCGGGCAGGCCAGCGGGTGCAGGCGGATCGCCTTCCCCTCGACCAGCACCGGCTCGAAGGCCTGGATGCCCAGGCGGTGCAGGGTCGGAGCCCGGTTCAGCAGGACGGGGTGGTCCTCCACCACGTCCTCGAGGACCTCGTAGATCTTCGGGTCCCCCTCCTCGACGAGCTTCTTCGCCCGCTTCACGGTCTCGGCCAGGCCGCGGGCCTCCAGCTCGTGGACGATGTAGGGCTTGAACAGCTCCACCGCCATGACCTTCGGCAGGCCGCACTGGTGCAGCTCCAGCTCGGGGCCGGAGACGATGACCGAGCGGCCCGAGTAGTCGACGCGCTTCCCGAGCAGGTTCTGGCGGAAGCGTCCCTGCTTGCCCTTCAGCATGTCCGACAGGGACTTGAGCGGGCGCTTCCCCCGTCCGCGGATCGCCTTGCCGCGGCGGCCGTTGTCGAACAGCGCGTCCACGGCCTCCTGCAGCATCCGCTTCTCGTTCCGGAGGATGACCTCCGGGGCGCGCATCTCGATGAGCTTCTTCAGCCGGTTGTTCCGGTTGATGACGCGCCGGTACAGGTCGTTCAGGTCGGAGGTGGCGAAGCGGCCGCCGTCCAGGGGCACCAGGGGACGGAGATCCGGCGGGATGACCGGGATCACGTCCATGATGAAGTGCTCCGGGTCGTTCCGCTCCTCCGGCGTCTCGCCGGAGCCCCGGATGGCGTCGATGACCTTCAGCCGCTTCAGCTTCTTCTTCTTCCGGTGCTTCGAGGTCTCGTGCTGCACCTCGTAGCGGAGCTGCTGCGCCAGCTCGTCCACGTCGAGCTGGCCCAGGAGCGTGCGCACGGCCTCGGCACCGATCTCCGCCTGGAAGTCGTCGTCGCCCTCGTCCCGGGCCTTCTCCGAGAGGTCCCAGTACTCCTCCTCGGAGAGGATCTCCTTGTAGTCGACGTCCTGGTCACCGGGGTCGGTGACGATGTAGTTGGCGTAGTAGGTGACCTTCTCCAGGTCCTTCAGCTTCATCCCCAGCAGGTAGCCGATCTGCGAGGGGAGGGTCTTGAAGAACCAGATGTGGGCCACCGGCACGGCCAGCTCGATGTGGCCCATGCGCTCGCGGCGCACCTTGGACAGGGTGACCTCGACGCCGCACTTGTCGCACACGTGCCCGCGGTAGCGGATGCGCTTGAACTTCCCGCAGTGGCACTCCCAGTCCTTGACCGGACCGAAGATCCGCTCGCAGAACAGCCCGTCCTTCTCGGGCTTGAACGAGCGGTAGTTGATGGTCTCCGGCTTCGTGACCTCGCCGTAGCTCCACGACCGGATCTCCTCCGGCGAGGCCATCTGGATCTTGATCCAGTCGAAGTCCGACGGGGCGCCTTCTTCGTGTCTGGGGAAATCGATCATGTCGTTATCCGACCTCTCTGGTCAGGAGGTGCTCGTCGCGTGCCGTGCCGTCGGTTCTCTTCTCGATGCCGCCGCGTCCGTCAGGATCCGGGGAAGATGCCCTCGGACTCTTCCTGCCCCAGCTCCACGCTCAGGCCCAGGGCCTGGAGCTCCTTCACCAGGACGTTGAAGCTCTCCGGCGTGCCGGGCTCGGGGAGGTTGTCGCCCTTCACGATGGACTCGTAGACGCGGCTGCGGCCGGAGACGTCGTCGGACTTGACCGTCAGCATCTCCTGCAGCGTGTTGGCCGCGCCGTAGGCCTCCAGCGCCCAGACCTCCATCTCGCCGAAGCGCTGTCCGCCGAACTGCGCCTTCCCGGCCAGGGGCTGCTGGGTGACGAGGCTGTACGGCCCGATGGAGCGGGCGTGGATCTTGTCGTCCACCAGGTGCTCCAGCTTCATCAGGTACATCCGGCCCACCGTGACGTCCTGGTCCAGCTCGACGCCGCTCCGTCCGTCCCGGAGGCGCATCTTGCCCTCCGGCTTCGCGCCGGCGCGCTCCATGACCTCGACGGCGGCGGCGTCCAGCCCCTTCTCGTAGCCGTCCCCGTCCTCGAGGGCGGCGGAGCTCGGGAACCGGTCCTCGAACGTCCACTCGTCGTTCCGGTCGACCACGTCGCGTCCGACCCGGGCGGCGTAGTCGCCGAGCTCCCGGAGGAAGTCGCGCACGTCGTCGTCGATGTCCTCCGCCAGGTAGTCGTCCAGCGAGCGGCCCAGGCCGCGGCGGTCGCCGTTCTCCCGCCCGGCGCTGGTCTGCGACTCGCCGGTGACCGACTGGATCTGGTCCACCAGGGCGCGGACCTCCCCGATGGAGACCTCCGGCGCCTCCACGGCGGGGGCCAGGGTGTCGCCGGCCCACACGAGGCCCGCGATCTTGAGGAGCGCCCCGATCTCGTGCTCCGAGGCCCCCTGGAAGACCGGCGTGTGGGCCTCGAAGCCCAGCACGTCGGCGGCCCAGCCCAGCTGGGTCTCCAGGAGCTGTCCCACGTTCATCCGGCTCGGCACGCCCAGCGGGTTCAGGACGACCTCGACGGGCGTCCCGTCGGGCAGCACCGGCATGTCCTCCTCCGGGGCCACCTTGGCGATGACGCCCTTGTTCCCGTGGCGCCCGGCCATCTTGTCGCCGACGGCGATCTTCCGCTTCTGCGCCAGGTAGACCTTCACCAGCTGGACGACGCCCGGCGAGAGCTCGTCGGGCTGGAAGACCTTGTCGATGGCCTCCTCGGTGTCCTCGCGGATGTTCTCGATCCGGCGCTTCGAGGCGTCGATGACCTCGCGGACCCGCTCGTTGGCCTCCTCGTCCTGGACCTTCAGCGTCGACAGGTCCACCTCGCCCAGGTCCAGCTCGTCCAGGTCCTCGCCGGTGAGCTCCTTCCCCTCCTCGAAGAAGGGCTCGATGGTGCCGCGCTGCAGGAAGAGCTCGACGGTCTCGCCCTCCAGCAGGTCACGGAGCTCCTCGTCGCGGGCCTCGTTCACGCGGGAGATCTTCTCGCGCTCCCGCTCCCGCAGCTCGGAGATCCGCTCGCCGTGCTCCCGCTCGAGCAGCGGGTCGTCGATGCGGCGGGAGAAGACCTTCACGTCGATGACGGTTCCCTCGACGCCGGGGGAGACGCGCAGGGAGTTGTCCTTCACGTCCTTGGCCTTCTCGCCGAAGATGGCGGTCAGGAGCTTCTCCTCGGGGGAGAGCTCGGTCTCGCCCTTCGGCGTGATCTTCCCCACCAGGATGTCGCCGTCCTCGACCTCGGCCCCGACGCGGATGATGCCCCGCTCGTCCAGGTCCGTCAGGTCCTCCTCGGCCACGTTCGGGATCTCGCGGGTGATCTCCTCCATGCCCCGCTTGGTGTCCCGGACGTGGAGCTCGAGCTCCTCGATGTGGATCGAGGTGTAGGTGTCGTCCTTGACCAGCTCCTCGCTGACGACGATGGCGTCCTCGAAGTTGTAGCCGTACCAGGGCATGAAGGCCACCAGGGCGTTCTGCCCCAGCGCCAGCCGGCCGTTGTCGGTGCCCGGGCCGTCGGCCAGGACCTCGCCCTCCTCGACCTCGTCGCCCACGCGGACGATGGGCCGCTGGTTGATGGACGTGTCCTGGTTCGAGCGCCAGAACTTCTTCAGCCGGTAGCGGTCGTACTGCGTCAGCTTCTGCAGCGGCGCCCGGCCCTCGCCGCCGGCGCCCTTCGGGGTGCCCGTGTCCACCACCACCTCGTCGGCGGTGACCTTGGTCACCACGCCGGAGCGCTTCGCCGTCACGGCGGCGCCGGAGTTGGTGGCCACCTGCCGCTCGACGCCGGTCCCCACCAGCGGGGCGTCCGGGAAGAGCAGGGGCACGCCCTGGCGCTGCATGTTCGATCCCATGAGCGCCCGGTTGGCGTCGTCGTGCTCCAGGAAGGGGATCAGCGACGTGGAGACCGAGGCCAGCTGGTCCGGCGCCACGTCGATGTAGTCGATCTCCTCCGGCGGGAGCAGCGGGTAGTCGTCCTTCTGCCGGCAGAGGATCAGGTCGCGCTCGAAGAAGCCGTCCTGGTCGACCCGGGCGTTGGCCTGGGCCACGGAGGCCTCCTCCTCGTCGTCGGCCGAGAGCCAGTGGACCTCGTCGGTGACGCGCCCCTCCTCGTCCACCTTCCGGTAGGGCGTCTCCAGGAAGCCCAGGGTGTTCAGCCGCGAGTAGGTGGTCAGCGAGGTGATCAGGCCGATGTTCGGGCCCTCGGGCGTCTCCACCGGGCAGATTCGGCCGTAGTGGGAGTAGTGGACGTCCCGGACCTCGAAGCCGGCCCGCTCACGCGTGAGCCCGCCGGGGCCCAGCGCCGACAGGCGGCGCTTGTGGGTCAGCTCGGCCAGCGGGTTCGTCTGGTCCATGAACTGGCTGAGCTGCGAGCTGCCGAAGAACGACTGGATCACGGCGCTCACGGTGCGCGCGTTCACCAGGTCGTCGATGGACATCTTGTCCGGGTCGTTGTTGATCGACATGCGCTCCCGGACCAGCCGCGCCATGCGCGACAGCCCCACCGAGAACTGGTTGGCGATCAGCTCGCCGATGGACCGCACCCGCCGGTTCCCCAGGTGGTCGATGTCGTCGACGTAGCCCCGTCCCTCGTGCAGCTCCACCAGGTAGCGGAGGATGGCCACGAAGTCGGAGGGGGCCAGGACGGAGAGGCTCTCGTCCGGCACCTCGTCGTCCAGCAGGTCGTAGGTGTTCTCCAGCCGCTGGTTCACCTTGTGGCGCCCCACCCGCCCCAGGTCGTAACGCTGCGGGTTGAAGAAGAGCCGGTCGATGGCCTCCCGGGCGGTCTTCAGGTTCGGCGCCTCGCCGGGCCGCACCAGCGAGTAGATGGAGCGGAGCGCCTCGGCCTCGCTGTCCGTGGGGTCCTTGTCCAGCGTGTTCTTGATGATCGGCGACTCGCCCCGGGGGCCCCCGGTGAAGACGAGCACCTGCTCGAGCCCGCCCACGTCCTTGAGGTCCTGGAAGGTCTCCTTGTCGAAGGAGTCGCCCTTCTCGTACAGGATCTCGCCGGTGTCCGGGTCGACGACGTCCGCGGCGAACTGCGGGTTGTGGCTCCAGTCCCGCCGGATCGTGAAGTCCTCGTAGGCCCCGCGCAGCTGGATGTAGGTGGCCGTGGAGTAGACCTCCACGTCGGTGACCTCGGCCCGCTTCAGCCGCTTCAGCGCGTCCTCGTCGATCTCCTGTCCGCGCCGGAGCAGGAAGGCGTCCTCGGACTCGTGGACCGGGATCTCCTCGATCCCCGCCTCGCGCACCCGCCGCACCAGGGCGTCCTCGATCGCATCGCCGGGCGCCGCCAGGCGCTCGCCGCTCTCGGGGTCCTCCACCTGCTCGGCGACCCAGGCCTCCGGGAGGGGCTCCTCGCCCTCCAGATCCAGGTCCCCCAGCTCGAGCTGGACGGGCTCGCCCTCGTAGTCCGGGTTCACCAGCGTGACCGCCAGGATCGTCCCCGTCACCTCGCGGCGGGCGCCGCGGTCGTCCACGACGTCCTCCACCGGGACCTCGCGCGTCTCGTAGAAGAGGTCCAGGAGGTCCACCCGCGTCCCGTAGCCGAAGGCCCGCAGGAGGGCCGTGGCCGGGAACTTCTTGTTCTTGTCGATGTGGACGTGGCAGACGTCGCTGATGTCCAGCGTGAACTCCACCCAGGACCCGCGGAAGGGAATGATGCGGGCCGAGTAGAGCTTCGTGCCGTTGGCGTGCTCCTCCTGCTCGAAGACGACGCCCGGGGAGCGGTGGAGCTGGCTGACGATGACGCGCTCGGCGCCGTTCACCACGAAGGTGCCGTGCTCGGTGAGCAGCGGCAGGTCGCCCAGGTAGACTTCCTTCTCCAGGATGTCCCGGGGACGCTTCTCCTCGTCCTCGGCCACGTCCTCGTACATGACCAGCCGCAGCGTCGCCTTCAGCGGCGCCGCGTAGGTCATGTCACGGTCCATGCACTCCTCGACCGTGTACTTCGGATCCCCGATCTCGTAGTCGACGAACTCCAGCGCGAAGTTGTCGTTGACGTCCGTGATCGGGAAGATGTCGTTGAAGACCCGCTGGAGGCCGACCTCGTGTCCGTCCTCGTCCGCCTCCGTCTCGAGCAGGCGGTCGAACGCCTGCTGCTGGACGTCGAGGAAGTGGGGCATCTCCTCGGGCCGGTCCAGCTTGGCGAAGGAGACGACTTCCCTGCTGTCACTTCCGTTCGTCGACACTGTCGTCGTCACCGTTGGTGGCTCCTGATGGTTCTGGGATTGCGCCGCGGATGCGACCGCGAGTCCGGACGTCCGTCGTCGGGATCGGAGGGGGAAGCGTCCGGGTCCGGCAGGTGAACGAGCCCTCTGACGTGCGCTAGAGCGCGCGTGGCGGAGAGACGCCTCCCTGTGGTACGGATTCGCTCCCGCTGCGTTTCACTCGTCGGCCCGCGTGCGCGGGTCCTGCTCCGACGCCCCCGTCCCGGTCGCCGGGCTCCGTCCCCGCGAACGGAGGACCGAGGCCCCGACGGGGCGAGAGCAGCGAAAGCCCGGCCCGCGCCCGGGCGGCTCACGCCGCGGGCGAGGCCGGGACGTCCGGTCCCTCGATCCGGTCGATGCCGTGAGGAGAACAGTCTGACTGCCGCCTACTGGAGCTCGACAGTCGCGCCCTGCTCCTCGAGCTTCTCCTTGATCTCCTCGGCCTCTTCCTTGTCCACGCCCTCGACCACGGGGTTGGGGGCGTTGTCCACGAGGTCCTTGGCCTCCTTCAGGCCCAGGCTGGTGACCTCACGTACGGCCTTGATGACCTGGATCTTCTGGTCACCGACCTCGCTGAGGACGACGTCGAAGGCGGTCTGCTCTTCCTCTCCGCCTTCGCCATCGCCGCCACCGGCGGCCGGGGCGGCTGCCACGGGGGCCGAAGCGGACACCCCGAACTCCTCTTCCATCTTCTCCTTCAGCTCGGCCGCCTCGAGGACGGTCAGCGAACCGATCTCTTCAAGAAGGTCGTCGACCTTGCTCATCGTTCTCCTGCTCTCCCTGAGCTGGTTGTAGTGATCCGTCTCGTGTTTCCGTGGCGTTCGTCTCGTCGCCCGTCGCGCCGGGTGTGGCGCAGCGGCCGGCCGGAGGTTCAGCCCTCCGACCCGGACTCGCGCTCCTCCGCCGCGCGGTGGGCGATGTCTCCGATGTCGCCGATGATCCGGTTCAGGATGCCGGCGATCCCGCCGATCGAGGCGGTGAGGCTGCCGGCGATGCCCGCCAGCAGCTCCTCCCGAGACGGAAGCTCCGCCATGTCCTCGATCTCCGCGGGCTCGACCACCCGGCTCTCGACGACGCCCACCTTCAGGGTGGGCCGGTCGTCGTGCTCGTCGGCGAACTCGGTGAGCACCTTCGCCGGGGCCACCGGGTCCTCGTCCCCCAGGACCAGGCCCGTGGGCCCGCTGAAGTGGTCCGCGATGTCCGGCAGGTCGCTGTCGGAGAGGGCCCGCAGGGCCAGCGTGTTCTTCACCACGCGGTAGCGGACGCCCTCCTCGGCGAGCCGGTCCCGAAACTCCGTCATCTCGCCCACGCTGAGCCCCGTGAAGTCCGTGAGGTAGATCGTCCCGGACTCCCGGAAGCTCTCGGTGAGCTCCTCGGTGACCTGCTTCTTCTCTTCCCGCTTCATCGGTTCTCCAGCCCTCTCCTATGACGACGGGTGCAGCCGATAGGGGCTCGGGTCGATCTCGACGCCGGGGCCCATCGTGCTGCTCACCGTGATGCTCCGAATGAAGGCCCCCTTGGCCGACGCGGGCCGCTGCGCGGCCACGGCGGTCATCAGGGCCTCGAAGTTCTCCGTCAGCTCGTCGGCCTCGAAGCTCACCCGCCCCAGGGGGACGTGGAGGTTGCCGCCGCGGTCGACCCGGAACTCGATCTTCCCGGCCTTCGCCTCCTCGACAGCCTGTCCCACGTCCTCGGTGACGGTGCCGGCCTTCGGCGTCGGCATGAGGCCGCGGGGACCCAGGATCCGCCCCAGCGGCGCCACCCGGTCCATCATGCTCGGGTGGGCGATGGCGACGTCGAAGTCGACCCAGCCGTCCTCGACCTCGTCCAGGTACTCGGCACCGACGTAGTCCGCGCCGGCCTCCTCCGCCTCGGTGGCGGCCGGGCCCTCGGCGAAGACCAGCACCTCGACCTCCTGTCCGGTGCCCGCCGGGAGGACCACGGTGCCGCGGACGACCTGGTCCGCCTGCTTCGGGTCCACCCCGAGTCGGACGGCCACCTCGACCGTCTCGTCGAAGTCGGCGTAGGCGAACTCCTTCACCCGCCGGAACGCCTCCTCGGCGGAGTAGGGCTCGTCGTCGCCCTGGACGGCCTCGCGGGCCTGCTCGTACTTCTTGCCTCTCTTCGTGGCCATCAGTCCTCCACCTCCAGCCCCATCGACCGGGCGGTTCCGGCGATCATCCTCATGGCCGCCTCCTCGTCCCGGGCGTTGAGGTCCTCCATCTTGATCTCGGCGATCTCCCGGAGGTGCTCCCTCGTCACCGTTCCGACCTTCTCACGGTGGGGCTCGCCGGACGCGGTCTCGATCCCGGCCCGCTCCTTCAGGAGCTCGGAGGCCGGCGGCGTCTTCGTGATGAAGTCGAACGAGCGGTCCGCGTAGACCTTGATCTCCACCGGGATCAGCGTCCCGGCGTCGTCCTTGGTCTCCTGATTGAACCGCTTGCAGAAGTCCATGATGTTCACGCCGTGCTGGCCCAGTGCCGGCCCCACGGGGGGCGCCGGGTTGGCCTCGCCGCCGGGAATCTGGAGCTTGATCTTTCCGATTACTTCTTTCTCAGCCATCGCTGCGCCTGACCTCCGGTTGCCTCAGTAGCCCTCGAGCTGGGTGAAGTCGAGCTCCACGCTCGTGGGCCGGCCGAACAGGCTGACCTCCACGCGGACCTTGCCCTTGTCGGCGAACACTTCCTCCACGGTCCCGCTGAAGTCGCTGAACGGCCCCTCCTTGATCTCCACGGCCTGTCCCGTGTGGAAGGGCACTTCCTCTTCCGGCCCCTCCTCCTCGAGCTCCTCGCTCACGCCCAGGATCTTGTTGATCTCGTCCCGGGAGAGCGGCTGCGGCTCGGAGTCGCCTCCGCCCACGAAGCGGATGACGCCCTGCACGTTGTTCAGCATGTGCCGGGTCTCGCGGTTGAACACCATCCGGACCAGGACGTAGCCGGGATAGAGCCGCTTCTCCTTCTGCACCTTCTTGCCGCCCTTGATCTCCACCACCTCGTGGGTGGGGATGATCACCTCGTGGATGGCCGGGTTCTCCTCTCCGGACTGCTCCTGGATCTTCTGCTCGATGAGCTTCTTGACCTTGTTCTCGTGTCCGGAGTAGGTCTGCAGGGCGTACCAGCGCGTGCCGTCGTCCTCCTCGGACGCGGTGGTCCCCCCCTGCTCCTCCTGCTCCTCCGTCGGCTCTGGCTCAGGCACTGAAGGCCTCCACGATCCAGCTGACGACGCTACCGAACACGAGGTCCATCAGCCCGATGATGAGGGCCAGGATGAGGACGAACACGAGGACCACGAGCGTGGTGTTCCGCAGCTGTTCCTGGTCCGGCCAGGTCACCCGCTTCATCTCCGCCTGGACTTCCTCGGCGAAGTCCCGGACCTGCTTGATCGACGCCATCCGCGCGTGTGTCTCCCTCCGTTCGATCGGCCGTCATGCGGCCGTCATGCTGCCTCTCGCGACACGAGCACCGGCCCGGTCCCGGCGGCGTGGGGGAGGACGACGCCTCCCTCACCTGCGGCCGACGGGGACCCGGGCCGGAGGCGCGCCTCAGCGCGTCTCTTTGTGGGTCGTGTGCTGGTCGCATCGCGGGCAGTACTTCCTGTACTCGACCCGCTCGGGCTGATTTCTCTTGTTCTTGGTCGTCGTGTAGTTACGCTCGTGGCACTCTTCGCACTCGAGCGTGATCTGGTCACGCATGCTCGGACACCCTGCTCAAGATTTCCGCAGGAGTCGTTCCTGCCTCTAGGGACCTGCTCGCCGGTCGCTGGCCGACGCTCACTCGATGATCTCGGTGACGACGCCGGCGCCCACGGTGCGGCCTCCCTCGCGGATGGCGAACCGCAGCTCCTCCTCCATGGCGATGGGGCTGATCAGCT
>CANPVF010000186.1 GCA_947581645.1 Candidatus Caribbeanibacter nitroreducens | reverse complement strand
GGAGTGCGAGAGCCTGTGGAAGGCCGCACCGACGGCCGTGAACTGGCTCCCGGTGGCCGGGTCCGTGGTGCCGGAGAGCGCCGTCTGCAGCCGGCTGGACGCCGTCATCAAGCGAGAGCAGTACAACAAGCCGTCGCTGACCGAGCGACAGGCTCCCTTCCAGGCGCAGCTGGCGAACTACTGGCAGTACTTCGACTGGCAGTGGGCGAGACCCCTGCCCCGGGTGCCCCGCGGTGCCGTGACGATGCTCTTCGTCTTCTTCGGCCTCATCGGGCTGTGGCGGCACTGGAAGGGGGACCGGGACAGCTTCGTCTACATGGGGACCCTCCTGTTCACGGTGACGGTCCTGCTGGTCTTCTACCTGAACTTCCAGTACGGCTACTCGCTCTACCCGGACGTTCCCATGTCCCAGCACGAGGTCCGGGAGCGGGACTACTTCTACATCGTGAGCTTCAACCTGTGGGGCCTGTGGGCGGGAATGGGGATCGTGACCCTCTGGCAGCAGCTGGCCGGGGCGATCCGCGGCGGCGCGTCCGGCCTGGGCGAGGACCAGGCGGACCTGCCCGGCGACCGGCGCCGCTCGTACCTGTGGGCCTCGCCGATCCTGGCGCTGGCCTTCCTGCCCCTGGCCCTGAACTTCAGCCGGGCGGACCGGAGCGGCGACTACTCGGCGCGGGACTGGGCCTACAACCTGCTCCAGTCCGTGGAGCCCTACGGGATCCTCATCACCAACGGGGACAACGACACCTTCCCCCTGTGGTACCTGCAGGAGGTCGAGGGGATACGGAAGGACGTCACGGTGATCGTGAGCTCCTACCTGGGGACCGACTGGTACCCCGGTCAGCTGCGGGAGCTGACGGCGGCCTGCGAGGAGGGTGAGGACCCCACCGAGCGGCCCACCGTGATCGTCTGCCAGCGGCCCTTCGAGGAGGACGAGGCCGTGGGCCCCTACGCGGAGATGGATCCGGAGAAGCCGGAGCACTCCATCCTGGACATGAGCGACCAGGAGATCCGCTCGCTGCAGCCGGTGGCGCGCTTCGGCGAGGCCCAGGAGCTGACGCTGGCCGACGGGCTCACCGTGGAGGTGTCCGGCGGGACCCGCGTGTTCAAGCCGGACATCCTGACGTTCCGGATCCTCCGGTACTCGCTGGGGGACCGGCCGGTCTACTTCGCCGCCACCGCCCCGCCGGCGTTCCGGACGTGGAACCTGGGGCCCCATCTCCTGCGGCAGGCGCTGGGCTTCAGGCTGGAGACGGGCGTCATCGAGTCCACCACGGACACCGTCCAGCTCAGCCGGCAGTTCGGCGTCCGGTGGGTGGACGTGGACCGCTCCGAGGCCCTGCTCTGGGACGTCTTCCAGGTGAACTATCTCCTGGACTGGGCGCTGTGGCCCGAGCCCTCGACCCGGAGCAGCATCCCGGCCCAGTACTACCTGGCCTACATGTCGCTGGGCGAGGCGCTTCGGATGCGGGAACAGCAGTCGGCGGCGGAGCGCAACTACCAGCGCGCCCAGCAGCTGCTGCAGCTCTCGGAACGGGGGACCGACGAGGGGCAGTAGAGAGAGCAGCGGGGGGGTGCGGGCGGGGCCTCTCCCGCTCGCTCCTCCTCCGGCCCGTCAGCTCCCTTCCGTTTCCGTCAGTTCCCGGGCGGGCTCCCGTCGCTCCCGGCGTTCCCGCTCTCCCGCGTGCTGTCCCCGCCGGCCGCGTCCTCTTCGCCCCCCCCGATGCCCACGAGCTGCGCCTCGCTGTTCACGTGGAAGCGCACCGAGTACGTCCGGTCCCCGCCCGGATAGCGGAGGTTGACCGTGTAGTCCTGCGCGGACTCGCTGTGCAGGTAGCGGCCGCTGGTGACGTCGAAGCGGACCGAGGCCGATCCCGACCCGGACATGTCCGCCTCGATCCCGGAGCGGACGGTGTCCTCCGGCTGAAAGGTGTAGGAGGTCACCACCGACAGCCGCGCGACGCGGGTCTTCCCCTCCCGCCGGAGCTCCTCCAGGGTCGTCCGGGAGACGGCCAGCGTCGTCCCCTCCCCCATGCCCTGCATGACGCCGGTCTGAACGCGGGTGGTGTCCACCCAGGTGTCGCCGGGACGGACCGGGGCGTCGGGGAGCGTCGGGAAGGCGCTCATCCGAACGGACCGCTGTACGGGCGAGATCCCGCCGGCGCGGCCGGTCCCGGGCCCGCCGTTCTCCTCGGACATGCGGACCAGCTCTCCCCGGGTCGTCATGCGGGCCAGGTAGGTGGCGCCCTCGTGCCGCGCCAGGTCCGGGAGCTGCTCCTCGGGGACGGAATCTGCGGAGAGGCTGAGGTCGGCGATCTGGATCCGGACATCCAGCGAGTCGGTCCCGACCCGGACCGGGGTCTGGCGGAGACGCATGTTCGACGTCAGGGACTGGCCACCGCCGAGCTGCGGCGGGGCGTCGACGCGGGCCCGAACGCGGTGCGCGTAGGTGAGGGTGAGCTCGGGCTCGGGGCTGAGCCGCAGGTAGACGGGGTCGGCGGTGCCGGTGTCGGGGCTCGCTTCCTGGGCCCCGGCGGCGGGGACTCCGGCTCCGGTCATCACGGCCGTCAGAACCGCGATCAGGAGCAGGACGGGCCGTCCGCCGCGCGCCCCGATCGGTCGCCTAGGGCTTGACCGTCGCCATGACCAGGACCACGAAGAGCACCAGCCCCACCACGGAGCCGACGATGGCGTACCGCTTCCGGTAGCGGGCGAAGTCCTCCGTCTCGCCGCCGGCCTCGACGCTCCGGTCGGCCTCACGGGCCAGCCGGCGGCTGAGCGGCACCTGGTACAGCGCCCCCACCAGGGCAGAGGCGATGCCGAGCACCTGCATCTGGAAGAGCCAGTGGTTCGGGAACGGCCGGAAGAATTCGTAGCCCATCTCCGGCGTCAGCCAGATCCCGCCCCCCAGGGTGAGGAGCATGCCGCCCAGTCCCAGCGTCGTCATGAGGCGCGCGTTGACCCGGTAGGCGAAGGCCGTCACGTCCAGCTCGTCGGCGCGGGCCGCGCGTCCGGTGACGAAGGGAAGGGTGACCGCGGCGCCCATCCACAGGACGACGCCGAGCACGTGTACGAATCTGAGGAGTCCCTGGAGTGTCATGGTCGGCGGGAACGTATCGGAGCCTCCGCGTCCCGTCGAGGGAGGACGGAGCAGGGGCGCGGGAGCGGGGAATCAGTCTCCCGAGCGCTTGCTCCACATCACCACCGAGCCGCAGCGGCCGTAGAACTGTCCCGGCGTCTCGGAGATGCCCCGGTAGACCTCGATGGCCGCCAGGTCCTGCACGGAGATGTCCCGCGGAGAGACGGGCCCGTGCATCTCGTTCCCGTTCATGTAGTAGGTCACCGGACAGGCGGTACGCCCCGCCGAGAGAGTCATGGTCAGCACCTTTCGGCAGAAGCCCTGGTCGCACCGCTGGCCGTAGTGGACGCCGGGCAGGGTCTTCAGTGCCTGGATCAGGGAGCTCACCGGTCGCTTCTCCAGCTCCTCCGGTGTCAGGAACTTTCCGAAGCCCCGGTCACGTCGGTGGTAGAAACCGGTCTCCACGAGCCAGTCCGCCCGGACGTTCACCCGCAGGGGGCTGAGTTCCACCGGCGCCGCCGCCAGCGGGATCCGGACCCTCATGTCCTTGGAGATCGGCACCCGGAAGGTGTCGCGGCGGGTCTCGAAGCTCAGGTGCTCCGTGACCAGTGCGTAGGTGCCGGGAGGGACCCGCTCCAGTCGGAAGGTCCCGTCGTCGGCCGTGGTGGCGGCGACGGAGTCGATGACCGAGTCCTCCACCAGGCGGAGGAAGAGGAGGCTGGCCTGGCCGACGCCGTCGCCGCCGTTCTGCTCCACCACGTGACCGTAGACCTCGGACTCGCGTCCACTGGAGAGGGAGTCCTGGGCGCGTGCCCCCGGAGCGTGGGCGGTCAGGCCGATGAAGAACGCACAGACGAGGACCGCCCACGGGACGCTGATGGTCCCGGCTGGGGTCACCGGCCGGCTGTGGCGCCGCCCTCCGACCACGTGATGCTCCCGGGGGCTGAGTGGAGCCGGGCGGCCGCGAGTCGCTCCGCGGTGCGCGCGGTCACGTACACGGCCGTTGTCGCTGGACCTGTATTACACCGCTTCGGGCTCCTGGAGTTCCCCAGCGCGCGCCCGCCGCCGGCCGCGCCCGCGTCGCGCGTCAGCCCGCCCCGACCGGGATCTGCGCCCGATCCTGCAGGCTCTGGACGCTGAGCTTCCGGCTCCGGAGCGCGATGATGGCGTCCGCCGCGGCGGAGGCCGCCGACAGTGTGGTCGTGTAGGGGATGCCGTGGGCGATGGCCGCGCGGCGGATCATGTAGTCGTCGTGCTGGGCGTGCTTCCCCAGCGGCGTGTTCACCAGCATCTGCACCTCGCCCGAGAGCAGGAGGTCCAGGATGTTGGGGCGACCCTCGTGCACCTTGAGCACCGTCTCGCAGGGCACGCCCCGGCGGCGGAGCTCCTCCGCCGTGCCCTCGGTGGCCTTCAGTTCGAAGCCCAGCTCGTGGAAGCGGCGGGCGATGGGCACCGCGTTCGGCTTGTCGCGGTCGTGGACCGTCACCACCACGGTCCCGCTCTGGGGCAGGCCACCGTCGGCCGAGACCTGCGCCTTGGCGAAGGCCATCCCGAAGCTGTCGGAGAGCCCCATGGCCTCTCCCGTGGACCGCATCTCGGGCCCCAGGAGCGGGTCCGCGTCCGGGATCTTGTCGAAGGGGAAGACCGCCTCCTTCACGGCGACGCCCTGGAGGCCCGGCTCGTCCGGGAGCCCCAGGTCGTCCAGGGTCTCGCCCATCATGATCCGGGCGGTGACCCGGGCCATGGGGAGGCCCGTGGCCTTGGAGATGAAGGGCACGGTGCGGCTGGCCCGGGGGTTCACCTCCAGCACGTAGACTTCGTCGTCGTAGACCGCGTACTGGACGTTGATGAGCCCGCGGACGTCCAGCGCGTCGGCGAACTGGCGCGTGTACTCCCGCATCTTCTCCACGTGCTCCTCGCGGAGCAGGTACGGCGGAACCACGCAGGCCGAGTCGCCGGAGTGGACGCCGGCCTCCTCGATGTGCTGCATCACGCCGCCGATGACCGTTCGTTCGCCGTCGCTCACGGCGTCCACGTCGGCCTCGAAGGCGTCCTCCAGGAACTTGTCCAGGAGCACCGGGTGCTCCGGCGACGCCTTCACCGCCCGCTCGAAGTACTCCCGGAGCTGCGGCTCGTCGTAGACGATCTCCATGGCCCGGCCGCCGAGGACGTAGCTCGGGCGGACCAGGACCGGGTATCCGATGTCCTCGGCGATCGCCAGGGCCTCGTCCACGCCGGTGGCGGTCCCCCCGTCGGGCTTCCGGACCCCGATCCTCTCGCAGAGCTCGCCGAAGCGGCGACGATCCTCAGCCTCGTCGATGGCATCGGTGCTGGTGCCGAGGATCGGAACGCCCAGGTCCTCGAGCTCCCGGGCCAGGTCCAGCGGCGTCTGTCCGCCCAGCTGGACCACCACTCCGTCCGGGTCCTCGTGCTCCACGATCTCGAGGACGTCCTCGAGGGTCAGGGGCTCGAAGTAGAGCTTGTCGG
>CANPVF010000185.1 GCA_947581645.1 Candidatus Caribbeanibacter nitroreducens | reverse complement strand
CCATGATCACGGCGAAGCCGACGATGATGGGCACGGTGACCAGCCCCGCCAGCACTCGGGGGACCACAAGGTAGGCGACGGGGTCGTACCCCAGGGTCTCCAGGGCGTCGATCTGCTCGGTGACCCGCATGGTGCCCAGTTCGGCGGCGATGTTCGCCCCCACGCGCCCGGCCAGCACCAGCCCCGTGAGCACGGGGCCGAGCTCCAGGATCATGGTCTTCCCCACCAGGGTGCCCACGAAGTAAGGGGGGACGGCCCCGGTGAAGGCATAGGAGCTCTGCAGGGCCAGGACGACGCCCGTGAAGAGGGCGATGAAGAGCGCCACCGGCAGGGAGTCGACGCCCAGGCGGCGGGCCTGGGTCAGGACCACGGGCGACCACGTCCCGGGGCTGCCCAGCCCGGAGACGATGCGGCGGGCGAAGCGGAAGCTCCGGCCCGCCCCGGCCGCGACCCGGCGGGCCGCCTTTCCGACTGCTGCGAAGATCCGCAAGATGTTCACGCCATGACGTTAGAAGAGGCGCATCCCCCGGAAAAGGTCCGCAGAGGGGCCTGGCTCATCGGCCTGATCACCGTCGTCTCCCTGGCGGTGTTCTTCGCCGACGAGGTGGAGCAGGAGCTCTCCGAGGGCCCCACCCTGTGGATCACCGCCGACCAGACCCGGGCCCTGCAGCGGGGCGCGCCGGTGTGGCTGGCGGGCCACCGCGTGGGGAGGGTGACCCGGGTGAACCTCCGCCCGCCCACCGCGGCCCCCGACCGGAGGGTGCTGGTCCGGACGGTCATACGGGAGGACGCGGCGGACCGCTTTCGGGCCGACGCCACGGCCCGGCTCCAGCCCATGGGCCTCATGGAGCCCACGGTGGTCTCGATCCGCCCCGGAAGCCGCGACGCGCCGCCGTACGACTTCTCCGACACCCTGGAGGCCGGGCCCTCGGTGACCTCGGCCCAGCTCCGGGCCGAGGCGGAGCGGGCCCGGGCGGCCCTGGACACCCTGCGGCGGGCCGAGCGCCGTCTGCTGGCCCTGGCCGACACCGGCGGCGGGACGGTGGCGCTGTTTCGGGACGACCGGGCCCTCCAGCGCCGCCTCCGGGGCCTGAGGGACCGGCTCACCCGCGCCGCGGCCCTGCTCCGGAGCGACTCCTCGGACCTGGCCCGCTTTCGGAGCGACCCCGAGGCCGTGGAGCGGATGCAGTCGGCCCTGGGGCGGGCCGACAGCCTGGCCCCGCGGCTGGAGCGGGCCATGGGCCGGTGGACGGGGCTCGGCTCCGAGCTGGCCTCGGTCCGGGGCCGGGCGGACACCCTGCGGCGGATGCTGGCGGAGTCCGAGGGCACCGCCGGGCGCCTCCTGCACGACCGGGCCCTCCAGCGGGAGCTCGGGGACCTGCGCTCCCGGATCCTCTCCCTGCAGGCGGAGCTGCTGGCCGACCCCTCCCGGTGGCTCCGGTTCCAGCTCTTCCGGAGCTTCTGATCCGTCACCGGCGGCCCGGCGCCTGACCGTCGGCGGAGCGGCCGCGGCGGCTGCCCGGCGTCGGCGCGCCGTGGGGCGGCGGTTGACCCCCGCTGACGGCGTTCGTATGGTAACGTTGACTGCGATCCGCCGGGGCCCCGCGTCCCGGTGGTCCCACGCCTACCGCTTTCCGGCACCGCTTCAATTCGACGGTCCACCCCCAGATCCGCATGTCAGCGCACGAATCGATCGGCCCGGCGCCGCCCCCTCGTGCCGGGACGCGGCCCGGAGCCGCCCTCCCGCCTTCCCCATCCCACCCGGAGCACGACCCGTGGACATCGCTGAGCTGAAGCAGAAGTCGATGGGCGAGCTCCACGAGCTCGCCGAGGACCTGGAGCTCCACAACTACTCCGGCCTCCGGAAGCAGGACCTGATCTTCGAGATCGAGCAGAGCCTGCTCGACGCCGACGTGGTGCTCCGCGGCGAGGGCGTGCTGGAGATCCTCCCCGAGGGCTACGGCTTCCTCCGGAGCTCCGACTGGAACTACCTGTACGGCCCGGACGACATCTACGTCTCGCCGTCCCAGATCAAGCGCTTCGACATGCGCACCGGGGACACCATCCTGGGCCAGGTGCGGCCGCCGAAGGAGGGGGAGCGCTACCTGGCCCTGCTCAAGGTGGAGCAGGTCAACGGCGAGAACCCGGAGAAGGCCAAGCACCGGATCGCCTTCGACAACCTCAGGCCCCGCTACCCCGAGGAGCGGCTGCACCTCGAGCGCTCCGACGGCGACATCTCCATGCGGGTCATGGACCTCATCGCCCCCGTGGGCAAGGGGCAGCGGCAGCTCATCGTCTCCCCGCCGAAGGCCGGGAAGACGATCCTGCTGCAGAAGATGGCGAACTCCATCGCCGAGAATCACCCGGACGTGAAGCTCATCATCCTCCTCATCGACGAGCGCCCCGAGGAGGTCACCGACATGGAGGAGAACACGCCGGCCGAGGTGGTGGCCTCCACCTTCGACGAGCCGGCGGACCGCCACACGCAGGTGGCGGAGATGGTGCTGGAGAAGGCGAAGCGGCTGGTGGAGTACCAGCGGGACGTCGTGATCCTGCTGGACAGCGTCACCCGCCTGGCGCGGGCCTACAACACCACGGTTCCCCACTCCGGGAAGATCCTCTCCGGCGGCGTGGACGCCAACGCGCTCCACAAGCCGAAGCGGTTCTTCGGCGCGGCCCGGAACATCGACGGCGGCGGCAGCCTGACGATCACCGGCACCGCCCTGATCGAGACCGGGAGCAAGATGGACGACGTGATCTTCGAGGAGTTCAAGGGCACCGGAAACAGCGAGGTGCTCCTGGACCGCTCCATCGCCGACAAGCGCATCTACCCCGCCATCGACCTGAACCGCTCCAGCACCCGCAAGGAGGAGCTGCTGCTCTCCGAGACGGAGCTCAACCGCACCTACGTGCTCCGGAACTTCCTCTCGGACATGCGCGCCGCCGAGGCCATCAAGTTCCTCATCGGCAAGCTGGGGGAGACCGAGGACAACGAGGCGTTCCTGAAGAAGATGGCCCAGGGCGGATGAGCGCCCCGGAGGGGCCGGGTGCGGAGGAGGGGGTCGGCGCGGGCACGGGCCCCGGCGGCGGGGGCGGGGGCGACACCGACGCCGCCGTGGAGCGGCTGGAGGAGGCCCGGCGGGAGCGGGGGCTGGCCGACCCGCGGCCCACCTTCCGGAAGCTGCTCAAGCGGCTGGCCTCCGAGGACCGGGACGCCTACCGCGAGGCCGTCCGCCACTTCGAGGAGGAGCTGGTCCCCTCGGTGGCCGGCGGCGAGGCGGACCCGGTGGCCGCGTGGCTCACCTACGGCCTGCGGCTGGTCTCGGTTCTCTCCGACGGCGAGGCCCGGGCCGTGGACGAGTCGGGCCGCGCCGATCCCGTGGACGACACGTCCGCCCCGCCGGTGGGCCCCCTGCTCCTGTGGCTCCCCTCCTCCGGCGACCGGGCGCTGGTGCTGGCCCGCCCCGAGGAGCCGAGCGACCCGCAGCGGGCCACGGTGGAGCTGCTGACGTAGCCGTTCACACGGCCGGGAGAGCCCGACGCCCGGGCCGGGCTCGGA
>CANPVF010000184.1 GCA_947581645.1 Candidatus Caribbeanibacter nitroreducens | reverse complement strand
GCCTCCCCATGCAGCTGGTCCTGGGGACGGCGGCGATCCTCCTGATCTGGTTCTTCTATCCGCTGGGGATGGCCTGAACGGGAACCCCGCCGCGGCTCAGTCGCCCTCCGTGGTGAGCACGCGGGACACGGCCCTCCGCCATCCCTCCAGGAGCTCCTCCCGCCGGCCGGCGTCCACCTCGGGCTCCCAGCGCCGGTCCAGGCTCCAGTGCTCCCGCAGCTGGTCGGTGTCGCCGAAGAAGCCGACCTCGAGGCCGGCGAGATAGGCCGCGCCGAGGGCCGTCGTCTCGGTCACCGCCGGCCGCTCCACCGGCAGGTCCAGCATGTCGCTGAGGAAGCTCATGGCCCATCCGTTCTGCGACAGCCCGCCGTCGACCCGGAGCCGGTCGGGCGTGATCGCCGCCTCGCCGACCATGGCGTCCACGAGGTCCCGGGTCTGGTAGGCCACCGACGCCAGGGTCGCCCGGGCGATCTCCTCGGCGCCGCTGTCCCGGCTGAGACCGACCAGGGCCCCTCGGGCGTCGGCGTCCCAGTGGGGCGCGCCCAGGCCGGTGAAGGCCGGGACCATGTACGTGCCGTCGTCCTCCCGGGCACGGGCCGCCAGCTCCTCGCTCTCGGCGGACTCGTCGATGACGCCCAGCTCGTCCCGGAGCCACTGCACCGCGGAGCCCGCGCTGAAGATGCTTCCCTCCACGGCGTAGGTGACCTCGCCCTCACGCTGCCACGCGACGGTGGTGAGCAGTCGCCCCTCCGGATCCGGCGCCTCGGCCCCCGTGTTCAGGAGCAGGAAGGCCCCGGTGCCGTAGGTGGCCTTGGCCGTCCCCCGCTCGAACGCCGTCTGGCCGAAGGTGGCCGCGTGCTGGTCGCCGGCGATGCCGGCGATCGGAATCGGGCGCCCCAGCAGCTCCGGATCGGTCTCACCGAAGCGGGCCGAGGAGTCCAGGACCTCCGGGAGGACGGGACGTGGGATTTCGAACAGCTCCAGCAGCTCGTCGTCCCATTCGCCCCGGTGGATGTCGTAGAGCATGGTCCGGGCGGCGTTGGTGGCGTCGGTGCGATGGGCACGGCCGCCGGTGAGGTTCCAAAGGAGCCAGCTGTCCACGGTGCCGAACGCCAGCTCGCCCCGCTCCGCCGCGGCCCGGGCGCCGTCCACGTGGTCCAGGAGCCACGCCAGCTTGGTGGCCGAGAAGTAGGGGTCCAGGAGGAGGCCGGTCTTCCGTCGGATTCCGGGCTCGTGACCCTGCTCCCGGAGCCGGCTGCAGGTCTCCGCCGTGCGACGGTCCTGCCACACCAGCGCCGGGTGAACCGGGCGGCCGGTGGATCGCTCCCAGAGGACCGTGGTCTCGCGCTGATTCGTGATCCCGATGGCCGCCACCTCCGTCGGATCGACCCCGTCCCGGCGCATCGCCTCGCGGCACGCCCACAGGGCGTCCTCCCGGATGCGCTCGGGGTCGTGCTCCACCCGTCCGGGGCCCGGGTAGGACTGCGGGAGCTCCCGGCGCGCCGAGGCGCCGGGACGGCCCCGCCGGTCCACGAGCACCGCTCTCGTGGACGTCGTGCCCTGGTCGATGGCGAGGATCCGTCGGGAACGGCGGCTCACAGAGCCCTCTGTGGTGTTTGGACATCGGTGCGCTCCGGGGAGAGCGTCCGGAACCCCTCTCCTCGCGGAGCCGTTCGATCAGGAGATCGTGAAGATAACGGCCGGCGTCCCCGGCCGGCAGGGATCGACAGAGACGGTAACGCGTACCATTTGATCTGTACTGTGGTGCGTCTTCCTGCGTCCGAGCGCGACCCTCAACACCCGAACGAAAGAAGCCATGCAGTCCACCTTCGACTCCGAGGACCTGAATTCCTTCGATCAGTACCTGCGGGCCGTCGAGAAGCACCCCCTGTTCGAGGATAGGGAAAAGGAGCGCGAGGTCGCTCGTCGAGCGAAGGAGGGGGACCGGGAGGCCGCCCACCGGCTGGTGACGGCCAACCTCCGGTTCGTCATCTCCTACGTGAAGAAGTACCGGGGCAACGGACTGAGCCTCGAGGAGCTGGTGAGCATCGGGAACGTGGGCCTGGTCAAGGCCATCGAGAAGTACGATCCCGACCGCGGCGTCAAGTTCATCTCCTACGCCGTGTGGTGGATCCGCCAGACGGTGCTCCAGGCGCTGGCCGAGGAGACACGCTCGGTGCGGATTCCCCAGAACCAGAACGGCAATCTGACCCGCATCCGGCGCACGGAGACGAGGCTCACCCAGGAGCTGGGACGCACCCCCACGGACCGGGAGATCGCCGACGAGATGGACGAGCGGCTCGAGACGGTCCAGCGGCTCCGCCGGGTCGACATGCCGGAGGTCCGGCTGGACGCCCCGCTGAAGGAGGACGAGCGGGACAGCGCCACCTACCAGGACCGGTACGCCGACACCGACGCGTCGGACCTGGAGGACGAGGTCGAGGCCCGCACCGAGCGGGAGTTCCTGGAGCGGATGTTCGCGGAGTACCTGACCGACCGCGAGCGCAAGATCCTCGTCCTCTACTACGGCCTGGACGGCGGTGAAGGGCAGACGCTGGAGGAAGTGGGCGAGCTGATGGGCGTCACCCGCGAGCGCATCCGACAGCTCCGGAACCGCGCCTTCGAGAAGCTGCGCGACTCCGAGCACGGCGAGGCCCTGAAGCAGCTCTGGTAGGGGACTCCGGGTTCGCGCCCCGCTCTCGGGACGCCGGGGACGTCAGCTGAAGCGGCCCCGGAAGTAGCGCCGGAAGGTGCGGTCGCCCGATTGGTCTCCGCGTGCGGCCTTCAGGGCGTCTCCGATGGAGACCAGGCCCCGGAGCTCGTTTCCGTCGACCACCGGCAGGTGCCGGATCCGGTTCACCGTGATGACGTCCATCAGGTAGTCCAGGTCGTCGTCCTCGGTGACCACGAAGAGCTCCTCCGCCATCGCGGCGGCGACACGCGTCGACTCCCAGGACCCGCTCCCGTGCATCGCCACGCGCAGCGCGTCGCGCTCCGAGATCATCCCGCGGAGCTCTCCGTCCTCGACCACCGGCATGGCTCCGAGCCCGTGGTGGACGAACATGCGCGCCGCCTCCCGGATCGACTGGTCGGGAGCGGTCGTCACCACCTGCCGGCCCTTCTCGTCCAGTATGTCCCGCACCTTCATGGGTCGCCTCCCGTGAGTTGAGCCGGGTTCAGCGGGGCCCGGAGTCCCGCCAGCTCACACCGTGATGCCGTGCTCCGCCACGGCCTCGAGCACGTCGGTGGTGGAGACCAGCCCCACCAGCCGGTCGACGTCCACCACCAGGAGCCGGCGCACGCCGGATCCCAGCATCGTCCCGGCGGCTTCCTGCACGGTGGCGTCGGGAGCCAGCGTGATCAGGGCGCGGGTCATGTACTCCTCCACCGAGTGTTCCTCCAGCGCGCTCCACTCGGGCCGGTCGGTGTCCTCGAGGAGCTTCTGTCCCCGGGACCGCTCCGGCCAGTCCTCCGTGTAATAACCGGACGGGATCTCCGCCCCGCCGCCACGCCCCGTGGGGCCACCCGGGGATCCGGAGGCCGCGGCCGCGAAGGCCAGGATGTCGGTGGCCGAGATGACCCCGACGGCCATGCCGTTCTCCACGACCGGCAGCCCCGATACGTGCGCGTCGGCCATGGCCTCGGCGGCCTCGCGCAGGCTGTATTCGGGGGCGGCTGTCACCAGGTCGTCCGTCATCAGGTCGCGTACTGCCAGCACGTCGTCCTCCGTCGTGTGAGCCGTCGTGAGCGTCCCGGGGCGTGTCCCGGGGGGAAGCGATGGCGGGCGGGGAAGGAGCGTCCCGTCCGCACGTGGAAGCTTAGGTGCACGCACCGAGGTCGGATGTGGGGGAACGTCCCCCGGGAGGTGTGGGGAAGTCCCCGTCTTGCGCCCCCGGCCGCGGCGGCGTAGAAGTACGGTGCGGTGCGTCTTCCGCGCCCTCCCGAACCCGCCTGCTTCCCCCGCCGAGAGGACTCGTCCCGATGCCCCACTCGCTTCCGATCGTCCCCCCTGTCGTCGCGCGCTTCCTCCACCGGGTCCGACGCCGGTTCCCGTCGCGCCTCGTCTCACCGCTCCTCGGCGCCGTGGTCTCGGCGCTGCTGGTGGCCCCGGGCGGAGCCGACGCGCAGGAGGCGGGCGCCGAGATCACGCCGGACCTGCTCTCCGACCTGG
>CANPVF010000183.1 GCA_947581645.1 Candidatus Caribbeanibacter nitroreducens | reverse complement strand
CAGTCGTCGAATCCCACCGAGCCGGAGATCACCTGTGAGACCCGTCCGGCGTAGCGCCGTCCGATGCGGCCGTGCTCCGCCATCAGCTCCTCCCGCTCCTCCAGCGAGAGACGGTACCAGTTCTGTTCCGGCTCCCGCCGCTTGTCCATGGGATAGAAGGAGACGTACGGCATGTCGTCCGGCTGCCGCGGCTGGAGTCGGTGCTCCACGTAGCTGCTCTCCGCGGCGTCCTCCAGGGCCTCCTCCATGCGGCGGTTCCACTCGTCGGAGTGTCGCTCCACGCCCTCCTCCTCGAGCTGCTTCACCAGGCCCGCGGTGAGCGAGTACTGGCCCAGCTCCACCACCGAGAGGTAGTCGTAGGAGGGAGTGAGGAAATCGCCGAGGCCCGTGAGCGCCACGCGCCTCTCGGCGGCGGCGAGCCCTTCGAGGTCGGGCCGGAAGTGCATGAGGAGCAGGTCCGAGTCGCCGCCGACGATGCGGTAGCCGCCGGACCAGCCCTCGTCGCCGAGGTCGGCACGGCCCTCCAGGAAGGCGGCCATCTCCTCCTCGTGATCGCGTCTCTGGTCGGAGTCGAGCCGCTTCAGGGGAGCCCAGTCGAGCCGGAAGAACTGGTGCAGTACGTACCAGCCGTCGAGGGTGAGTGCGGGGAGGCGGGGTTCGCTCATGTTCGCAGGAGTTCTGGGAGTGCGGGTCTCGGTCGAGAGAGGGCCCGGACCGCCTCGCGGATCGGCAGCCGGGGGCGCGCCGCGGCGTGGTCGCGCGACGACGAGACTGCAAGCTTATCTGTTTCCGCCGGGAGGGCAACGGGGACGTGGAGCGTGACGACGGCGGCGGGGTGTACTACCCTTGGGGCTGCGGTCGACAGAGCCGCAGTGCACTTCGGGGCGTAGCGCAGTCAGGTAGCGCACCAGCTTTGGGAGCTGGGGGTCCCCGGTTCAAATCCGGGCGCCCCGACTGTTTCGCGTTTACTCGCCGGTGGTCCGGTCCCCGCTGTCCGGCCTCATCTCCCACCAGGCGACCTCAGAACATGAGGTGCTGCTCCACGAGCACCGTGTGATCGACCTCCGGACCGGTGGGGCCGGTGATGCGACGGGCCAACCACTGGACCCGCGTCTTGGCGAGATGGCCGCTCTGGTACACGTTCACTCCCAGCCCCCATTCTGTCTCCTTCGTGGTCGGGTCGTCCCGGTCCAGCTTCACCTGGGAGACCCGTGCCACGGCTTCCAGCCGCTCCGGGAGCACGGCGTAACCGCCGGTCACCATGTACGCCCACCCGTCGTAGTCCTCGACCGTCGGGGCTTCCGGACTCACATGGCGGAGATACCCATCCGCGGTCAGCGAGACCCCCTGCCAGGACAGGTGCGCGAAGGCGGTGCCCGTGGCCCAGTCTCCCCGGCGGACGCCGGCCGGAGAGCGCCCGAGTGACCAGTCGCGGGCCGCGTTCCGCCACGCCGACTGTCCGGCGAGGCCGACGGCGAGGTCCGGTTCCGAGCTACGCTGGAAGTCGGTCTCGTCCCGGGGAATCTCGCCCAGCACCGCGTGGACCACCCGGGCCGAGACCATGTTCCCGGAGCTGTCGCTCTCCCGGACGTTCCGGCCAGCACCGTCGAAGATTCCCACGGCGTATCCGAGCCCCCGGTCCTCGAGCCGTCCGTGGAGCATCATCCCGATGTCCCTGCCGCTGGGGAAGCCGAAGGTCGCCGACGCCAGCGCCCGCTCCGCGAAGTGCAGTCTGGTGGAGCTGATGAACCGATGCCACTGGAAGGGGACCGTATACTGGCCGAATCGCAGCTCGGCCTCCGGCGAGAAGGCGTAGTTGATCCAACCGTCCCGCAGGCTGGCCGACCGCTCCAGGGCCGGGTAGATCCGGAACGTCAGGCTCTCGGTGAGCACATGCCCGCGGACGTCGAGTCGGACCCGCCGCATGAAAAAGCTGCTCCGGTCCTCGAGCCCGTCGCGGAGCTCCAGCTGAAAACGCGGCTGCACGCGGCCACGAAGCGTCACCAGCACATCGCGCTCCGGGTCCTCGGCCACCGTCACCTGAGCCTCGGCCCGGTCCTGACTTGCCGGGAGGAACGGTGAGAGCAGGAGACCGGCGGCGAGAAGGACCACGGCCATGACCGGGCCGAAGGCAGGGGGGACGCTCGCCGCGCGGCCGGGTGCCGCCTCCCGCTGCCGGAGGTCCCCGGCGATCGGCTTCTCCGAATTCATCGCACGCATCCTTTCCCACTCTCCGGTCCACGTGTTCGCGGCGCTGCTCCGGATAATACCGAAATCGGGACTGTGGCGAATCGTGTTCTCCGTAGCCTGCGGATGTCGCCGATTTGACCGATCAATGTCCGTGTACGTACTTGCAGAACGGAGCGGGGGGGGTAGCTTCGTGGTCATCGGTGATCCTCGAGCATCAGAACCGTCATGCGAATCAACTGCGTCCTGCCGGCCGCTCTCATCCTCGCCGCCGCCACACCGCTCCCCGCCCAGGAACGGGACAGGCCGCACGAAACGCCGTACGGGCCTGATGGGCCATTCCTGGTCGAGATGAGTTCGGTCTCGACGATCTGGACCTCTGCCCTGCCCGAGAGCTATCTCGAACAGCTCACCGCCCGCACTCTCGACCGCGACCATTCTCTCTCGTCCGGAAACGGGTACTCGATCCGACTGGGCATGCGCGTGGCCGAGCGGTGGATCGTGAAGGGCGAGCACTCCTGGCTCGATACGAAGTTCGGGCTCGCGAATGTGGACATCGCGCTCCGCGAGTGGGGGGGAGCCGTGCATTATCTCCTGTCCCCGGGCGTAGACCTCTCGGCCGGAGCTGGCACGGTGAGGTACGTCCCCGATGGTGCCGACGCGCACACCGACCTACGGTTGACACTGGGCAGTGGAGGCGGGTTCGGTCTCTTCGGTCCCGTGGACGTGCGCCTCCAGGTCGAGTACAGCGCGTCGTGGTTCTCGCCGCCCGGCACCGACGGAGGACTGGCGCACGAGTGGTCCACGGGTGCGGGGCTGGCACTGTCGCTCCCGTGATCTGCGGCGGGGCTGCCCTTCCAGTTCGTCGTTTCCCGGACCGCAGGTCCTGCTCGAATCCCGATCGGAACAGCGGAGGTCCGTATGGGAATCGGCCGCCTGATCACCACGGTGCTCATCGTCCTGGCTCTGTCGGGTCCCGCTTCGCTCGCTGCACAGGAGTCCCCGTATGAAGTCAGCGGGCGGCCTCCGTCGGGGGAGGAGCTGGTGATGGTCTTCCTCACGAGCCATGCGTGCGGACCCAGCCAGCGACCGGAAGTGATCGAGGCCGTCAGGAAGATCAAGAGGCGCCTGGCCTCCTACACCGACTCCGTCGGTCGACCGTTCTCGGCGGTCGGAGTCTCGGCGGGTTGGGATGTCGAGGCGGGCATCGAACATCTGCGGAAGTACGGAGCGTTCGACGAACTCATCTCGGGACGCAGCTGGTACAACACGGCGGGCGTGCGCTACTGGCACCGAACGTTTCCTGCGAAGGCGTCCACCCCTCAGATCGTGCTCACCGAGCAGCGGGTGGAGCTGGTCCAGGGCGAACCGATCCGAGTGGCGAGCACCGGAGACACTCTGTACGAGGCAAGAGCCGAGTACGGGGACGAGGTGCTGGTCCACCGGGCAGGGGACTCGGAAGCAATCGTCGAATGGGCCGAGAGCGGCGCGCCCCTTCCGAAATAGCGCCACCGCCTCACGCCTGCCGTTGAGTACCGATCGAAGGAGACGTTCGGCCCGCCGGCGGACACAGGGGGAGGCCGTACCTCGAGTCCAATCATGCGGGGGCGACCAGCACCCGACGGGCGGATCGGCTGCAGGCGTCCGAATCGACCCGGGCTGAATATTCCCTACAGGCGAAGGTGAGGAGCGCCCCACAGATGCGGCATCCCTTCCCGGCGAACGTTGAGGGTGATCGAGAGAGGACGTTCCACGGGAGGTAGGAGATGCTGCGCAGTCGACGCGAGGAAGAGGGTCGTTCTCCCGAGAGCCAGGAGACGAAGAGTTCGTCCAGGCTGTTCCTCTTCCTGGCCGGGGCGGGGGTCGGAGGACTCGCCGGGGCGTACCTCGTCCTGCGGAAGAACCGGGAGAAGATCGACCGGGCGGCGCGGACCACGCGCCAGGTCGCCGATCAGGCCGAGCGGGTCGCCACGGCGCTGGAGCAGGTGAGCAGGGTGCTCGGCACGCCGGAGGGAGAGAGCCGGCACCCGGAAGAGGAACCCGTGGACGAGATCTCCCAGAAAGGTGATCAGAAACCCCGGTGAGGCGCGTCACGAGCGCCGCGGGTTTCTGATCACCTTTCCAGGCCGTCCCGTCGCGGGCGGCACCACAACTCCACCAGACCCCGACGTCCCGCGTCTGACGAAGGCGGGCAGGGGACGTCACCTGCCCGGGAGCGTGCGTTGACTGAGACGCGGAAACCACGGGGGAGGATCTCTGAGCCGCTGAGCGAGCAGGTTCGGCTCCTGGGGAACACCCTGGGCCGGGCCGTCCGGCACCGGGCCGGGCCGGAGGTGTTCGGGCTCGTGGAGGAGCTGCGGCTCGCATGCCGGGAGGCGGCGGAGGAGGAGTCGACGGAGCCGCTCCGGCGGGCGGCAGATCGGATTTCCGGGCTGTCTCTCGGGCATATCGGCTGGCTGCTCCGCGCCTACACCACCTACTTCCGTCTCGTCAATCAGGCGGAGCAGAGGGAGATCGTCCGGGTGAACCGGGAGCGGTCCCGTGTCGACGGAGCGCGGCGGCCGCGGCCGGAGTCCCTGACGGCCACGTTGGCCGAGCTGAAGGAGCGCGGGCTCGATCTGAGCGACGTCGAGAGCCTCCTGGAGCACCTGGAGGTCATCCCGACGTTCACGGCTCATCCCACCGAGGCCCGCCGTGATCCGATCCTGGCCCGGCAGCGCCGGATCGCCTCCCTCCTGGCCACCCTGCAGGATCCCGGAATCATTCCGGAGGAGACGGAGAGGGCCCGGGAGGAGCTGTCGAACCAGATCGCGCTCCTGCTGTCCACCAGGGAGGTTCGATCCGAGCGGCCCACGGTGCGGGAAGAGGTGGAGCAGGGGCTCCACTACCTGGAGCAGTCGGTCTGGGACACGGTGCCCCGCATCTACGAGGACGTGGAACGGGCCTGCCGCAGGACGTTCGGCGCCCCCCCGGAGGAGGTCCCCTGCTTCCTCCGGTACCGCTCCTGGATCGGCGGCGACAGGGACGGCAACCCGAAGGTCACGCCCTCGGTGACGCGGTGGACGCTCGCCACGCACCGACGACGGGCCGCGAGGCTCTACCGCCGCGAGCTGGAGGCGCTGCGGGAGGAGCTCACCATCTCGGAGTCCGAGGCCGAGGTGCCGCCGCGACTGAAGGCGTCGGTGGAGGAGGACCGTCGCCGGCTCGGGCTCTCGGCCGACGACCTGGCCGCGTATACCGGGGAGCCCTATCGACAGAAGATCACCTGCATGCTGAGCCGTCTCCGGAGTCTCGAGGAAGCGGCCGGCACGACGGCTGACCGGGCCCGACCGTCCGGCACGAGGTCAGGGGCGACCGGCCGGGACGAAACCGGGCCCTATGACCGGAAAACCTTCGCCGGGGACCTCGGGCTCATGCAGTCGTGCCTCGAGGAGACCGGCTTCGGCGACGTCGCCCGGTCGGGACGACTGCGCCGGCTCCAGCGGTTGCTGGGGAGCTTCGGGCTCCACCTGGCGTCGCTGGACATACGGGAGCACAGCGAGGTCCACGAGGCCGCGGTCTCGCAGCTCCTGCAGGCCGCCGGCGTGTCCACGGACTACGGCTCCCTGGGCGAAGAGGAGCGCGTGGAGGTCCTGGAACGTGAGCTCCGCAACCCGCGACCGTTGCTGCCGGTGGACAGGGAGGTCGGAGCGGAGGCGCGGCGGGTGCTCGACACCCTCGCGGTCGTGCGTGAAGCCGTGCGGCGGGACCGGCGGTCGGTGGGCGCCTGGGTGGTGAGCATGACGCACGAGCTCAGTGACCTGCTCGAGCCCATGCTGCTGGCGAAGGAGGCGGGGCTATGGCGCCTGGACGGGGAGTCGGTCCACACGCCGCTGGACTTCGTCCCCCTCTACGAGACCATCGACGACCTCGAGGCGGCCGAGGAGCGCGTCCGGCGGCTGCTGCAGCACTCGCTGTACCGTCTGCACCTGGCGGGCCGCGCCGAGCTGCAGGAGGTGATGCTCGGCTATTCGGACAGCAACAAGGACGGCGGCTACTGGATGGCCAACTGGTCGCTCCACCGGGCCCAGGAGTGCATCGGCCGGGTCTGCCGGGAGGAGGGGGTCGAGCTCCGCCTCTTCCACGGTCGCGGGGGCACCGTCGGCCGCGGCGGCGGACGTGCGAACCGTGCGATCCGGGCGATGCCCGATGTGGTGCACAACGGTCGGTTCCGGGCCACGGAGCAGGGGGAGGTGCTGTCGTTCCGATACTCCCTGCCGGCGATCGCTCACCGGCACACCGAGCAGGTCGTGAGCGCGGTTCTCCTGGGCGCCGCGGCCGCCGCCAGCGGGGCCGGCCGTACCGGGGCTGAGCGGACGCCCGCCGATCCCGGGAATCGTGATCTCGGATGTCGCGACGATCGACAGGCGCGGCTCGTGGCCGAGATCGCCGAGCGCGGAATGGGGGCCTACCGCGAGCTGATCGAGGCGGAGGGATTCTGGCGGTGGTATCTGGAGGCGACCCCGATCCGACAGATCAGCCGGCTCCCCCTGGCGTCCCGTCCGGCGTCGAGAGAGGGTGCGGAGGTGGAGTTCGGGGCGCTCCGGGCCATCCCCTGGAACTTCGCATGGACCCAGACCCGCCATCTGGTGCCGGGCTGGTTCGGCACCGGGCGGGCTCTCGGCCCCCTGGTCGACGACCCGGAGGGGCTGGAGGCGTGCCGGGAGATGTACCGCAACTGGCCCTTCTTCGCGGCGGTCGTGGACGATGCACAGCGGGAAATGGCGCGGGCACGTCTCTCGATGAGCCGGCGTTACGCCGACCTGGCGGATCCGGAGACGCCCGATGTCCACGAGTGGATCGAGGAGGAATTCGAACGGGCCCGGGCCGCCGTTCTCCGGATCACGGAGCAGGACGAGCTCCTGGACAACGAGCCCGTGATCCAGCGCTCCATCCGCCTCCGGAACCCGTATACGGACGTGCTCAACCTCCTGCAGGTGGAGCTCCTGCGTCGGCACCGGAGCGCCGCCGGAGGCGCGACGGAGAAGGAGGGAGAGCGGGAGCCACCGGCCGAGGAAGCTCTGGTGGGGGAGATCCTGCTCAGCATCAACGGCATCGCCGCGGCGATGCAGAGCACCGGGTGAGCGGCCGGGACCTCCGCCTCGCTCCCGTCGATGGATAGGTTGGTCGCGTAGCGACGAGGCCGGCCGACGACGCCGTCGGCCCGGAACGCCGGCCAAGGGCGATGCAGGGGAGGGCGACCTGGACGACGACACTCCGGCCGAGAGCCGCGACGGGGGCGGGCACGAGCGGAGCTCCCGCCATCTCCTCCGGTCCTTCGAGGCCCGGGTCCTGCCGTGGCTCGCCGACCGGATGCCCCGGCGGGTCGTGCCCGACCACCTGACGCTCCTGGGCGTCGCCGCGTCCCTCTCCATCGGGGCGTTCTACGTCCTGACGAACGAGGATCCCGCGTGGCTGTGGGCCGCCAGCGCGGGCCTCGTGGTGCAGTGGTTCGGGGACAGCCTGGACGGCACGCTGGCCCGGCACCGGGGCATCGAGCGGCCCCGGTACGGCTTCTATCTGGACCACCTCGTGGACGCCGCGTCCACGGTGGCCATCGGGCTCGGCCTCGGCCTCTCCCCCTACATGCTGCTCTCCGTGGGGCTGGCCATCGTGGTGGCCTACCTGCTCCTCTCCATCAACGTCTACCTGGAGACCTACGTCTACGAGGAGTTCAGCTTCGGCTACGGCTGGCTCGGGCCCACGGAGGCCAGGGTGGCGCTCATCGGCCTGAACACGGTGGCGGTGACCGTGGGCCCGCTGGACTTCGAGGCGCTGGGCTACGGAGCCACCATCTTCGACGTCGCGGGCGCGATCGTCGCGCTGGGCATGGTCGGACTGCTGCTGGTTCGGGTGGCCGCCAACCTCCGGAGGCTGGCCCGGCTGGAGCCGCCGCCGGAGCCGTGAGCGGAGAGGGCTACCCGGAAGAGGAGGGCGCGTCCCGGGCTGGTGAGCCTCCCTCCCCGCAGGGCCTCGAGGACGTGAGCGCCACGGTGTGGATCACGGGCGCCGCCATGCTGCTCCTGGGGATCGTGACCACGGTCCTCATGCTCCAGGACTTCCGCTCCCGCAGCTACCTGTACCTGGCGTTCTACTCCATACCGTCCAACGCTGCCATCTCGGTCTTCCCGCACGAGCCGGTCCTGCTCTACTTCGGCAAGTTCGCCAACGTGTGGATCGGGGCGGCCGTCGCCACGGCGGGTACGCTGGTGGCGGGGATCATGGACTACACGGTCTTCGTCCCTCTCCTCCAGCTGCGGTCCATTCAGGGATATCGGGACGTGCGCCTCTACCGGAAGGCCATCGACCTGTACCGGCGGTGGCCCTTCCTGATGCTCGTGGTGGCCGGCCTCACGCCCCTCCCGTTCTTCCCCTTCAAGTTCCTGAGCTTCTCCGACGCCTATCCGATGGGCCGGTACCTGGCCGCCATCGCCGTCTCGCGCTTTCCGCGGTACCTGATCCTTCTGTGGGCGGGCGCGGTCTTCGACATCCCCACCTGGATCCTCGCGGCCCTCTTCCTGGGGATCCTGCTCGCCTACGCCTGGCGGGGCGGCCCCGCGGTGGCGAGGCGGCTCCGCCGGTGGCTGCGCGATCGACTCGGCGAATGACGGGACGCAGGGAGCCCCCGGCGAGGCGGGACTCCGGGAGGAGATTCCCCTCCTGCCGGTGCGGGACTAGCGGCGACCGGCGGCGTCGGCCGCGGCGAGTGCCGCCCGCGCCACGGCCTCGGCGAAGTCGTCTCCGTCGGCCTCGACGGGATCGGTGCCGTCCCCGCCGACCTCGACGATCACCCGGTACAGCCCCTCTTCCGGCAGGTCTTCCTCCGAGAAGTCCCACCCGATCTGCTCTTCCGCCCACTCCGCCAGGTGGAGCGCGGCCGTCCGGTCCGTGGAGTAGAACGGCACCTCCTCGTGGGTCACCGCGTCCACCACCGGCGGGTCCGCCTCGTAGCCGGCCGACGGGAGGGCCTCGACCTCGCGGTCCTTCACCCGCTGGTGTACGGAAAGATCGAGGCGGCGAAGCTCCGAGCGACTCATTCCTCGTTCCCTGTTCCCGGTCGGGTTCAAGATGACTGAACGTTGAGTCTATCTTGGGACGAAATCGGACGAAACGCTACACGTGAACGCGCGATCGCGCAGGGGAGTGGTTCGCCGTCGACGGTGCCGAGAGCATGAAGAACCTGATCATCCTGGGGTGCGGCCGGAGCGGGACGAGCATGCTCGCCGGCCTCTTCCGGAACGCCGGCTACTTCATGGGCGAGAAGCTCATCCCCGCCGACGAGAGCAATCCCCGGGGGTACTACCAGTCCGAGCGGGTCGTCTTCGTCAACGAGCGGCTCCTGGAGGCCGTCGACCATTCCGATCAGCGGAAGGTCGTGCGGCGGGTGGTGGGCGAGAGCACGGTGCCGGCGGCCACGCGCTGGCTCCTGGCGCTGGAGCCGGACGTCGACATCGACTCCACGCCCGGGCTCCGCCGCCGGATGCGCGACATCCTCTCCCGGGAGCCCTACTGCTTCAAGGATCCGCGGTTCTCCTACACCCTCGGGGCGTGGCGGCCGGAGCTCCGGGACCCCCGGTTCATCTGCGTGGTGCGCCACCCGCTGGAGGTGGCCCAGAGCGTGCTCCGGCACGGCGAGCGCCGTGGCTACCGCGAGAGCCTGGGGCTGGACCGGGAGCGGGTGCTGCGGGTCTGGAGATGCTGCTACCGCTACATCCTCGAGCGGCAGGTCCGCGACGAGGAGATGTGGATGTTCGTGCACTACGATCAGCTCCTGGAGGGCAGCCGCATCGAGGAGCTGGCCCGCTTCACCGGAGCCGAGGTGGACCCGTCCTTCATCGACCGTGATCTCCGGCGTGCGGACACCGAGGGAGCCATGGGGCGGGAGACCCGGGAGCTCTACGCCACCCTCTGTCTCCGCGCCGGACGCGAGGAGCCGGTCGGATAGCCCGGCCGCGGGGACCGCTTTCGCCCCGCCGCCGTGACACGGCAGGTTGTACGCCGATGAACGAACCCGGTCGGCCCGCTCACGGACGGAGATTCGCCGTCGTCGTCGCCTTCCTCGCCCTCCTGGGGGCGGCCGGGCTGTCGGCCCGGGGCGGGCCGGAGGCCGCTCCCCCGGGTCACATCGGCGGGCCGGAGGAGCCCGGGGTGGAGGATCGGCCGGCGCCGGACTCCGTGAACTGGTTCTGCGGCCGGCCCGGACGCCGGCCGGAGCGCGACGCGGTCGAGCAGCGCGCCGCCGGTGGAAACCGCGACCTGTACTGCCCGGACCTCCTCCCGACGTCCTCGGCGCAGGAGGCGAGCGCCCGGGCCCAGCTCGCGCCGGCCGAGTCCCCGTTCGGGGTGCCCCTGACGCCGGAGGGGCGGGTCCGCTACCGCGTCTCCATGCGGCTTCAGGATCTGCCGCCGCCCTCGAGCCTGGGCGAGTTCGAGACCTACGTGGCGTGGGCGGCGTCCCCGACGCTCCGCCCCATGGTCCGACTCGGGGAGGTGGGCGAGGGGGGTACCTTCCGCCTGGGCACGGTGGACCTGAACAAGTTCCTGCTCCTGGTGAGCGCCGAGCGCAGCTCCGACGTCCGGCGCAGGCAGGGCCCCATCGTCCTCCGGGCGCAGTCGCCGAGCATGCGGCTGCAGCCCCACGACCTGCCCTACGGCTTCATGGGCGGAGGCGCCGGGGACACGGCCGAGGCCGACCCGCCGGAGGCCGGGGGCGCCGCGTCGCCCGGCGTGCGGTGGCGGCCGCCGCGCATGCCGGCGGGCCTGTCCATGGTGCCGCCGCTCCGTCCGCTCCGCCCCGGGACGGAGCCCTTCCTGCCGGTGTCCGAGGTCGGCGACGAGCCGCCGCCACGGGCCCGCCCCCGGGAGGTGGCCCGCCTGGAGGACGGCGACACCCTCCGGCTGGCGGCGCGCCGGGTGCGGCGGAAGGTCGGCGGCCGCACCTACGTCATGTACGGCTTCAACGGGCAGTACCCGGGCCCCCTCATCCGCGTCGCCCGTGGTGCCGAGATCGTGGTGCTCTTCGAGAACCGGATCTCCCACCCCACCACCGTGCACTGGCACGGACTCCGGCTGGAGAACCGCTTCGACGGCGTCCCCGGCGTGACCCAGGAGCCGGTCCCGCCCGGGGGCTCCTTCACGTACAGGATCCGGTTCCCGGACGCCGGCATCTACTGGTACCACCCCCACGTGCGGGAGGACCTGCAGCAGGATCTCGGGCTCTACGGCAACATGCTGGTGGAGCCCGGCCGCGACGGGCAGGGCGGACAGCGTCCCGACGCCGGGAACGAGACGGGGCAGGGGGGCGATCCGGCGGCCGGCCCGCCCGCCGCCCGGCTGCCCGAACCGGAGCCGGCCGGGCTCCGCTCCGACCCGGCCGAGGGCGACTTCACCTACGGCGGCCACTTCGGGCCGGTGAACCGGGAGGAGGTCCTCACCCTCGACGACCTCCTGCTCTCCGGCGGCGACCTCGTCCCCTGGGGCAGGGGGGTGGCCACCAACGCGCTCATGGGCCGGTTCGGCAACACGTTCCTCGTGAACGGCGAGCCCCGGTACCGCCTGGAGGTGGACCGGGGCGAGGTGGTCCGCTTCTACCTGACCAACGTCGCGAACACGCGGACCTTCAACCTCTCCTTCGGCGACCTCCCCACCAAGGTCGTGGCCTCCGACCTGAGCCGCTTCGAGCGGGAGGCCCGGAGCCCGAACGTGGTGCTGGCGCCGGCGGAGCGGTACGTGGTGGAGGTGCGCTTCGACGAGCCGGGCACGGTGCCGATCCTGAACCGCGTGCAGGCCATCGACCACGTCTACGGCAACTTCTTCACGCAGGTGGACACCCTGGGCACGGTCCGGGTCCGGGAGGAGTCGGCGGACGAGAGTCACGCGGACGCCTTCCGGACGCTCCGCTCCCACCCCGACGTGGAGCGGGGGATCGAGCGCTACCGCCAGGCCTTCGACGGGCCGGTGGACCGCCGCCTCCACCTGACCATGGATGCCCGCGGCCTGCCGTTCCCCGTCTCGCCGCTCGTGCGGAAGGACTCCACCTACTTCCATCCCGTGGAGGCGGCCGGGACCATGCCGCGGATGAACTGGGTCACCACCACCCGCCAGGTGCGGTGGATCCTGCGCGACCCCGACACGGGACGCGAGAACCGTGGCATCGAGTGGGACTTCCGCGTCGGCGAGCTCGAGAAGATCCGGATCCGGAACCTGCGCCACGCCACCCACGCCATGCAGCACCCCATCCACATCCACGGCCAGCGCTTCCTCGTGCTCTCCCGCAACGGCGAGCCCGAGGAGAACCTGGTCTGGAAGGACACCACGATCATCCCGGTGGGCACGACCGCCACCATCCTCCTGGAGCTCACCAACCCGGGGACGTGGATGATCCACTGTCACATCGCCGAGCACCTGGACGCCGGCATGCAGATGACCTTCGAGGTGGAGCCGAACTCGTGACCGAAGACCCCCGCCAGCCCCGAACAGGAGAGATCTCATGACAGAGAGAGAAGTGGCCGGAGACGGCCGGTCGCTCCGATCCGCCGCCGCGTTCCTCGTCGGCGGCGCCCTGCTCGCCGCGACCATGCCGTGGGCGCCGCCGGTCCACGCCGCCGTCCAGGACGGGCCGCGTCCCCCGGTGAGGGCGGACGACCTCTCCGAGGACGCCCGACAGTTCGTCTCGGTGGACGCACCGGTGGTGGCCATCACCGGGGTCCGGCTCGTGGACGGCACCGGCGCCCCCGCGGCCGAGGATCGCACCGTCGTCCTGCGGGACGGCCGCATCGCCGCCGTGGGGCCGGACGGCGAGGTGGAGATCCCCGACGGGGCCGAAGTCCTGGATCGCTCCGGCCACACCCTGATGCCGGGGCTCGTCGGGCTGCACAACCACACCTTCTACACGACGTCGAGCCGGCAGACGCAGCTCACCTTCAGCGCGCCGCGGCTGTACCTGGCCAGCGGCGTGACCACGATCCGGACCACGGGGAGCTACTCGCCGTACAGCGAGATCAACCTGATGGAGAGCGTCCGGTCCGGCGACGTCCCGGGTCCCTCCACCCACATCACCGGCCCGTACATCACCGGCGAGGGCGGGGGCTCCAGCATGTACCAGGTGGAGGGCCCCGACGACGCCCGGCGGGTGGTGGACTACTGGGCCGGTGAGGGCGCCACCTGGTTCAAGGCCTACACGCGCATCAGCCGGGCCGCCCTGGGCGCCGCCATCGAGGAGGCGCACGCCCACGGCCTGGAGTTCACGGCGCACCTCTGCTCGGTGACCTTCACCGAGGCCGTGGAGCTCGGCATCGACAACCTGGAGCACGGCTACTTCACGAACACCGGATGGTTCCCGGGCAAGGAGCCGGACCGGTGCCCGGACGGCTTCCGGGAGCACCTGGCCACGCTCGACGTCGAGAGCGAGCAGGTGCGGGAGACCATCCGGACGATGGTCGAGAACGACGTGGCGCTGACCTCGACGCTGGCCGTCTACGAGCTGTCGGTGCCGAATCGTCCCCCTCTGTCGAAGATCGAGCGGGCGCTGAACGTCATGGCGCCCGAGGTGCGCGAGGAATACCTGTCGACGCGGAGGAGCATCGCGGAGCGGGCGGACGAGTCGCACATGCCCGCGGTCTTCCGGAAAGCGCAGCAGTTCGAGCTGGCGTTCCACGAGGCGGGAGGGCTCCTGGCGGCCGGCGTCGATCCCACGGGTATCGGGGGCGCGCTCCCCGGCTTCGGCGACCAGCGCAACTTCGAGCTTCTGGTGGAGGCCGGCTTCCCGCCCGTCGAGGCCATCCAGGTGATGACGTACAACGGCGCCCGCGTCCTGGGGATCGGCGACGAGCTCGGGACCGTCGAGGAGGGCAAGCGGGCCGATCTGGTGCTCATCGACGGCAACCCGCTGGAGGAGCCCGGCGAGATCCGGAACGTGACCACCGTCTTCAAGGACGGGGTGGGCTACGATTCCCGGGAGCTGATCGACGCCGTGCGGGGCGTGGCCGGCGTGCGCTGAGCCCCGCCCGCTGGCGCGCAGCCGCCTCGTGCACTATCCCTTGATGTGCGGGGGGTGCCGCACGGACCGGTGACACGGCCGTCCGGGTCACCGGCCCGCGGCGCTCGCCCCGCCGCCGGGCGCGGCCGCGCCCGGCCGAGCATCCACCTCCGACGAGGAGGGGACGATGAAGATCCGGGATATCCTGGACCGGAAGGGACGGCAGGTCGTGACCGTGTCTCCCGAACGGACGGTGCGCGAGGCGGTCGGCCTGCTGGTGGACCACGACATCGGGTCGCTCGTGGTGACCAACTCGGGCGAGGTCAGGGGCATCGTCACCGAGCGGGACGCCCTCCGTCTCGCTGCCCGCGATCCCGAGGGATGGCCGGAGATCTCGGTCTCGGAGGTCATGACGGAGGAGCTCCTGGTGGCCGTCCAGGACGACCAGCTGGACTACATCCGGGAGATCATGACCGAGAACAAGGTCCGGCACCTGCCCATCGTCGAGGACGGCGACCTGAAGGGCATCGTCTCCATCGGCGACGTGGTCAACGCGTCCCGCCGGGACGTCAAGGCCGAGAACCGCTACCTGCGGCAGTACATCCGGGGCGACGTCCGCTGACCGTCCCGGGGGGAGCCGGTCAGCGGGCCACCCGCCGGCTGCCGCCGCCCTGGTACGAGTAGCGGATCGTCAGACAGCCGGGCTCCGGCCCGGGGCAGTAGTAGCTCACCACCGCCACCTTGGCGTAGCGGCCGTCGGCCGTGCGGACCGCGAAGACCCGTCCCCGGGAGAGGAGCAGGTGGGAGAAGAAGTCGTAGCGGTACCACCCGTCCAGGACCGGGTGCTCCGGGTCGCCTCCCTGGTCGCGGCGCGTTCCCCGGTAGCCCTCCGCCGGGACGCGGCGGACGGAGTCGAAGGGGACCGCACCCAGGGAGACGACTCCGGCCCGTCCCGCGAACTGGTCTCCGCCGTTGACGATCAGGCGGTACCGGCGGGCCGCCAGGTCCCACTCGCTCCTCCGGGCGCCGGCGACCGGGGCGCCGCGGGAGAAGTCGAACCGACGCCACTCCTCCCGGTCCCGGGTGTCCAGCGTGACGACGCGGTCCTCGACCAGGCTGTCGCCGACCCCGGCGGGGGAGGGGGAGGAGGGCAGGCGGGTCGGCGGCGACGGCCGGACCAGGGACGAGGCCACCAGGTAGGCCACCGCCAGGACGAAGACCCCTCCGGCGGCCCCCAGCCACCAGGGGACGCGGCCGAGGTCGTCGGGCAGCAGACGGCTCACGGGCTCCGGCGTTCGCCCCCGTCGCTGCCGGTCAGCCGCCGGAGGCCCGCCCGAGGAAGCGGTCCAGGTGGAGCAGATACCAGACGAGCCCCAGCGCGGCGAGGCCGAAGACCGCCCCCAGCACGAGCTGGAGCGGGGCGCCTCCCTCGAGGAACCGCTGGATCTGCCAGGCGGAGAAGCCGCCGGCGAAGAGGATCCCGGTGGTGATGAGCACCCGGTGGAACGCGATGAGGGACACGGCGACCTCCCGATTCTCGGAGGACGGGGAGCCCGTCCCCGTCCGGTGTCGACTCCGGCCCGACCGTCGGGGGCAACATAAGGGAGCGGCCGGGAGCGGGCGACGGCAGCCCGAGCGCCGCCCGTCTTGCGGAGGCGAGGGCGCGGCGTGATCCTAGCCCGGCCGGGGAGGCGCGGGACGCCTCTCCCGCCGGACCGGGCACTCCAACGGGAGGCGCGGCTGGACACCGAGGAGCAGCGAGCGGCCGAGGACGTGGACGACGCCGCCGACGAACGCCGGTCGCGGAAGTTCCGGCAGGCGGCGTTCGCCTACCTGCACGTGGGGCTGCTGTACGAGGCCGCCGTGTGGGCCATGCACCAGGGGGGAGCGCTCCCGGCGGATCGCGGCCCCGTCTGGGTCTGGCTCCTGGTGGGGGCCGGCATCCTGGCCGTGGTCTTCCTCGGGCTGTGGGCGTGGCAGAACCGCTGGTTCGCCCGGATCATCTGGGGGCTCCACGCCCTCCGCCTCCCGGCCCTGATCCAGGGGGCGTTCCTCCCCGAGGCCGGTTCCCGTCTCCCCCCGTCCTTCTACCTCACGGCCCTGGTGGTCGTGGTCGTGAACCTGGCCTTCCTGGCCCGGGCCGGTTGGGACCTGTGACGTCGGGCCGCGGGCGGCCGACCCGGACCGGCGGACCCGACCCCGGGGAGGGCGCGGCGTGAGCGACTACGACATCCGCACCTACGCCGAGGTGGAGGGCGAGGACCGCTCGGACCTGGCCGGGCAGGTGGAGGAGCAGCGCGCCCGGGTGACGCGGCGGATGGAGGACGTGGACAGGATCCTCGCCGTGATGAGCGGGAAGGGCGGGGTGGGGAAGAGCTACGTGGCAGCGTCGCTGGCCGCGGCGCTGGCCGACCGGGCCGACCCCGGCCGGGTGGGCCTCCTGGACGCCGACCTGGACGCTCCCACCGCGGATCGGATGCTCGGGGCCCCGCGGGAGCCGCTGGCCGTCACCGAGGGCGGCGTCGAGCCGGCCGCCGCCGGTGACGTCCGGCTCATCTCCACCGGGCTCCTGCTGGAGGAGGAGGCCCCGCTGGCGTGGCGGGAGCCGGACTCGGAGAGCTTCGTGTGGCGCGGGGCCCAGGAGCACGGCGTCCTGCGGGAATTCCTGGGCGACGTGTCCTGGGGTGAGCTCGCGTGGCTCGTGGTGGACCTGCCGCCGGGCAGCGGCCGGCTGGAGCAGCTGCTGGAGCTGGTCCCCGGCCTCCACGCCGCCGTGGCCGTCACCCTCCCCACCGGGGCGTCCCGCTCCGCCGTCGAGCGCTCCCTCCGCCTCGTTCGCTCCGGGGACGTTCCCGTGGCCGGCGTGGTGGAGAACATGTCGTCCTACGCGTGCGGCGACTGCGGGAGCCGGGGGCCCCTCTTCCCGGGCGAGGCGGGCCGGGAGCTGGCCGAGCGCTTCGACCTGCCGCTGCTGGGGACCGTGCCCTTCGATCCCCGGGCGGCGGAGCTGGCCGACCGGGGCGAGACGGCCCGCGCCCTCCGGGAGACCGCCGCGGGTCGGGAGCTGTCGGGGATCGCCGATCGACTGGAGTCACCGGGAGAACAGGCCGGGAGGACCGCGTGAAATTCCTGTGCGTCGGGTGCGACGAGCAGATGGAGTTCGCCCAGCGGGACCAGCCCGGCGACGGGACGCTGGCCGCCGTCTTCGAGTGCCCGGACTGCGGCCGCGCGGTGGGCATGCTGACCAATCCCATGGAGACGCAGCTGGTCTCCTCGCTGGGCGTGGAGATCGGCGGGCGGACGGTGGAGCAGCAGCCCATGGAGTCCACGCGGAAGCAGGTGGCTTCGGGCCGGGAGGACGCCTTCGACGACGGCGACCTCCCGGCGGCCGCGACGGACGCCGGCGGCGGGGACGACGGGGCCGGCGCGGAGGGCACCTCCGGCGGCGACGGCGACGGTGACGGCGATGTCTCGGTGACGTGGACCGAGGACGCCGCGGACCGCCTGGAGCGGGTGCCGAGCTTCGTGCGCGGCATGGTCCACCGGATCTACACGGACTGGGCCCGGGAGCGGGGCATCGAGGAGATCACGCCCGAGGTCATGGACCGTGCCCGGAGCGACCTGGGACTGGAGGGAATGTGAGCGACGCCGACCTCCGCTACGAGCGCGAGGTCCACGGGCTCACGGTGAAGGTCGACCTGGACCTCTGCGTGGGATTCGGCGACTGCGTGGACGCGTCGCCGGAGTGCTTCGAGCTGAACGAGGACGACCTGGCCGAGTTCACGGAGCCGGAGAGCGTGGACCGTGAGACGCTGCTCGAGGCGTGCCGCTCGTGTCCGGTGGACGCCATCACCGCCCGGGACGACGAGGGGAACCTGCTGGCGCCGTGACGCCCCGGGAAGAGCCTGCGGTCCGCGCCGAGGGGATCCGGCACGCCTGGGAGGAGGGGCGGTCCGCGCTACGGGACGTGGACCTCGTGGTCCGCCGCGGCGAGGTGCTGGGAGTCATGGGGCCCAACGGATCGGGCAAGAGCACGCTCCTGCGCGTGCTGGCCGGGGCCCTGGAGCCCGACGGCGGCCGCGTGGAGCGCTTCGGGGGAGGCGCCGGCGGCGCCCTCCGCCGCACCGCCACGGTCCTCGACCGCTCCCCCTTCGCCGACAGCCTCCCGGGCCGCGAGAACGTGACGCGCCTGCTCGAGCTCCGCGGCGTTCCGGGCCCGGAGGCCCGGGACCGCGCCGAGACGTGGCTGGGCCGGTTCGGCCTCGCCGACCGCTCGGGGGATCCCGTCGCGACCTACTCGCGGGGCATGCGCCGGAAGACGGACCTGGCCCTGGCCTTCGCCGCGGCCGGCGACCTCCTGCTCCTGGACGAGCCGCTGGACGCCCTGGACGCCGCCGCCCGCTCCACGCTGGCCGGGAGCCTGCGGGAGCGGGCCCGCGCCGGCGGTGCCACTGTGGTCACGGGCCACGGCGCGGCGTTCATGGAGGACGTCTGCGATCGGGTCGCGTTCCTCCGCGCCGGGGAGCTCGCGGCGCTGGGGAGCCCGGAGGAGCTGATCGGCGCCGTGGAGGGCTCGGCCACCATCGAGGTGGAGCTCGTGGGTCCGGCGGAAGACGGCGTGGCGGAGGGGCGGGAGTGGCCGGAGGGGGTCCGACTCGCGGCCCGGGACGGCGGACGCCTCCGGTTCAGCGCCCGGGACGGCGGCGCCTCCCTGCCGGACCTCTCGGCCCGCCTCCTGGAGGCGGGCGCGGAGATCGCCGGCGTCCGGGTCCGGAGCCCGGACCTGGACGACGCGTTCCTGGCGCTGGCGGGCGAGCCCCTCCGCCGGGAGAGCCCGTGACGGGGGGCGTCTGGCGGCTGGAGTGGCGGATCGTCCTCTCCCGCCCGGGCCGCCTGGCGTGGAGCGTCTCCGTTCCGGTGCTGCTGCTGGTCCCGGTGGCGCTGAGCGGCGCCGCTGACGCGCACCGGGCCACGGTCTACGCGCTCTTCGTCGTCTTCTTCGGGCTCTTCGGGGCCGCCGCACCGGTGATCCGGGACGCGGAGCGTGGCTGGGTCGAGCGTGTGCTGCTCACGGGATGCGGCGTCCGCCGGTGGCTCGTGGAACGGACCGCCGCCCACTCCCTCCAGGACCTTCTGCAGCTGGCTCCGGCGCTGGCCGCGGTGATCTGGATCGAGGGCGGCGCCCGGGTGGCGCTGCCGGCGGCGTCGGTGACGGCCGGGGCCCTCCTGGCGCTGGTGGCCGCCAACCTGGTGGGAACCCTGGTCGCCGCCGCGGTGCGCTCGCTGGCGGAGGGGGCGCTGGTGTGTGCCGGCGCGGGCCTCGTGGCGCTGCACCTGGCCGGCGCGTTCCGCCCGCCGTCGCCGGGGAGCTGGCAGGAGACCGCCGCGGCCGTGAGCCCCTTCCGGCCGGCCCTCTCGTCCTTCCGGAACCTCGCTGGCGCCACCGACCTCTGGGGCTCTGCGGCGTCGGTTGCGGGATGGGGATCGGCGGGGCTCTGGACGGGGCCCGCCGCGGCGACGCTCCTCTTGATTGCGTGCGCGTGGATCGGTGGACCGTGGGTCGGCCGTCGGCTCACCGGCACCGACAACCACTTTTGACGTGACCAGCAGGGGCAGCTATATACGATCTGGACGTCGGATAATTACAGACAATATTCGAAACAGGAATGGATCCGGGTCACGGATCCATTTTTCCTGCCTCACGGATTCTCCCTGACGGGAGCTCCGGAGGCACCGAGAAGCCGAGGAACGGCGGACTGCCACGAGGCGTCCGCGAGTTCACGAGATCCAGCCGGTGACAGGCGGGGTCGGAAGGCGCCGAGGGCGCCTCGAGGCTCGAACGTGCCGGGACGGCGCGGCGGTCGCAGTGCGGCCGTTGAGAGTCGAGAGAGCCCACCCCGGTGGCCTGTGCAGTGACTCGAGGCGGACGGACCGGCGGCATCGCCGTTTCCTCAGGGCCGACAGCGATGGCGCTGCGTTCACCGAGGCTTCGAGGTGCCGATGTACCGCGAGCTCCTGGTCCCCGTCGACAATTCTCAGCACTCCGACTGGGCCGTCGACCGGGCCATCGAGATCGCCGACCGCTTCGACGGTCACCTGACCGCGAGCCACGTCTACGCGGCCCGGCTCCACGACGTCCGCTTCCGCCAGCTCGAGGTCGGGCTCCCTGCCCGCTTCCAGGATCCCGAGGAGATCCGCCGCCAGCGGAAGGTCCACGACAAGCTGATCGAGAAGGGCCTCCAGCTCATCTCCGACAGCTTCCTGAACGAGGTGGCGGAGCGCTGCCGCGAGCGGGACGTCTCCATGACCCGCCAGCTCCTCGAGGGGATCAACTACGAGGAGATCGTCAAGGAGACGAACCGGGGCGCCGGCCAGCTCCCCAGCCTCATCGGCTTCGACCGGAACATCGCCGACAAGTACGACGGCGGCGACGACGTCCGGGGCGACGTCGAGGTCGACGACGAGGGCAACATCGTCGCCGAGGACGAGGAGCAGGAGGAGAAGCTCGCCGGCAGCTCGGGTCGCGACTACGACCTGCTCGTCATCGGCGCCCACGGCATCGGCCGGCAGCCCCGCTCGCAGCTGGGCGGCGTCGTCTCCCGCGTGGCCAGGGGCGTCGACAAGGACATGCTCCTGGTACGGGAGGACTCGCCGCTGGAGAACGGCGAGTGGATGGTCTGCGTCGACGGCTCGGCCTACAGCTACCGGGCGATGAAGATGGCCCTGGAGATGGCGGAGGAGTTCGGAGCCAAGCTCTACGTGTGCAGTTCCTTCGACGTCCAGTACCACCACGCCGTCTTCAACAACATCAAGGACGTCCTCTCCGCCCAGGCCTCGAAGGTCTTCAAGTTCGAGGAGCAGGAGGAGCTCCATAACAACGTCATCGACAAGGGGCTGCTCCGTCTATCACAGGCCAACATCAAGCGGGCCAAAAAGATGGCGGAGGAGTACCCGGACGTCCCGCTGGAGACCCAGGTCCTGATCGGGAAGCCCTTCCAGTCCATCCTCCAGTGGGCGGACGAGGTGGAGCCCTCCATGCTCTTCCTGGCCCGTCACGGCTCCCACCGCATCGACGGCCCCGACCTGGGCTCCAACGCCGACAACCTGCTCCGCATGGCCCCGTGCAGCGTCATGCTCACCGGCACGGAGGACGTGAACCCGGAGGACGTGCCCTGGATCGAGGAGGACGGGAAGAAGGGACTGGAGTGGGCGCCCGACGCGGAGGTCCGCATCCAGCGCGTTCCCCCCTTCGCCATCGGCATCGCACGGGACGCCGTGGAGGAGTACGTCCTGGAGCACTACGGCCCCGGGTCCGAGTTCGCCGCCGCCTTCGTCGACGACTGGAAGCCGGGCGAGAACGGGGGCAACGGGACGGGCGCCCAGAAGGCCCCGGGGCCCGGCTCGGCGAACGGCGACGGCGAGGCGCCGCAGCTCACCCGCGAGGAGCTGCCGGTGGTGACCAACGAGCGGCTGGACGAGGCCATCGAGAAGCTGCTCCCCACCCACATGCAGATGGTCATGGGGATCGGCGACGCCGAGGAGATCGCCCGTGCCGAGGTGAAGGCCGAGGAGGCCATGGAGCGGACGGTGGTCCACGGACACGAGGACGAGGAGGACCCGGAGCCGCCCGCGGTGGTGGAGGAGTGCCCGTACACCGGCCACGAGCAGGAGCGGGAGCGCACCGAGTCCGACCCGGTGGTGTGGACACACGAGGCCTTCGAGCGGCTGAAGCAGGTGCCGCTGATCCCCCGCCCGCTGGCCCGGAACACGGTGGAGAAGTTCGCCCGGGAGCGGGGCGACTGGCGGGTGACCACCGACCTCATGGACGAGAACAAGCAGGCCATGATCGACGCCGACACGTTCGACGTCGACACCATGCTCGTGATGTTCGAGAACATGAAGGCCAAGCAGGCCCGGGCGGAGGCCGCCGGGGCCGAGGGCCTGAGCCCGGAGATGAAGAAGTTCATCGAGGAGGCCAAGGAGAGCGGCGTCGAGAAGTGTCCGATCCGGGACGTGGCCGAGGAGGCCCGGGACGAGGACGACTGCCCGGTGGACTTCGACATGGCCACCCCGGATCAGGCGGAGGAGGCCATCGAAGCCTACATGGAGGCGGAGGGCGACGGCGGCGAGGACGGAGACGGCGAGAGGGAAGGCGGGTCGGGGTGAGCGAGACGGGGGCCAGCAGAGACGCCGGCGCGGACCTCGGGGAGGGGGACGGCTTTCCGTCCGCCTACCGCGACGCGTGGGAGCCGGGCGCCGGCGCCGAGACGGCCGGGGCGACGGCCGCGGAGGCCGCGGAGGACTCGGACCGCGACCTGCCGCACGTGGTGGCCTGGAACCTCACGGCGCGCTGCAACCTGGAGTGCCCCCACTGCTACATCTCGGCCGGTTCCTGGCGCTCCGACGGCGACGACCTCTCCACCGAGGAGTGCCGGCGGATCACCGACCAGGTGCTGGACGTGAACCCGGCGCCCCTGTTCGTGCTCTCCGGCGGCGAGCCCCTGGTCCGGGACGACCTGGAGGAGATCGCCGCCTACGCGTCCGGGCAGGGCGCCACCGTGGTGGTGGGCACCAACGGGACGCTCCTGACCCGGGACCGGATCGCCTCGCTCAAGGACGCCGGCGTGCGCGGGGTGGCGATCAGCGTCGACTCCCTGGACCCGGACTATCACGACCGGTTCCGGCGCGGGGCCGGCGCCCTGGAGCAGACGCTCGCGGCCGTGGAGCGCCTGCGGGAGGGACGGCTGGACTTCGTGGTCCAGACCACCCTCACCCGGGCCAACCGGGAGGAGGTCCCGGAGCTGGTGGCGTGGGCGGCGGAGAAGGGGGCCGTGTGCTTCAACCTGTACTTCCTGGTGGGCACGGGCCGGGGCGAGGGCATGGCCAGCGACGGACGGCTGACCGGCCTGTCGCCGGAGCAGAACGAGGAGGTCCTGGCGGAGCTGGCCGAGCTGCAGCGGGAGTACCGGGGGCGGCTGATGATCCGCTCCAAGTGCCAGCCGCAGCTCATGCGCCACGTCCACGAGCGCGACCCCGACTCCCCGCTGCTCAACTACCGGACCCGCTGTCCGTGCGGCGTCCAGTACTGCCGCATCACGCCGGAGGGCAAGGTGACCCCGTGCCCGTACATGCCGGAGGTGGCCGGCGACCTCAGGGAGGCGAGCTTCGGCGAGGTGTGGCGGGGATCGGAGCTCTTCCGGCGGCTGCGGGAGGAGAGCCTCGGCGGGAAGTGCGGGCGCTGCGCCTACCGGGAGCTGTGCGGCGGATGTCGCGCCCGGGCCCACGCCGAGACCGGCGATCCGATGGGCCCCGACGAGTCCTGTGCGTACGAGCCGGACGGGCGGGAGGAGGCCATCCAGCCGCCGCGGGAGATCACCTACGGCGAGTCGGCGGACCGGGAGATGCCGTGGACGGAGGACGCCGAGGAGCGGCTCGAGCGGGTGCCCTCCTTCGTCCGCGGTGTGGTGGCCAACCGCCTGGAGGACTACGCCCGCCGGAAGGGGGAGAGCCGGGTCACGGCCGAGCTCATGACCCGCGTGCGGAAGGAGATGCCCATCGACTTCTCGGAGCGCATGCCCTTCTTCGCCCGCGGCGGGGAGGGGGACGGCGATGAGTGAGACCGGCGCGGCGGACGGGGTCGGGCGGTCCGGCTCCGGGTCGTCACGGGCCGTGCGCTGGTCCGGCGCCGCCGCGGCGGCCCTGCTGGCCGTCCTGGCCCTGGTCGAGCCGGGGCTGGCCCAGCAGACGGAGCAGGTCTACGGCGACTTCCCGGTGGTGGGTCCGCGCGGCGCGGTGTGGATCGCCGCGCAGCTGCACCTGATGTTCGCCGCCTTCGTGCTGGGCGTCCCGATGTTCGCGGTGGTCGTGGAGGGCATCGGGATGTGGACCGGGGAGAAGCGCTACGACCGGCTCTCCAAGGAGTTCACCCGCCTCCTGCTGGTGGCCTACAGCGCCACCGCCATCTGGGGGGCGGTGCTGGTCTTCTTCCTCTCCACCCTCTACCCCACCTTCTGGCGGCACCTCACCGAGGTCTTCGCGCCGACCATGTGGGCGTACGCCGGGCTCTTCTTCTTCGAGTCCTTCACCCTGTACGTCTACTACTACGGCTGGAACCACATGAAGGAGGGGGCGAAGAAGAAGCTCCACCTGGGGCTCGGCGTCCTGCTCAACGTCTGGGGCACCCTGGTCCTCTTCATCGCCGACTCGTGGCTCAGCTACATGATGAGCCCGCCGTCGGGGGTGACGGCGCAGACGGATCCGGCCAGCATCGAGCTGTGGAACGCCGTGATGAACTTCACGTGGATGCCCATCAACATCCACCGGCTCATCGCCAACGTGGTGTTCGGCGGGGCCATCGTCGGGGCCTATGCCGCCTACCGCTTCCTGGCGGCCGACTCCGACGAGGAGCGGGCCCACTACGACTGGATGGGCTACGTGGGGAACTTCATCGCCATCGCCGCCCTCCTGGTCCTCCCCTTCGCCGGCTACTGGCTGGGGCGGGAGATCTACGCCTACGACCAGGCCATGGGGATCACGATGATGGGCGGCTTCATGAGCTGGCTGTGGATCATCCAGGCCTTCCTCATCGGGGTCCTCTTCCTGGCCGGCAACTACTACCTGTGGACCGGCATGGACCGGATCCCGGGAGCCGAGCGCTTCCAGAAGTACACGAAGTACCTGCTGGCGGTGCTGGTCCTCGGGTTCGTGGTGTGGGCCACGCCGCACACCATGATCGCCAGCCGCCAGGAGCTGGCGGCCATGGGCGGGAGCCACCACCCCTTCCTGAACGTCCTGGGGGTGATGAGCGCCAAGAACACGGCCGTGAACTTCATGATCCTGGCCACCTTCATCTCGTTCATGCTCTACCGCCGGGCCAACAAGGTGCCGAAGGTGGACTGGGCGAAGGCCGGCACCTGGGTGCAGGCTGCGGCCGTGGCGGTGGCCGCGGGGGTGGTGCTCTTCTATGGCGTGTACGGCTACTTCGTCACCGCCGAGGTGCGCATCGGGTTCAGCGTCTACCAGGTGCTCTCGGTCCTGGCCGCCATGGTCTTCGTGGTGGGGCTCGACGTGGCCATGATGCGCGGCGCCGAGAGCCGCGGGAGCATACGGTGGGGCAAGATGCCCGAGCGCTCGCAGTACGCCCTCTTCATCCTGGCGGTGACCTTCACCTGGCTCATGGGCCTCATGGGCTTCGCGCGGAGCGGCATCCGCCAGCACTGGCACGTCTACCAGACGGTGCGGGACACCAGCAGCCAGGCGGCCACCCCGGCCCTGGGCCACGCCGCGATCATGATCAGCGTCTGCGTGCTGATCTTCTTCGCCCTCGTGGGCCTGATCTTCTGGCTCGGCACGCTGGCCGAGGAGGGCTCCGGCGGGGGCGGAGCGAAGGCCGTCGGGGAGGAGGGCGCGGGCGGCGGTCCGGGCGCCGACGTCGGCGAGGAGGGGCCCCGCCTGGAGTCAGCCGAAGAGCAGGTGGCCTGAGATGTGGAAGACGAACGCGAAGATCGTCGGGACGGTGCTGCTCACGCTGGGGGTGTACACCGGGATCTCGAACGTCATCCCGCAGGTGGAGTCGCAGGTCCCGGAGCGGGTGGAGGTGGGGCCCAACACCTCCACCCAGCAGCTGGTGAGCATGGGGGAGAAGATCTACCAGGGCGCCGGCGGCTGCCAGGCGTGCCACGGCCTCGGCACCCGGGCCCCGACACTGATGGGGGAGATCGGCGCCCGGTGCGGCGAGCGGCAGCCGGAGCTGAGCTGCAAGGAATACCTGCACCGCTCGCTGGTCCAGCCTCGAGACTTCGTGGTGGAGGGATTCCAGCCCATCATGCCCTCCATGGAGGCCCAGCTGAGCCCGGGCCAGATCTGGGCGCTGGTGGCCTTCCTCCAGAGCCAGGGGGGCGAGGTGACGGTCTCCTCGGAGGACCTGGCCTCGGCCGGGAGCGGGACGGGAGGCCCCGCCGCCGGCGGAGGATCGGGGCCGTCGGCGGGCGGCGGCCAGGCCGCGGCCGGCGGGGCAGGGGGAGCCGGCTCGGAGCCGGGCGCCCTGGCCAAGAAGTACGGGTGCCTGGCCTGCCACCAGCTCGGCGGCACCGGCGGCGTGACCGCGCCGCCCTTCGAGGCCATCCAGGAGAAGGGGCTCTCGGCGGAGTACGTCCGCCGCTCGATCCTCCAGCCCAACGCCGACACGGCCAGCGGCTACGAGAAGGACTACAGCCAGTTCGCGGGCACCATGCTCGGCAACTTCGACCAGCGGCTGAGCGACGCCGAGCTCCAGGCCTTCGTGGACTGGCTCTCCGGCGAGGGGGGCGAGGGCTCGTGAGCGACGGCATCCGGCGGCGGGAGGTGCTCCGATGAGCGGCCCGGAGCGGGTGCGGGAGTGGGTCGGTCATCCCTTCTGGGCCACGGCGCTGGTCCTGGTCCTGGCCTACGCGGCGATCCGGTTCGGCATTCCCCACGTGCCGCCCCTGTTCGGCGTGGCCAGCGCGCCGGTGCCGAGCTCCGTCGTGCTCCAGTACATGCTCTCGGTCTTCCTGGCGCTCATGCTCTACGTGAGCGCGAACGAGGAGCGGTGGGAGCGGTTCAGGGAGCCGATCCGGGTCCTGCTGGTGGAACCGGACCTGGGCTGGCTCCGGGTGGCGGTGCTGGTGGCCGCCATGGCGATCACGGGCTGGCTCACCTACACCAACGTCCGCCCCAGCTACGGCGCGCCGGCGGCCCTCCGATCGATCCACCCGGCGCCGCCGGACCAGATCCAGTTCGAGGGGGAGACGCTCCGTCTCTCGCGGCTCCAGAACCCGCTCCGGGAGGAGGGAGACCTGCAGGAGCACTACGAGCGGGGAGCGGAGATCTACGCCGAGAACTGCGTCCCGTGCCACGGCGACCGGCTGGACGGCCAGGGCCACTTCGCCAACGCCTTCAATCCGGCGCCGCTGGACCTGACCTCGGGCGGGAACCTCCCGCAGCTGTCCGAGAGCTTCGTCTTCTGGCGCATCGCCAAGGGCGGGCCGGGGCTCCCGCCGGAGGGAACGCCGTGGAACTCGGCCATGCCCGCGTGGGAGGGCGTGCTGAGTCAGCGGGAGATCTGGTCGGTGATCGTCTACCTGTACGAGCAGACCGGCTTCACGCCGCGATCCACGGAGGGCCACGGCGGGGGCGAGGCCGGGAGCTCGGGATCCGCCGCGGAGGGGACGTCGTGAGGGGCACGCGCCGGGTGGCACGGCATCGGGGGGCAGGAAGATGGAACGCGGGCGCGCACGGGAACGGCCCCGGGTGGACGTCGTTCCTGTCGCTGATGCCGCTCCTGCTGATCGCCGGGCTGGCGCTCCCGTCCGCCGCCGACGCCCAGGACGTGGAGAACGGCCAGCGGCTGTACGAGCGGTGGTGCGCCGAGTGCCACGGCGCCGAGGGCGAGGGCGACGGCCCGGCGGCCTCGCGGATGCTGCCCCGCCCCCGGGACTTCACCGAGGCCCGGTACCAGATCCGGACCACGGCCAGCGGCAACCTGCCGACCACCGGCGACATCATGCGTGCCATCGAGCACGGCCTTCCCGGCACCACCATGCCCGGCTGGCCGAACCTGAACCGTTCGCAGCAGCGCGACCTGACGGCGTATCTCAAGTCGCTCTCCCCCTTCTTCGAGCGGCTCGGCCCGCCGGACTCCCTCTCCTTCGAGAGTCCGCCGGGGGGCGGCGAGGAGGCGCTGGAGAGCGGCCGACAGGTCTACACGAAGCTCGAGTGCGACCGGTGCCACGGGAGCGCGGGGCGCGGCGACGGGCCCTCGGCGCCGACGCTCACCGACTGGCGGGATCAGCCCGTCCGCGCCGCCGACCTGACGCAGCCGTGGCTGTTCAACGGGGGAAGCTCCGTGGAGGAGATCCACCGGCGCTTCCTCACGGGGCTCGACGGCACGCCCATGCCCACGCAGGCGGACGCCCTGAACGCCGGGGTGGTGGACTCGGCCCAGCTGTGGGACCTGGCCTACTACGTCCGCAGCCTGGCGCCGGAGCGCGTGCCGCCCCCGGGGCGGAACGTGGTCCGCGTGGAGCGGATCGCGGACGACGAAGAGCTGCCGGCGGGGCCCGGGGCCGACGCGTGGGACGACGTCGATCGCTACTGGTTCCCCATGGCCGGACAGGTGCTCGAGCGGCCGCGGCAGTTCGAGCCCATGGTGGACGGGGTCTGGGTCGAGGGCGTCCACGACGGGAGCGAGATCGCCCTCCGCGTGTCGTGGAACGACCCGTCGCAGAGTCCCGACTCGGCCTGGATGCAGTGGCAGCGTCGGGTGGCCGGCGCCCTGTACGCCGACGGCACGCCGTGGCCCACCGACTCGCTGCCGGACCGGCTGGCGGTGCAGTTCCCGACGGAGATCCCCGAGGGCCGCGAGCGTCCCTACTTCCTCATGGGATCGGCCCAGAAGCCGGTCTACCTGTGGCGCTGGAACAGCCGGGACGGGATCCGCGAGTCCACCGCCACCGGCCTGGGCACGGCCGGTCCGCTGCCGGAGAGCCGGCTGCAGGGCCAGGCCACCTGGTCGGCGGGACAGTGGAGCGTCGTCTTCCGCCGCTCCCTCGAGGGGGAGGGACAGCGCATTTCCCTGGAGTCGGGGGTGGCCGTCCCGGTGGCCTTCTACGCGTGGGACGGGAACAACGCCGAGACGGGGAAGCGGGCGGCCGTGAGCAGCTGGTACTTCGTCGTCCTGGAGGTGCCCACCGGGAACGAGGTCTACGTGGCCCCGGCGGCGGTGGTTCTCCTGGTTGCCGGCTTCGGCGTCTTCATGGTGCGGAGCGCCCGGCAGGGGGAGACGGGGGGCGGCGCCGGAGACGACGGGAGCGGGGCGTGAGGCCGGCCGGGGCGCGACGGGGCGCGGCGGCCGGCGCGAGAACGGAAGCGACGATCACCGAGCACGGAGCATCGAGCCAGCGCACTTCAGGAGGAGAAAAGCGATGAGAACGACCGATCTGCGCGGATGGATTCCGACGGCCGTGGCGGCCGTGACGGCCGCGGCCTTCGTCGCGTGCGGAGGCGGCGGCGACCAGGCGGGCCAGGAGGGAGGCGAGGGCCAGCAGGCGGCCCAGCAGCAGGGACCGGTGGTCCCGCCGGACTCCCAGGCCTTCGTCCGGGGCGCGGTCCAGTTCGAGGGGACCGCCCCGGAGGCCGAGAGCATCGACATGTCGCAGGAGCAGTTCTGCGCGGCCCGGTACGAGGCTCCGGAGCCCCGGACCCAGCACGTGGTCGTGAACGACGGCATGCTCCAGAACGTCTTCGTCTACGTGAGCAGCGGGCTGGAGCGGAGCTTCCCGACGCCGCAGGAGGCCGAGACGCTGGACCAGCAGGCCTGCCGCTACCGGCCGCACGTGATGGGCGTACAGGCGGGTCAGCCGCTGGCGATCATGAACAGCGACTCGGTCCTGCACAACATCAACGCCACGCCCTCGGCGAACCGCGGCTTCAACGTCAGCCAGCCGCAGGCCGGGATGACCACCACGCGCAAGTTCGCCGTGGAGGAGGTCATGATCCCGGTGGCCTGCGACGTCCACGGGTGGATGAACGCCTACATCGGCGTGCTCCCCCACCCCTTCTACGACGTCTCGGGACAGGACGGGTCGGTGGCCATGGACGGTCTGCCGCCCGGCGAGTACGTGATCGAGGCCTGGCACGAGCGCTACGGGGTGATGTCGGACACCGTGACCCTGGCCGCCGGCGACACCGCCTCGGTGAGCTTCACGTACAGCGCCGACATGGCGGGTGCCGAGGTGCCGCTGGGCGACCCGATCTACCCGCACGACCACGGCGAGGAGAGCCACGCCGCGCCGGCCGACGCCGAGGTCGGCAACCGGTGATCATCGGCGCACGGGTCCGTGCCGCGCCGGCGGGGACGGGAGACCGTGCCCGCGGGCGGGGCCGATCCGCCTGACCACGAGCACCCGGGAGGAAGCCCATGGACTGGACGCTGCCGCCGAACCTGGCCGCCGGGCGGATGGCCATCGACGAGACGTACTACATCATCCTCGTCCTCACGGCCATCGCCTTCGTCCTGGTGGAGGCGGGCATTCTGTGGTTCATGTTCCGGTACCGGAACCGCGAGGCCGACTACGTCCACGGGAACAACACGGCCGAGATCATCTGGACCGCGATCCCCGCCATCGCCATGGTCTGGCTGGGGATCCACAGCGGGGGGATCTGGTCCGAGATCAAGGGAGACTCGGCGCCCGACGACGCCTTCGAGCTGGGCGTCACCGCCCGTCAGTTCGAGTGGATGATCACCTACCCGGGGGCCGACAGCGAGCTCGGCACCGCCGACGACTTCACCCTCCGCAACGACGTGCGGATACCGGTGGACCGCGCCGTCTCGGTGAAGCTCCATACCGAGGACGTCATCCACTCCTTCTTCCTCCCCTTCATGCGGGTGAAGCAGGACGCGGTGCCCGGGATGACCACGCGGACGTGGTTCGAGGCGGCGGAGACCGGCGACTTCCAGCTGGCCTGCGCCGAGCTGTGCGGACTGGGGCACTACCGGATGTCGGCCAGCGTGGCGGTCCTGCCGGCGGACAGCTTCAGCACCTGGTACCAGACCCGGGCGAAGGAGGCCGCGGCGGAAGCGGACTCCTCGTTCTGGACCGAGACCCCGCCGAACACGCCCGAGACCGTCTCCGGCCTGCCCGACGACTACGGCACGGCGGAGTCCGGGGGCGAGGGAAGCGGAGAGCATCAGTGAGCGCGGCCTGCAACGGGAGCACGAGGAGAGACCCATGGCGACGGTGACGACCGAGGCGGCCGGCACTCCGGTCACCGACGTGGAGCACGAGCAGTCGTTCCTGCGGAAGTACGTCTTCTCCACCGATCACAAGGTGATCGGCGTACAGTTCCTGATCACCAGCCTGCTGTTCCTGCTGTTCGGCGGCCTGCTGGCGTTGCTGATCCGGTGGCAGATCGCCGCCCCCGGCGAGCCGATTCCCCTGATCGGGGGACTGTTCCCGGAGGCCATGGCCCCGAGCGGCATCATGCTCCCGGAGTTCTACAACTCCCTGGTCACCATGCACGGTACGTTCATGGTGTTCTTCGCCATCATGCCGCTGCTGGTGGGGGTGTTCGCGAACTTCCTGATCCCCCTGCAGATCGGGGCCCGGGACATGGCGTTCCCGCGGCTGAACATGGCCTCCTTCTGGCTGGCCTTCGCGGCGGGGCTGATCATGCTCGCCGGCTTCCTGGTGGAGGGCGGTGCCGCGGGGGCCGGATGGACCTCCTACGCACCGCTGTCGGCGAACCCGGAGTACACCGGCGTCTCCCTGGGTCAGCAGCTGTGGTGCGTGAGCCTGGTGGTGCTGGGGCTGTCGTCCATCGCCGGATCGGTGAACTACATCACCACGGTGATCAACAACCGGGCGGAGGGGATGACCTGGTTCCGTCTCCCGCTCTCGGTGTGGTCGCTGTTCATCACGGCGATCCTGGCCCTGCTGGCCCTGCCGATCCTCTCCGGCGCCGTGATCATGCTGCTCTTCGACCAGACGCTGGGGACCCAGTTCTTCCTCCAGTCCGGCGGCGGGCAGCCGCTGCTCTGGCAGCACCTCTTCTGGTTCTTCGGGCACCCGGAGGTCTACATCCTGATCCTCCCGGCCATGGGCATCGCCTCCGAGGTGATCGCCAACGGCTCCCGGAAGCCCATCTTCGGCTACAAGTCCATGGTCTTCGCCATGGTGGCCATCTCGTTCCTGGGCTTCATCGTCTGGGGGCACCACATGTTCCAGAGCGGGATGAACCCGACGCTGGGCACCAGCTTCATGATCTCCACGCTGGTCATCGCGGTCCCGTCGGCCATCAAGACGTTCAACTGGATGGGCACCATGTGGCGGGGGAACATCCAGCTCCGGACGTCCAACCTGTTCGGCATCGGCTTCGTGATGCTCTTCGTCATCGGCGGCCTGTCGGGCATCTACATGGCCTCGACACCGGTGGACGTCTACATCCACGACACCTACTACATCGTCGCCCACATCCACTACGTCCTCTTCGGGGGCAGCCTCTTCGCCATCTTCGCGGGGATCTACTACTGGTTCCCGAAGATGTTCGGGCGGATGATGAGCGAGACCGTGGGGAAGATCCACTTCGCCCTCACCTTCGTGTTCTTCAACCTGGCGTTCCTGCCCATGCACGAGGTGGGGCTCGGGGGGATGATGCGCCGGATCTACGACGCCAGCAATTACCAGTACCTGCAGGACATGCAGGGGCTGAACGAGTTCATCTCGTGGAGCGCGCTCGGGCTCTTCCTGGTGGGGCTGATCTTCGCCGGGAACTTCATCTACGGGATGCTCTGGGGCGAGGAGGCCGAGGCGAATCCGTGGAACGCCAACACGCTGGAGTGGCAGACGCCCTCGCCGGCGAAGCACGGCAACTGGGTCACCCTGCCCACGGTCTACCACGGAGCGTACGAGTACAGCCACCCCGAGGTGAGCGACAAGGACTGGCTGGCGCAGAACGAGCGCCCCGAGGTCGTCACCCCGTACGAGGGGGAGCCGGAGGGCGCCGGATCGACGGACGTGGCGCCGGCCGGAGCCGGCTAGGGGCGGGGAGAGCGCGGGCGGACGGACGACGACGCGCGGCGACGCGGCGGTGAGGTCGAGACTCCAGGGAGGGACGCCAGGCGATGGGAGCACAGGCAGCGACGATGACGGCGGACGCGCAGGAGACCGGGGTCGGCGCGTACGACTCCAAGGTGGGCATGTGGGTGTTCCTGGGCTCGGAGGTGATGTTCTTCACCGGGCTCATCGGCGCCTACGTGATCCTCCGCTTCGGAGCGTCCGGCACGTGGCCGCTGCCCGGGGAGGTCCTGGCCGTTCCCATCACCGCGGTCAATACCTTCATCCTGATCTGCAGCAGCGTGAGCATGGTGAAGGCCTTCGCCGCGGCTGAGGGGGGAGACCATCGCGGCACCTGGATGTGGCTGCTGGCCACCTTCGTCATGGGGAGCGTCTTCCTGGGGATCCAGGTCTACGAGTACGCGGAGCTGATCGGCCACGGCTTCCTGCCGAGCACGGGCCTGTACGGCTCCACCTTCTTCACCATGACGGGCTTTCACGGCTTCCACGTCTTCCTGGGGGTGCTCTGCGTGGGGTTCACCACGGTGAAGGCCTACATGGGCGGGTACTCGGACGGCAGCTACCGGTCGATCGAGGTGCTGGGGCTGTACTGGCACTTCGTCGACCTCGTGTGGATCATCCTGTTCACCATCGTCTATCTGATCTGATGCGGCCGGTTCACGCCGCGACCAGCCACCGGAGGTCGAGATGACCGAGAGCGACGAGACCGGGGTCGACACCCACGGGCAGGACGACGGGGGGCGGCACCATCCCAACTACATGGCGGTGTGGGCCGGGCTGGCCGTGCTCACGCTCATCGAGGTGGGGGTGGCGTTCGTGAACCTCCCCCGCGAGGTGATCGTGCTGTCGCTGCTGGGGCTGGCCGTCTGGAAGGCCCTGCTGGTGGCCCTCTACTTCATGCACCTCCGCTTCGAGCCCGGGCGACTGGTGCTCATCGCCGCGGCTCCGCTGGCGCTGGCGCCGATCCTGGTGTTCGCCGTCATGACGGAGTTCTGAGGGCTCGAGCGGTGAGCGGATCCTCGCGGTCGGAGCGGATGGACGGAAGCGCCCCGGGGCTCTCCCCGGCCGAGCTCCCGGCCGCTGCGGACCTCCTGGCGCTCACCAAGCCCAGGATCACCCTGCTGGTGCTGGCCGTGGCCGCGGCGGGGTACCTGACGGGGAGCGGGCTCGCCCCGGCCGGGGCGATGGGACTCCTCCACGCTCTGCTCGGGATCGGTCTGCTGGCCGGCGGGACGAACGCCCTGAACCAGCTGCTCGAGCGGGAGGCGGACGGGCGGATGCGGCGCACCCGGGGGCGGCCGCTGCCGGACGGGAGGATGGAGCCCTCCCACGCCGCCGTCTTCGCCGCGCTGCTGGTGCTGGGCGGCGCCGCCTACCTGGCAGTCGCCGTGAACGGGCTCACCGCGGCCCTGGGACTGGCCACGGCGGCGTCCTACGCCTTCGTGTACACCCCGCTCAAGCAGAAGACGTCCGCGTCGACACCGGTCGGGGCCGTCTCGGGAGCGCTCCCGGCCCTCGGGGGCTGGACGGCGGCGACGGGGCGTGTGGGATCGGGCGGCCTGGCCCTCTTCGCGGTGCTCTTCCTGTGGCAGGTGCCCCACGTCCTGGCCCTGGGCCGCCTCCACCTGGACGACTACCGCCGGGCCGGCTTCCGGGTGCCGCCGGTGGGAGATCCGGGGGGCGTGCGCGGTCGCCTGCGGAGCGTCGCCTACACCGCGTTCCTGGTGCCGGTGAGCCTCTCGCTGTGGGTGCCTCTGGGGCTGGCCGGACCGGTCTACGGGGCGGCGGCCGCGCTGCTCGGCCTGATCTTTCTCGGCGGGGCCGCGGGCTTCGCGCTCCGCGGAGGGGAGGACGGGGCCCGGCGCCTCTTCGGGGCCTCGCTGCTCTACCTCCCGCTCCTGCTGGCGGCCCTGGTGGCCGACGGGCCGGCCTCCGGACAGGCGCTGACCGGCGCCGTGGTCTGGGCGGAGGAGACGGTCTCCACGGCGCCCCCCCATGCCACGCTGAACGCCGGCCTCAACGCGGCAGCGGCCGTGGCGCTGGTGATGGGGCTGTGGTACGTGAAGCGCGGCGCGCTCCGCCGGCACCGGGCGGCCATGGGGGCGGCCGTGGCGTCGTCCGGGGCGTTCCTGGCCTCCTACGTGGTCTACCACTTCCGGGTGGGCTCCGTCTCCTACCCGGGCACCGGGTGGTCGGAGACGATCTATCATGCCGTCCTGGCCTCCCACGCCTTCCTGGCCGCGGCCGTGGTGCCGGCGGTGGCCTTCACCCTGTACCGGGCGCTGAAGGGCAGGAGGCGCGGGCACCGGAGGGTTGCCCGCTGGACGTATCCGGTGTGGCTCTACGTGTCGATCACCGGCCTCGTGGTGTACGGGATGCTGTACGGAGGGTGAGACGGGCGATGCTGGCGCGGATGATCGGCCACCTGGGCGACGCCCTGGACTCCCGGAGCGAGAGGGTGAAGTTCGGGCTGTGGGGCGCCGGCGTCCTGGCCGTCTTCTTCTTCCACGTGGCCGCGCTGTTCGACGCCGCGGTGGGCGGCGAGCACGGGGCGCTGGTGTGGAGCATCCTCCTCCTCATCGCGGCGCCGGTGAGCGTGGTGGGACTCATCGCCCTCGGGTTCGCCCGCTCCGGCGGGTCGAAGGGCGAGGGTGCCGGGGACCGGGGTTCCGAGTCGAACGTGGACAGCTGACGGGAGGGAGACCATGACGGACGAGGCGCAGGACCTCCGCGACGGCCTGATCGCCGGCGTGCTCGCGGGCCTGGCGGTGGCGGCGTACTTCCTCCTCGTGGACACCCTCCGGGCGGAGCCCCTGCACACGCCGCGTTTCCTGGCCGGCGCCCTCTTCAACGGCGGCGAGGGGGAGGCCGGGCTGCTCCTGGTGTCGGCGTTCACCGCCGTGCACCTGGCGGCCTTCGCGGCCATCGGCGGGACGGCCCACCTGCTGTTCCGGCTCACGGACCTGCCCCTGAACCCCCTGACGGGCGGCGTCTACGGGCTCTTCGTCTGCACCGTGCTCTTCTACGGGTCTCTGGTGACCACCGGGTCGGCGGTGCTGGCGGCCCCGTCGTGGCCCGCGGTCCTCGTGGGCAACCTGATCGGCGGCGTCGTGCTCGGCACCTACCTGCACTGGACCGGCCCGGAGCCGGGGGTCACGGGACTGGCCCGTCACCTGGACGAGAACAGGGTCCTTCGGGAGGGGCTGGTGTCGGGGCTCCTGGGAGCGGCGGTCGTGGCCGCCTGGTTCCTTCTCCTCGACGGCGTGATGCGCCAGCCGCTGTTCACGCCCGCGGCGCTGGGGAGCCTCCTCTTCCACGGCGTGGCCAACCCCGAGAACGTCCGGCTGACGGCAGCCACCGTCGGGGGCTACACCGTGGTCCACGTGGCCGCGTTCCTCCTGTTCGGCATGGTGGTGTCGGCCCTGGTGGCCCAGGCGGACCGGATGCCCTCCTTCATCTTCGGCGTCGTGCTGCTGGGCGTGGTCTTCGAGCTGTTCTTCGTGGGGCTGGTGGCGTCGCTGGGCACCTGGGTCCTGCAGGAGTTCGCCTGGTGGTCCGTCCTGGGCGGCAACCTCCTGGCCGCCCTCGCCATGGGCGCATACCTGTGGCGACGACACCCGGACCTGAGGCGAACGGTGCTCGACGGCGACGTCTGGGCGGACGAGGCCGCCGTCCCGGGGTCCGGCCCCGGCAGGGCGACGGGTCAGGGACCGGCGGGAGCGGAGGCGCCCGAGGAATCCACCGAATAGGAGATGACATGAACGTCGTCCACTGGCTGGTGCCGATCTGTTCGTTCCTGGTCGCCGCTCCCATGTACTACGGGGGCATGGCCATCCGGATCGAGGGCGGGGCAGGAGTGCGACAGACTGGCGGGCTCGTGGTCAGCTTCGCCGCCTACCTGGCCGCCGCGGTCCTCCTGCAGGGCCTCCTGGAGGGGGTGATGTCCGCCTTCTTCGCCGTGGTCCTCTCGACGATCGTGGCTCTGCTCCTGGTGCCGCTGATCTCCCGCCTCGGCTTCCTCGTGTTCGGCGTGAAGGTCGAGCGGGCCCCGGCCGGGGACGCCCACGCCCACTGACGGGACCGGCTCAGGCCGCCGCCCGCTCCAGGAGCTCGGGGAGTCCGTCCCGGACCTCTCCCTGGCGGTCCCACTCGTCCAGGTAGGGGTTCGCGTCGCGCCGCTGGAGGTACTGGTTGAGGAGCCCCCGGAGGTGCGAGTCCGCCGGCCACGGGCGCTCGCCCTCCAGGATCCCCACCAGCTCGTCCACCGTGTAGTGGCCCTCCACCTGCGGGGCATCCGGGTCCAGGGCCCAGAAGTACTCGGCGACGACCTCCAGCTCCGCGTCGCGGACCGCGGGGAGCAGCTCGTCCCGGATCTCCCTCCGGGCCTCCATGACGTCCTCGACGGTGATGCGCTCCGCCATTCCGATCAGCTCCTTCGGCTCATTCGGTGAGATCGCCACCGGGCGGCTTCACGGCGATTCGTCCCGTGTAGTCGATCCGATGCAGGAAGGGCGGGCACTCCCGCCCGTCCAGGTACTCGTCCACGGCCCGGCGCGCGCCCTTCCAGTGTCCGTAGTCGTCGACGATGAGGATCCCGCCCGGCACCAGGCGCGGGTAGAGGTGCTCCAGCTCGTGCCGCGTCGACTCGTACCAGTCGGTGTCCAGCCGCAGGAGGGCCACACGCTCGGGCCGCGTCCCCGGCAGGGTGTCCTGGACGCGCCCCCGGACGAATCGGACCCGGTCCGGCGGATAGCCGGTGCTCTCCATATTGGCGCGCACCTCGTCCAGCGGGGCGTATCCCCACCGGTTGTGGTCCTCCTCCTGCCGGCGCCGCCACCGGTGACGGGGGCGGAGGCCGAACACGCTCTCGTCCTCCGGCCCGGGCTCCTCCATGCCCGTGAAGGTGTCGTAGAGCCACAGGTCGCGCCGGGCCTCCCCGTCCCGCTGGAGCTGGAGCGCGGCCAGCATCATGCTGCCCCCCCGGAGCACCCCGCACTCCACCACCGAGCCCGGGAGCCCGCGCCTCGCGATCCATCGGGTGGCCCGGTACAGGGCGTACATCCGCTCCACCGAGGTGACGGTGTACGGGCGGCACGCCTCGTACAGCTCCATGAAGGCCTCGTCCTCCAGCAGGTCCACGTGCCGGCCGCCGGCCTTCCGCGTGAGCTTCCGGGGATGGAGCTCCTCCCGGAGCCGCCGCAGGAGATGCCGCGCCCAGTGGCCGAGCCTCACGCCGCCGGGAGTCCCGTCTCCTCCAGCTCCCGCGCCTCCTCGCACAGGATCTCGAGGGCCAGGTCCACCGTCTCGACGTGCGTGCGGAAGGCCAGGGCCGCCATCCGGATCACGAAGCGGCCGTCCAGGGTCGTGGAGGAGAGGAAGACCCGCCCGTCCTCGCGCACGGCCTCGACCAGGGCCTCGTTGAAGGCGTCGGGGTCGGCCCCGGACTCCGGCATCCAGCGCACGGCGGCCACCGAGAGCTCGGGCTCGGGCCCCACCTGGAAGCCGCGCTCCCGCGCCCGCTCCCGGAAGCGGCGGGCCAGGAGCCGCTTCTCCTCCAGGGCGGCGCGGAACGGCTCCACGCCGTGGAGGAGCAGCGGGAGCCACAGGCGGAGGCCGCGGAAGTGTTTGGTGAGCTCCGGGGAGAGCTCCGCCGGCGACTCGACCCGGCCCGCCTCGGCCTGCTGGATGTCCTGCATGTAGTCGGCGCGGTAGTGGTGCGCCCGGTGCAGGGCCGCCCGGTCCTTCACCAGAACGGCCCCGCTGCCGTAGGGGAGGAAGAGGCCCTTGTGCGGGTCCAGGACCACCGAGTCCGACCGGCCCATGCCGGCGAGCAGCTCCCGGCAGGACTCGCAGAGGGCGAAGAAGCCGCCGTAGGCGGCGTCCACGTGGAACCAGAGCCCCTGGCGGTCGGCCACGTCTCCGATGGCCTCCAGGGGGTCCACGGCCCCCACGTCCGTGGTCCCGGCGGACCCCACCACCATCCACGGCAGGAGCCCGGAGCGCCGGTCGCCCTCCACGGCCTCCTCCAGGGCGTCCGGGTCCATCCGGTACCGGTCGTCCACCGGCACGACGCGCCGGACGCTGTCGCCGAGCCCGGCGATCCGGAGCGCCTTGTCGACGCAGTGGTGGGTCTGCTCGGAGACGTACACCACGGCGTCTCCGTACGACTCCGGGTCCAGGTCGCGGTCCTCGCGCGCCGTGACCACGGCCACCAGGTTGGCGATGCTCCCGCCGGAGGTGAGGTTGCCGCCGGCCTCCCCGGGGTAGCCCACCAGCTCCGCCATCCAGTCCAGGAGCATGTTCTCCATCTCCACGGCGCCGGGCCCCGTGAACTGGATCCCGGCGTAGCGGTTGGTGACGGCGGCCAGGTAGTCGCCCAGGGCCGAGGGGTAGAGACCGCCCCCGGGGATGTAGGCCAGGTGTCCACCGGACGCGGGGTTCAGGCCCGGCGTGTCCACGGCCCGGCGGAGCAGGGGGAGGAGCTCGTCGATCTCCCGTCCCCGCTCCCGAATCGGGGTCTCGCGCAGCTGCTCCACCGCCGACCGGTCGGTCTCGAAAGCCCTGAGCTCGTCGATGTGCCGGAGGAAGTCCTCCGAGTATTCGACCACGGCGTCCCGCATCCGGGCACGCTCGCCCGCGTCGGGCTCGAGCCGGCGGCTCACCTCCTCCAGCTCACGTATACGCTGCTCGCGCTCGGTCATCCCTACTGCTGCGCCGCGGCCTCCATGGCGCTGACGCCCGGGTTCATCGACCGACCCCGCCAGTCGCCGGGGTCGCCGAAGGGATACATGCGGTCCAGGGGCAGGTACCTGTAGTCCAGGGCTTCCAGCCGGGTGGTCCCCACGAAGGGGCCCGGGGCGTCGGTGACGATCATCGCCCGGGCGTAGCCGGTCTCGTCGAAGCCGCGCCGGAAGTGGACCCGTGACTTGAGGACGAAGACGTCGTACTGGTCCGGGTCGACCCCGCCCACGGCCAGCTCCCCGGGGTGGGTGACCTGCTCGTAGGCGGGCGTGATGAACAGCACGTTGCCGTCGCCGTAGTCCACGGCGGCCACGGTGTCGTAGCCGAAGGCGGGGCCGAAGTAGCGGATCGTGCCGTCGATCCGGACCGGCTCGCCGGCGCTCTCGCCGGTGAAGCCGCCGACCTCGCGGGAGAAGTCGTCGCCGGGCTCGGCCCCGGCCTCGGCCAGCGCCTGCAGGGCGTTCTCGTCCCGGAGCGCGCCGTAGAGGACGCTGCCGACGCCCTGCTCCTGCAGCTCCCGGAGGATCCATGTGGCGTCGCCGGGGCGGTCGCTGTAGTCGCCCAGGACCACCGGCGTGGCGCCGGCCTCGATGGAGTCCCGCGCCATGGACACGGCTTCCTCCGGCATGGGATAGTCGCCGTGGGCGAAGTCCTCGCGCACGCGCCAGATGTACTCCTCCATGTCCGCGGCGATGGTGTCCGCCAGCGCCCGGTCGCCGTCGGTCATCACGTGGACGGTGGTGCCCACGTCCGGGACGTCCGACCAGGGGTAACCGAAGAAGACGCTCACGAAGGCGTCGTCCTCCCGCGCCTCCCACCGGCGCGCCCGCTCCATGATGTCCATGGCGGGCGACTGCCCGGTCCACTGCAGCACCGTGGCGGTGGCCACCGGCGGCTTGCGGGTGGCCGTCGTGGGCTCGTACTCGCCGGACATCACCAGGCGGAGGAAGCGGGCCGCGCGCTCGCCCTGGAGGTAGGAGTCGTAGTGAGGGTAGCGCTTGGTCGTGAAGGCGCCGTCCGCCCAGCGGAGGAACTCGCCGTCCTCGTTTCCGTGCAGGTCGAAGGTGCCCACGATGGGGACGTCCGGCCCGACGGCCTCCCGCACCCGGCGGGCGAGCTCGGCTTCGGGGCGCGGCACGTCGCGCACCGCCATGGCGCCGTGCAGGGCCAGGTAGACGCCGTCCACCGGCATCTCCGACTCCAGGTCCTCGACGATCATGTCGGCGAAGTGGTCGAAGGCCTTCTCCGTGTTCCAGCTCCGCGAGGAGCCGCCGAACACCTCGTAGGGGGAGCGGAGGCCGACGAGCTGCACGTCGCCGTACTCCCGGGAGCGGTCCACGAAGCCCTCGATGTAGGAGCCGGCCTCGAGCACCTCCTGGCCCTCGATGGGCGGGCGGTGGCGCGTCCACGCCTCGATGTCGGTGTCGCCGCCCGGGCAGAACGTGCACGTCTCGTGCTGGAAGCGGGCCACGGCCACGGTGAACTCGTCCCCGTCCCCGGCGTCGACCGGCTGGCAGGCGGGGAGGAGGACGAGGGCGAGGAGGGGAAGGGCGAGGAGACGGCGCGTCATCGTGAGCTCCTGACCGGGTTGAAGCCGGAATCGCGATCGGCGGAGCCGAAACTAGGGAACGCCTCCGGCGGGAGCCAGCGTCTCGCCGAAGGGGACCCGTCGGAGCAGTTTGGGGTTCTGCTGGACTGGGGGAGGAGAACGCGGGACCGCCTGTCCGAGGTCGGACTGTACTGACGCGAAGCCCTGGTGCCCGGCAATGAACGCCACGTCGTGATGAACGCCACGTCCCACAGCATTCAGCTCGAGACCGAGGGGAACTGCGACATCCTGGACCTCACCGACTCCCTGCAGCGGGTCGTGGAGGAGAGCGGCGTGGTCCGCGGCCAGGCCAACGCCATGGTCGTGGGCTCCACGGCGGCCCTCTCCACGGTCGAGTTCGAGCCCGGTCTCGTGGACGACGACATCGAGTCGGCCCTCGAGGACATCGCCCCCGAGGACGGCCACTACGAGCACGAGAAGACCTGGGGCGACGACAACGGCCACAGCCACGTGCGGGCGACGCTCCTGGGTCCGTCGCTGGCGCTCCCGGTGGTCGACGGCGAAATCCCCTTCGGTACCTGGCAGCAGCCGGTGCTCCTGGACCTGGACACCCGGCCCCGGAGCCGGACGGTGGTCGTGACCGTCGTCGGGGAGTAGCCGCTCCCGCGACACATCCGGCGCGAGCCGTCCCCGCTCGGTGTCGATCCCTCTTTCTCCCCGATAGATTTTGCCGACCATGAATGAACGCAGCCTGCTGGTCCTCGTCGTCGACGACGATCCCACGATCCGCGAGGCGCTCAAGATGCGCGTCTCCGCCTGGGGGTACGAGTCGTGTGCCGCCGAGGACATGGAGTCGGCGAAGGACGTCCTCCGCGAGCGCGACCCGGACCTCGTCGTGGCGGACCTGGTCCTCCCGGACGTGGACGACCTCGAGCTCCTGGAGCACCTGAAGGAGGACGACCCCGACCGGCCCGTGATCCTGGTCACGGCCCACGGGAGCATCGACGTGGCCGTCGAGGCCATGAAGCGGGGCGCCCGGGACTTCCTCACCAAGCCCGTGGACGCCGACAAGCTCGAGGCCCTGCTGGAGTCGGCGGCCGAGGAGCTGGAGCTCCGGGAGCGGGCGCGGGAGCTGGAGCGGGAGCTGGAGTCCGAGGAGGCCGGGCTCGGCTCCCTGGTGGGGCGCACCGACGCCATGGAGACCGTCTTCCGGGCCGTCCGCCTCCTGGCCGAGAACGACGCCTCGGCCATCATCACCGGCGAGTCGGGGACCGGGAAGGAGGTCGTGGCGCGGACCATTCACGAGCTCAGCGACCGGTCCGACGGGCCGTTCGAGGCCGTCAACGCCGCGGCCATCCCCGAGGGGCTCATCGAGAGCGAGCTCTTCGGACACGTGGAGGGGGCGTTCACCGGGGCGAAGCAGTCCCGGCCGGGATACTTCGAGCGGGCCGACGGGGGCACCCTGCTCCTGGACGAGATCTCGGAGATGCCCATGGAGCTGCAGCCGAAGCTGCTGCGGATCATCGAGGAGGGAAGCGTCCGGCGCGTGGGCGGGGACGACATGATCCCCTTCGAGGTCCGCGTGCTGGCGGCCACGAATCGATCGCCGGAGGAAGCCATCGAGGAGGGGCGGCTGCGCGAGGACCTCTTCTACCGCCTGAACGTCTTCGAGATACTGGTCCCGCCGCTCCGGAACCGCCGCGACGACATCCCGCTGCTGGCCCACCACTTCGTCCGCTCGTTCAACGAGAAGCACGAGCTGGAGGTGGAGGGCATCGCGGACGAGGCCGAGGAGCTGCTGGAGGCGTACGAGTGGCCCGGGAATGTCCGGGAGCTCCGGAACGTGATCGAGCGCGCCGTCATCGTCACGGGCGAAGGGTGGATCGGCCCCGACGACCTGCCCCCCTACCTGGACGGCGGCGACAGCGAGCAGCCGAAGGTGGTGCTCCCGGTGGGGGTGACGGCCCGGCAGGCCGAGAAGAAGCTCATCCTGAAGACGCTGGACCACGTCGGGCACAACAAGGCCGAGGCCGCGCGTCAGCTCGACCTGGATCCCAAGACCATCCGCAACAAGCTGAAGCGATGGGAGGAAGAGGAATCGGAGGACGGCGGGTCGTGACGTCGTTCCTCCCGACGGTCCACGGCAGGCCGTGACGAAGGCGTCCGCGCCACCGGGCGAGGGGGAGGGGCGACCGTGAAGGTCTCGACCAAGCTCGCCGCCGGGTACGGGGGGCTCCTCGTCCTCCTGGGAGGGCTGATCGCCTATCACGTGGTGGCCCTGAACGACACGGCCGCCACCACGCGCCGCCTGTCCGGGATCTCGGCCCGGCTGACCATCAGCACCACCGACCAGCAGTACTGGCTGGACCAGCTGCAGGAGTACGCCAGCGGCTACCACGTCCTCCCGGCGGACTCCGCGTACCTGGAGGCCTTCGAGGACGTGAGCAGTCGCTTCGACAGCTCGCTCACCCGGATCCGCGAGCTGGGACTCACCGATCGGGAGCGGGCGCACATGGTCCGCCTGGAGCGGGCCTGGGAGCGGTTCCAGGACGCCACCAGCGACCTGGACGCCGCCCTGGCCGCCGATCCCCCGGACGGCGACCTGCGGGTGCTGGAGGAGCAGTTCCGGCAGCTGCGAAACCGGCGTGAGGCCCTGAGCGAGGCCACGCGTCGGGCCATGCGGGACCACGTGGACGCGGCCACGAGCGAGGCCGCCACGGCCGAGAGCGTCTCCTGGGCGGGCCTCGGGGCGGCGGCGCTCCTCGCCGTGGGAGTATGGGTGTTCATCGTGGGGTCCATCACGCGCTCGCTGAAGCGGCTCACCGCCGGCACCCGCCGGGTCGCCGAGGGCGAGTTCGAGTATCGCCTGGAGCCGGAGGGCGAGGACGAGTTCGCGGAGCTGTCCCGCGACTTCAACGAGATGAACGAGCGGCTGGGCGAGCTGGATCAGCTGAAGCGCGACTTCCTCTCGAAAGTGTCCCACGATTTGAAGTCGCCCCTGGCCTCCATCCAGGAGGTCCACAACCTGCTCCTGGAGGAGGTTCCGGGAGAGCTGAGCCGGGACCAGCGACGGCTCCTGGAGCTGAACCGGCAGAGCGGCGAACGACTGTCGGAGATGATCCGCAACCTGCTCGAGGTGTCGCGCTTCGAGGCCGGGGCTCCGCGCCTGGAGATCGAGGACGTGGACCTCCGGGAGCTGGCCGCCCGGGCCGCCGACCGATTCGAGCCGGCGTGCCGGAAACAGGGGGTGAAGCTCCGCCGGAGCCTCCCGTCGGGCCCGGTCACGGTGGCGGCGGACCCGGAGCGGGCGCGAGAGGTCCTGGACAATCTGCTGGAAAACGCACTCAGCTTCTCGCCCGAAGGCGAGGCGGTGGACATCGAGGTGATGCGTGCCGACGGCGGAGCCGAGATCCGCGTGGCGGATCGGGGGCCCGGCGTGCCGGACGAGGAGAAGGAGGAGATCTTCGACCGCTTCTTCCAGGGCGACAACGGTTCGGAGCGGTCCTCCGGAGGGGGCGGTGTGGGGCTCGGCCTCACGCTCTGTCGACAGATCGTGGAGGCCCACGGCGGCGAGATCGGCGTCGAGGACCGGTCGGGAGGCGGAAGCCTGTTTCGCGTTCTCCTGCCGGCCGGGGCCGATGCGGGCGGCGGGGACGATCGGGGGAGCGAGGACGGCGGCGACGCCGCGGGGGAGCCGGGGGACGGTCCCGGCCCGGCGACGGAGGCAGCCCGTGTCGGATGACGGCGTCGGCGGTGCGGGTCCCCCCGGCCGTGCCGCACGGCGTCACCCCGCGGCCGCGGCCGTCCCGCTCCTGGCGGCGGCCGTGCTCGCCGCGTGTGCCGGCGGATTCCTGGCGTCGGGCAACTCCTTCGAGCGCGCGTTCGAGTCCGGCGACTACGAGTCCGCCGTGGCGACCTTCGCCCGGGACAGCTCGCTGCACACGCAGGAGGAGCCCCTCTTCCGCGTCGGACTCCTGCGCGCCACGCCGAATCGCCCCTTCTACGATCAGGATCGCGCCCGGATGCTCCTGAATCGCCTGCTGAGTCTCCATCCCGACACACGCTTTCGCGCCTACGCCGAGGGGCTGCTCTCCCTCCTGGACCGGGTGGAGGCGACCTCCTCCCGCGTGGCCGCGCTCCGGGACGAGCTGGAGGAGACCGGCGCCCGTACCGACAGCCTGCGGGCGGCGCTCCTGGAGACCGGGGTCCGGGTCGACAGCCTGGAGGAGGAGCTGGCGGCCGCGGAGGGGCTGGAGAAGAAGCTCGAGGCGGCGCTGAGCCGGGCGGCACAGCTGGAGAAGCAGCTCGAGCAGCTCAAGCAGGTGCACCTGCAGCAGCCGCCCGACACCGGGAGCGGCGGGCTCAGGCGCTGAAGGCAGCCCCGTTCAGAGGCCGACCCCGAAGCCGACGGCCTCGCTGCTTCCCAGCGTCACGCCGAAGCGCAGGCGCCATCCCTCGTCGAAGACGACATCGGCGCCCAGGTCCAGGTCGAAGTTGAGGTCGGCCTCGTCGCCGGCCCCGCCGGGCGGATCTTCGCGAACGAAGAAATCCACCGCCAGGCGCGGGTGCGCGTAGGGCAGGAGCGCGTACCCCTCCATCTGGATCTCTCGGCCGAGCGTGATGCCCGCGGGGACCCGTATGCGGGCGGTGTTGCGGTCCGGAACCGTCCCGACTCCCATGCCGCTGGTCCAGGCCACCGAGACCGGGGCGTCGTCCCCGACGGACACGAGTCCCTGCTCGACCTCGAGCCCGCCCAGCAGCGCCAGGTCGCCACCCACGTCGCCGGCTCCGGCCCGGAGGCCGAGGTCCAGGTCCGAGCCCGGCATCCGCCACGTCGCCAGGGCCGCCACGTCCTCCCCCAGGTCGTCCCCAGGCGCCAGGGAGATGGCGTAGAAGCCCACGCCCTGCTCGGAGTCCGGGGGACGAAAGCTCGGGGCGTCGTAGACCTGTGCGGGCGCGGTGACGGGGGCGACGAAGAGGATCACCGTCAGCAGCAGCGTCAGGCGTCGGGGCATCATCGGTCCTTTCTCGGGCTCTCGCGGGATCAGGGCGAGCCGCTCGGGGCGTCCCACTCGATGTAGATCGTAGCGCCGGGAGGCGTGTCCGCGCGAGCGCTCGTCGGCGTATCGGCAGCCGTCACGGTGGACCGGACGCACTCGGCCCGCCGGACTCTCTCCGGGTCGATCCCACCGCGCTGCCGGAAGCGCTCGACCACGTCCCGGGCCCGACGGCGCTCCGGCTCCGTGCCGCAGGGGGGACGGACGCCGTCCAGGGTGCCCAGGACGGCCACGGAGGCCGAAGGATAGTAGACTCGGGCCAGGTCTGCGATCCGGGCCACGGGGCCCACGGCTTCACCGGTGTCCTCCCGGGCCGGCAGGGACGGCGGATAGGGGACCTCGAAGCGGAGCCCCGATTCCACCCGCTGGACCCGGACGTCGTAGCGGACCCGGAGGCGTGTGATCGCCGCCCGGAACCGCGCCGACCGAATCCGTAGGGAGTCGAGCCGGGTCTCCAGGGCGCCCACGTGGAGCTCGGCGATCGAGTCCACGGGCACGGTGTCGGAGCCGGCCGCGGTGTCCCGATCCTGGAGCGCGGCGTCGGCCGGGCCCGGGACGGCCAGGACCCAGGCCCCGACGACGCACACGGTCCCGAGGATCAGCGCCGGCCGGCCGTGGCGTGCCATGCTGTACCTCGTCTGCGTGAGTGTCGCGGCGTCCAGACCTGCATGGGCGCAACCACCGTACCCGTCGATCGTCATCACCGTAAATATATGTCAAAAAGTATGTTAGTACATTCTATATAAGGTAAGATATAAGATTGGTCGTGCCTCCTGGCCGGTAACTTCTTCCCGCGGAAGGCCCGCGGCGTCGGAACATTCTCCGGGTACCCGTCCCGCCCGGCGTCCCCCGGGGCCGGCGGTGGGCGCCGGGAACCGGCCCGGGTGGACCTGGCGCCCCGTCCGTACTATAGGTACTCTATATATAGAGTCACTATACTAGGGGCGAGTCCGTCGTCGCGTCGGGAGGATCGCCCCTGTCCCGCGGAGGGAGGACCCCGTGCCCGTCAACGCTCGATCCGGGTCGCTGGCCGCTGTCGTCGTCCTGCTCGCGCTCCTCGGCTGCAGGGGAGGAGAGAGGGGCGAAGGTGATTCGTCCGGTGTCGCCGTCCTCGATTCGGGCGGGGTGGATCTGGTTCGGAACACCGCCGCTGATCGGTCGGCGAATCGGCGGGTCACCCGGCTGACGGAACTGCAGCCACCGGACAGCGCCCTGACGCCGCTGCCTTGGGGGGTGGACGCTGATCCGGAGACGGGGCGGATCTACGTGCTGGACCGGACATCGCCCCGAGTCGTGGTGTTCGGCCGCTCCGGGGACTACGTGGAGACCCTGGGGCGGGAGGGCGGAGGACCGGGCGAGTTCCGTGACCCGTCGGCTCTCTCGGTGGCGGACGACGGCATGCTGACCGTCTGGGACACGGGCCGGGGCGTGCTGAGCCGGTGGTCGCAGGACGGGCGACACGTCGGTGAGCGTCCGTCCCCAGGCATTTCGTACTGGGGGCCCGGCGTCCACCTGCACGGAGGTCGTCTGGTCACCGTCACCTCGCGGCGCTCGCCGTCCGCCGTGCGTCAGCTGCTGGTCGAGGCCCGCTCCGGGGACGGGGCGGACGCCGACACCTCCGTGCTCCACGTGGAGGAGCAGGAGACGGCCACCGTGCGGCTCCCCTGCATGCAGGGGCCCATGCCGAAGGTGCTGGAGCCGACCCTGGCGTGGACGGCGCGGGGGGGCACGATCTGGGCCGTGAACGGACCGGACTACCGGATCGACCTCTTCGCCGGCGGTGAGATGGTGGCCAGCGTGAGGAGGCCCGTGGAGCCGGTGAGGGTGACCGCGGAGATGGCCGCGGAGCGTGCCCGTCTCCAGTTCCGCGGCTTCCTCCGGAGGTGCGGCGTCTCCGCGGAGCAGTTCCTGGAGCAGGTGGGCCACGCCGAGCGGATCACCCCGATCCGGTGGCTCTCGGTGGACCCCGCCGGGAGGCTACGGGTGGCCCGGGGCGCGGGTCACCTGGCGGCCGAGCGCATCGACCTGTTCTCGCCGGAAGGACGGTATCGGGGATCGGTTGACGCGTCGGTGATGCCGCTGGCGTTCGTGTCCACCACGCGCTTCGTGGGGCTGCGGCTCCGGGAGGACACCGGCCGGCCGGTCCTGTCTCTCAACGAACTGGAGGAAGAGCCGGAGGCGGAGGAGGACACGGCGGCCGCCTCGGCCGGGGAGGAGCCGGACGGTCGTCCGGCGTGGGCGCCGCCGGTGCAGGAGGACCTGCCCGAGATCCGTGACTGTCCGGAGTGTCCCGTGATGGTGGAGCTCCCGGCGGGAGAGTACCTGATGGGGTCGCCCGAGGGGGAGGCGCCGGCCGCGGAGATCTCCACCCGCCCGGAGCATACGGAGAGGGCCGAGAAGCCACAGGTGGAGGTGACCATCGCGCGGCCGTTCGCCATCGGGAAATACGAGGTGACCTTCGACCAGTGGGAGGCGTGCGTGGAGGCCGGGGGATGCGAGCACCGGCCGGAGGACGAGGGATGGGGGCGCGGCGACCGTCCGGTGATCCACGTCGCACGCACGGACGCGAGGCAGTACGTCGAATGGCTGAGCCGTCGGACCGGCGAGGAGTACCGCCTGCCCAGCGAGGCCGAGTGGGAGTACGCCGCCCGGGCGGGGACGGAGACGGCGCGCTGGTGGGGCGACTCGCTGGGCCGGGGACGGGTTCCGTGTGACGGCTGCGGCACCCGCCGGGACAGGGAGTCGACGGCTCCCGTCGGGTCCTTTCCCGCCAATCCCTGGGGGCTGCACGACATGCTGAGCAACGTCACGGAGTGGGTGGCCGACTGCTGGCACGAGAGCCACGAGGGACACCCGGGCGACGCGTCGGCCCGGGTCGAGAGCTCGCCGTGGTGGAGGGAGGAGGGCTGGGAGACCCGGAGGGGGGAGCCGTGCGAGCGGCCCGTCAGGCGCGGCGGCGCCTACGGCTACTACTCGTGGACGATCCGGGCCGCCCACCGCTCCTTCTATTTTCCGAACCCCAACTGGTACGAGCGGAAGTCCTACACCCGCGGTTTCCGGGTTGCGAGGGAGGTGGACGGCTCGTCGTAGCCTGGCACGGCGCCCCGCCGCCGAACAAAATATTATAATTATCGTAGATACGTACACGATGGAGGACGACACCGACTGCGGGAGACGGTATGAGCCGAGGTATCAGGCTGGCGGGCGCCGTCGCGATTCTCGCCGCAGCGCTGGGCGGGATCTGGCTCCTCCGGGGAGGAGGAGGCGGTGACGCGAACAGCGCGGCGGACAGCGTTCGTCGCCAGGCCGCCGAGGTGGCCGGGGACGG
>CANPVF010000182.1 GCA_947581645.1 Candidatus Caribbeanibacter nitroreducens | reverse complement strand
CCGTCAGCCGGCGGGCGCAGGACAGCCCGGCGATCCCGGCGCCCACGACGGCCACCGCCCGGTCCCGGCGTCCGTCCTCGATGGAGCCCTCCTCCACGTCCGTTCCTCCGTCCCGAATGTCGCCCTGCGTACGCCCAAGCTTTGCCGGCCGACGCAGGCGACGATAGGGTAGGGACTTCGCCCCGCCCCGGGCCGTCCCCGGGGCCAGAGCGCCCACCCGTCGGGAGACCCGCGCCATGACCCCTTCCCGCCCCGGAGCCCGCCGTCGGACGACGCAGGTCGCGACGGCCCTCGGCTCGACCCTCGCCCTCCTCGTCCTCTTCGTCCTGCTGGCCGCCCGTCCGCCGGCCGCCGCCGCGCAGGGCGCCGAGCCGGCCTACGACCCGGAGGTCTTCAGCGGCCTCGAGTTCCGGCACCTGGGCCCCTTCCGGGGCGGGCGCTCCACGGCGGTGACGGGCGTCCCCGGGAAGCCGAACACGTGGTACATGGGGAGCACCGGCGGCGGTCTCTGGCGGTCGGAGGACAACGGCGAGACGTGGACCAACGTCTCCGACGGATTCTTCGAGGTGGCGCCGGTGGGCGCGGTGGCGGTGGCCCCGTCCGACGCCTCGGTGATCTACGTGGGGACCGGCTCCGCCTGCATCCGCGGCAACGTCTCCACGGGCCGGGGCGTCTACCGCTCCACCGACGGCGGCGAGACCTGGAGCTTCGTCGGTCTCCCGGAGGCGGGCCAGATCGGCCGCATCGAGGTGCACCCCGACGACCCGGACGTGGCCTGGCTGGCCGCCCTGGGCCACCCCTTCGGCGAGAACGACCAGCGGGGCGTCTTCCGGACCACCGACGGCGGGGACAGCTGGGAGAAGGTGCTCTTCCTGAACGACAGCACCGGGGTCGCCGACCTGGCGATGAACCCGGAGAACCCGCAGGAGCTCTACGCCGCGGCGTGGAGCGGCGAGCGCAAGCCGTGGGAGATCCGGAGCGGCACCCGCTGGGAGGACGGCGCCGGGCTGTGGAAGAGCACCGACGGCGGCGACAGCTGGACGCACCTGGAGGGCGGCCTGCCGAAGGGCCTGGTGGGCCGGGTCGGCGTCACGGTCTCGCCGGCGGACCCCGACCGGGTGTGGGCCATCCTGGAGGCGGAGCCCGAGGGGGGCGTCTACCGCTCGGACGACGCCGGGGAGAGCTGGACCCGCGTGAACGACGAGAACAAGCTCCGTCAGCGGGCCTACTACTACTCGCACCTGCGCGCGGACCCGCAGGACCCGAACACCGTCTACGCGCTGAACACCGACTTCTACCGCTCGGTGGACGGCGGAAAGACCTTCGAGTCCATCGCCGTGCCCCACGGCGACGTGCACGACCTGTGGATCACCCCGGAGGAGCCGGACCGGATGATCGTCGCCAACGACGGCGGCGGGCAGGTGAGCGTGAACGGTGGAGAGAGCTGGTCCACGATGTACAACCAGCCCACGGCCGAGCTCTATCAGGTCACCGTGGACGACGGCTTCCCCTACCGGGTCTACGGCGCCCAGCAGGACAATACCACCATCTCGGTGCCGGCCTGGACGTCGAGCAACACGCTGCACCCGAAGCAGCACTGGCAGAACGCCGGCGGCTGCGAGACCGGACCCGTGGCGCTCCATCCCGAGCACCCGGAGGTGACCTTCGCCGGGTGCTACGGCGGGGTCATCGACCGCTACCGCCACGACGTGGACCAGCGGCGCAACATGCTGCTCTACCCGCAGCTGCAGCTGGGGCAGGCGCCCCGGGACCTCCGGTACCGCTTTCAGTGGGTCTCCCCCATGGTGGTCTCGCCCCACGACCCGCAGACGGTCTACCACGCCTCGAACCGCGTGCACCGGAGCCGGGACCTGGGCACCAGCTGGGAGACCATCAGCCCGGACCTGACCACGGACGACGAGTCGCAGCAGGGCTTCAGCGGCCCCATCAACCACGAGGGCACCGGAGTGGAGGTCTACAACACGGTGTTCTCCTTCCGCGTCTCGCCGCACGACGCGGAGACCCTGTGGGCCGGAAGCGACGACGGCCTGGTGCACGTCTCCCGTGACGACGGCGGGAGCTGGACCGAGGTCACCCCGGAGGACATGCCCGAGGGCGGGACGGTGAGCCACATCGAGGTCTCGCCCCACCGCGCCGGGAAGGCGTACCTGGCCGTCTACCGCTACCGGGAGGACGACTTCGCGCCCCACGTCTTCCGGACCACCGACTTCGGCGAGAGCTGGACCCGACTCACCGACGGCGAGAACGGGATCCCCGGCGACCACCCGGTGCGCGTGGTGCGCGAGGACCCGGAGCGCGAGGGGCTCCTCTACGCCGGCACCGAGTTCGGGCTCTTCGTCTCCTTCGACGACGGCCGCCGGTGGCAGAGCCTCCGCCTGGCGCACGACGGTCACCGGGACGGGGACCTCCCGGTGACGCCGGTCACCGACCTGGAGGTGCGCCACGGCGACCTCCAGCTCTCCACCCAGGGCCGCGGCTTCTGGGCCCTGGACGACGTGGGACCGCTGCGCCAGATGGCCGACAGCCTGGCGGGACGGGACGCCGTGCTCTTCACCCCCGGGACCGCCCGACGGGTCAACGACCGGGGGCCGTCCGGCGACCGGGCCCCGGACCCGCGGCCCCACGGCGCGCTTCTCCACTACTACCTGGCCGACGCCCCCGGCGAGGACACGCGGATCGAGATCCTGGACGACGCCGGTAGCGTCGTCCACGCCTTCACCGCCGACTCGGCGGAGGCCGATCGGCCCGGCCGGAGCGCACTGCCGGAGGAGGCCGGCGGCAACCGGGTGGTCTGGGACCTCATGTACCCGGGCCCGGACCGGCCCGAGGACGTGGTGATCTGGGGGTACACCGGCGGCGTGAAGGCGCCCCCCGGCACCTACCGGGCGCGGCTGGTGCGGGACGGAGAGACCGTGGCCACGCGCTCCTTCCGGGTGGAGGCCGACCCGAGGCTCGAGGAGATCACGCAGGCCGACTACGGGGCGCAGCACGAGCTGGGCACGACCATCCGGGACTCCCTGGACGCCGTGTGGAACGCCGTGCGCCGGATCCGCGACGTGAAGGGGCAGGTGAGCTCCGCGTCGGAGCGGGCGGCACGGGCCCTGGAGGGCGCGGCCGCCGACTCGGCCCGGAGCCTGGCCGACAGCCTGGTGAGCCGCCTCTCGGCCGTCGAGGCCGAGCTCACGCAGGTGAAGAGCGAGAGCGGACAGGACCCCATCCGCTTCCCGCCGCAGATCGACAACCAGTACGTCTCCCTCTACGCCTACGTGACGGGGATCGACGGCTACCGCTACGGCGGGGCGGAGGGCAGGCCCACCGAGGGCGCTCGGGTCCGCTTCGAGGACCTGAACGAGGAGTGGGCCGGGTACCGGAGCCGGCTGGCCCGGATCCTGGACCGCGACCTGGCGGCGCTCAACCGGCTCCTGCAGGACGAGGGGGTCCCGGCGGTGGTGACCGCCGGCGGACGGTAGGCCGCGGCAGGGCTGGCGACGGCCGGGTCGCCGGCCCCGTCGACCCGTCGAACCGGCGGCGGCGCCCCGGGTTGCGGCGCCCGCGGGCGCTTGCCAGTCGCCGCGGCGGACCCGACCTTGTGCGCCTGTCTGGACCTCCCCGCGGACGAGTCCCAACCCCGCTGACGAACAGGAGCACCGCATGACGCTGCGTCACGCCCCCGCCCGCTCCCTCCTCCTCGCCCTGGCCCTCCTCGTGGGGTCCGCCGCCTGGACGGCCGTCCCGGCCCGGCAGCAGGGGCAGCAGGGACAGGCGTCGGAGGACGGGCCGGAGATGCCGGAGAAGATCGAGGTCCCGCTGGACACCGCGTGGACCAGCCAGCACACCGTCACCATGGCCGACGGGGAGGAGATCCCGTACACGGCCACGGTGGGCTGGATGCCGGTCTACAACGACGACCGGGAGGCGGTGGCCTCGGTCTTCTACACCTACTACCGGAGATCCGACGTCCAGGACCGCGCCAGCCGTCCCCTCTCCTTCTCCTTCAACGGGGGACCGGGCTCCGGCTCGCTCTGGATGCACCTGGGCTACACCGGGCCGCGGAAGCTCGAGATCAGCGAGAACGGCTATCCGACCCAGCCCTACGGCTTCGAGCAGAACCCGCACACGATCCTGGACCGCACGGACATCGTGTTCGTGAACCCCGTGAACACCGGGTTCTCGCGGGCCGTGGAGGGAGCCGACATGGACCAGTTCTTCGGCGTCGAGGACGACGTGGCGTACCTGGCCGAGTGGATCGGCACCTTCGTGAGCCGGAACGACCGCTGGGCCTCGCCCAAGTTCCTCATCGGCGAGAGCTACGGCACCACGCGGGTGTCGGGACTCGCCCGGCGGCTGCAGCAGAGCGAGTGGATGTACGTGAACGGCGTGGCCCTGGTCTCGCCGACGGGCCTGGGCCTGGACCGCGAGGGGCCGGTGGGCGACGCGCTGAAGCTGCCCCACTACGCGGCCACGGCCTGGTACTACGACGAGCTCCCGGACGAGCTCCAGGGGCTGCACCTCACCGAGGAGCTCCTGCCGCGCGTGGAGGAGTTCACGGTGCAGGAGTACATCCCGGCGCTCACCCGCGGCGGCTCCCTGTCCGACGGGCGGCGGGACGAGATCGCCGAGCAGGTGGCCCGCTACGCCGCCGTCTCGCCGGAGTACGTGGAGGACTGGAACCTGGCCGTGCCCGTCTCGAGCTGGCGGAAGGAGATGCTGAGGGACGAGGGCTACACGCTGGGCCGGCTGGACTCCCGCTACCGGGGCGTCGACCGGACCGACGCCGGCGAGTACTACGACTACTCGCCGGAGCTCGAGTCGTGGAACCACGCCTTCACGCCGGCGGCCAACATCTATCTGCGCGAGGAGCTCGGCGTGGACACGGACCTCCAGTACTGGACCTTCGGCCCGACGCCCAACTGGGAGCGTGAGCCGAACGAGACCGGGGAGAACCTGCGGGAGGCCATGGCCACGAACCCGTTCACCCACGTCCTCGTGCAGTCCGGCTACTACGACGGGGCCACCGACTACTTCGCGGCGAAGTACACCATGTGGCAGATCGACCCGAGCGGGAAGTTCATGGACCGGCTCCGGTTCGAGGGCTACCGGAGCGGGCACATGATGTACCTGCGGGAGGCGGACCGGGAGACGGCCAACCGGCACCTGCGGGAGCTCATCGAGGCCGGGATCCCGGCGGACACCGCCCGGGCGAAGTACCCCGGCGGCGGACCGCCCCGGCGCCCCGGAGGCGGCGGCTGACGGGGACGCCGCCGATCATCCGGTCCGCGTCCGGCCTGCCTGC
>CANPVF010000181.1 GCA_947581645.1 Candidatus Caribbeanibacter nitroreducens | reverse complement strand
CGGCCACGGCGATCACGAGCAGCGGCACCCACTCCCGGGCGAAGATCAGCGCGAAGAGGGTGAACACCTGGAGCAGGGTGGTGAGCTTCCCGCCGAGCCGCGAGGTGAACGGAACCACCTTCCCGGCGATGAGCCCCGTGGCGTACGACCCCGCGGTGAAGATGTCCCGTAGGATGAGCACCGCGAAGCCGGACCACCCGAGGCCCGAGCCCGGGAGGAAGGAGACGAGTCCCATCAGGACGAAGAACTTGTCGCAGAAGGGGTCCAGGAGGACGCCGATCTGCGACTCCGTGCCGCTGAGCCGGGCGATGATCCCGTCGGCCAGGTCCGTGAACGCCCCCACCGCCACGACGCCCGCCAGGAGCCGCGGGTCGTCGGTCACCAGGAAGACGAAGGCCAGCGGGATCCGGGTGAGGGAGAGCAGGTTCGAGGGGGTGAGGAAGCCCGGGTCGTCGGCTGCCGGATCGGCGGCGGTGGGCCGCCCGTCCCCCGGTCCCGTCGCCTCCGTCCCGGCTCCGTGCTCGTCGACCATGGTGTCGTCCTGTCGCCTCGCTGATGTTCGCCCGCGAAACCGTCCACCCCGGAGCGCCCCCGCTCACAGGTAGTCGGCCACCACCTCCCGGAAGGGCAGCGGCTCCAGCCGGAAGACCGCCCGCAGCGCGTGCTCGGGACCGGCCAGCAGCCCGCTCTCCCGCAGCCGCCGGTACCGCTCGGCGGACCACGGCTCCGGCCATCCCAGCGAGCCGGCGGCCGCCGTCACCACGGGCTCCATCGACGCCGGCAGTCCCACCACGCGCCGGCTCACGCCCACGGCGCGGGCCACGGCCTCCACGATCTCCCGGAACAGGAGCGGCGCGGGCCCGCCGAGCTCGAAGACCTCGTTCTCGAAGGCCGGCCGCTCCACGGCCTGGCACAGGGCCTCCACCACGTCCTCGATGGAGACCGGCTGCAGCCGGAACTCCGTCTCCCCGAACACCGGCAGCGCCGGATACCGGAGGAGCATGGACCGCAGGTCCGCCGTGAAGCGGTCCCCCTCGCCGTACACGACGGCGGGGCGGAAGACCACCGCCTCCACGTCGACTCCCCGCACCTCCTGTTCCGCCGCGTACTTGGCGCGGAAGAAGGCCGAGCCCTCGGGGCGGGCGCCCAGGGCGCTCACGTGGACGAAGCGCTCCACGCCGGCGTCCAGGGCCTCCCGGACCACGTTGCGGGTGCCCCCGTGGTGGACCTCCTCGGGGTCCCCACCGCCGTCCGACTCCGGGACCCAGCCTCCGGCCAGGTGGATGACCCGGTCGCAGTCGCCGGCCGCGCCGATCAGGTTCGCGGACTCCCGCACGTCGGCGGTCCACCACTCCACGCCCAGCGTGGCCAGCTCGCCCTCCCGCGGGCGGCTCCGGGCCAAGCCGCGGACCTCGTGCCCCCGGGCGATGAGCCGGGGCACGAGGTGGCGCCCCAGGAAGCCCGAGGCACCGGTCACGAGCACGCGGTGCGTCCGGTCCGGGCCCTCCAGCAGGGGCTCCGGCTGCTCGGCCAGCGCCGTGCCCGCCGACTCCTCCTGCTCCCCGGGGTACGGCGCGAACGGGCCCTCGACCATCTCCTCCCTCTCCCGGGTCCTTTCTCCTGCCGGCGACCGGGGAAGATAACGGGTCACCGGGAGCCGGAGGCAGGGTGCGGCCCCGAACCGTCCGGGAGGGACGGCCCGGGACCGCCGCCGGCTCAGACGCCGAGCTCGGCCTCCTCGATCTCGTCCAGCTCCGCCCCGTCCCCGTCCTCCGACGGGCGGGCCCCGTTCTCCCTCGGGTCCAGCAGGACGAAGTCCCGCACCACGATGTCCACCGAGGGGACGGTGACGCCCTCCTTCTCGTACGACCCGTACTCGATCCGCCCGTCCACGTACAGGCGCGTGCCCTTCCGGAGGTACCGCTCCACGGTGTCGGCGGAGCGCCCCCAGAAGGTGAGGCGGTGCCAGTCCGTCCGCTTCTCCTCCTCGCCGTCCACCGTGAACACCCGGTTCGTCGCCAGCGACACGTGGGCCACGGCGGTCCCCTTCTCCGTCGTCGTCACCCGGGGGTCCGCCCCGGCGTTCCCGATCAGGGTCACGCGATTCACCGACCGGCTCATGCTCTCCTCCTGCGTCGAGGTGTGTCTCTCCCGCACCGACGGACGATCCGACGACGTCCGGTCGGAGGCGGGCCGCGCTCCTACCCTCGGCGCGGGGCCGACCTCAACGCAGGGCCGTTGTGCCAGTTGATCAGAAGATGGAGAGCTGGAAGTAGCGGTTCGGGTTCTCCCGCAGGTCCTCCAGCAGGGCCCGGAGCTGAGACAGGGTGGCGGCGGTCTCCTCGTACAGGGCGGTGTCGTGGGCCAGCCGTCCCAGGGCGCCCTGCCCCCGGTTCACCCGCCCCACCAGCTCCTGCGCCCCGGAGAAGGTGGTGTCGGCCCGGGCCAGCACCCGGTTCATCCGCGCGGTGGTGGTCCGGAGCTGTCCGGTGAGCTCGTTCAGCCGTGCGGTGGCCTGCTCCGTGTTCTCGAAGATCGAGCTCATCTCGCCCTCGGCGGTGGCCTGCTCCAGCCGGGCCAGGGTGGAATCCAGCTTGGCCGCCGCCCCCCGCACCGTGGACCCGGCCTGCTGCATGTCGGTGGCGAAGGCGCTCACGCCCTCCTGCTGCTGCTCGACCAGGCTCACCAGCTCCTGGCTGGCCGCCTCGAAGTTCTCGATGGAGGACGCCAGGTTGCGCGCGGTCTGCTCGTTGAAGGCCAGCTCCAGCCGGTCGGTGATGACGCTCAGGTTCTCGGCGATGTCGCTGGTGAACTCGCTCATCTGGGCGAAGTCGGCCTGGGCGTAGCCCGGGATGCCGTCCTCGGGCCGGGGGAGGCTGTCCACGGCGATGTCCCTCAGGCTCCGGGCGGGGACGATGGCCACCTCCCACTGGCCGAAGAGCGAGGAGGGGCGGATCTCGGCCACCGGCCGCTCCGGGAGGGGCGCCGTCTCACGCAGCCACATGTGGACGTCCACGCCGCCGTCGGCGGTGAGCGCTACGCTCTCCACCCGGCCCACGGGCACGCCCCGCACGGTGACGTTGTTCCCGCTCCTGAGCTGGCCCACGTCCTGGAAGCGGGCCGTCAGGGTGCGCTCGGACTGCCCCCAGCCGGTGCCCCCGAGCCACAGGGCGCCGCCCACGATGAGCGCCACGCCCACGAGGACGAAGACCCCGACGATGACGTCGTTCCGCTCGGTCAACGGCGCGCCCTCCTGCCCGGTGCGCCCCTCGTGTCTCGCTCGTGCGCCTTCACCTCGTACGCTCCTCTCATTCCTCGTCGTCCGGCCACAGGTCCACCCGTCCCTCGACGAAGGCCCGCACCACCGGGTCGTCGGAGGCCTTCATCTCCTCCGGGGTGCCCACGGCCCGGAGCCGACCCCGGTACAACATGGCGACCCGGTCGGCCACCCGGAAGGCGCTGGCCAGGTCGTGGGTCACGAGAATGCTGGTGGCCCCGATCTCCTCCTTGAGCCGTATGATGAGCTGACCGATGAGCGACGTGGTCACCGGATCCAGCCCCGTGGTGGGCTCGTCGTACAGCAGGTAGTCGGGGCGGCCGGCCACGGCCCGGGCCAGGCCCGCACGCTTGCGCATGCCGCCGGAGAGCTCCGCCGGCGACCGCTCCGCCTGCCCGGCCAGGTCCACCAGCTCCAGGCTCCGCTCCACCCACCGCTCGACCTCCGCGCCCGTCACGCCCCGCTTCCGGAGGGCCATCCGGATGTTCTCGCCCACGCTCATGGAGTCGAAGAGGCCGGCGAACTGGAAGACGTAGCCGATCCGCGGCCGGAGCTCCTCCATCGCCTCGTCGGAGGCGTGGGAGACCCGCTCCCCCTCGACCCAGACCTCGCCCTCGTCGGGGCGGATCAGGCCCGCCACGTGCTTCAGCAGCACCGACTTGCCGGAGCCGGAGCGTCCGATCACGGCCACCGTCTCCGCCTCGTCCACCGCCAGGTCGAAGCCGTCCAGCACCTGCAGGTCGCCGAAGCCCTTCCGGACGCCCTCCAGCCGGATGCCGGCCCGTCCGCCGGGCGACTCGGCCACCGCTCCACCCGCGCTCACAGCAGCACCACCGCCCACAGGGCGTCCAGCAGGAGGATGGCCATGCACGCCACCACCACGGCGCGGGTGGTGACCCGTCCCACGCCCTCGGCGCCGCCGCGGGTGTGGAAGCCGAACCCGGCGCCCACGGCGGTGATCACGATGCCGTAGCTGGCCGACTTGATGAGGGCGAAGGTCACGTCGAAGCCCCGGTGGAACATCCGGAGGCCGCGGACGAACTCCAGACTGGAGATCTCCAGCAGGTTCACCGACGTGATCCACCCGGCGGCGATGCCCATGATCACGGCGAAGCCGACGATGATGGGCACGGTGACCAGCCCCGCCAGCACCCGGGGG
>CANPVF010000180.1 GCA_947581645.1 Candidatus Caribbeanibacter nitroreducens | reverse complement strand
CCGGACTTCGGCGACTCCGGGCTGGCCCCCGCGGTGGTCCAGGACGTCCGGACCGGCCGCGTCCGGATGCTGGCCTACATGAACCGGGAGGCGCTGGACCGCACCCGGGAGACCGGGCGGGTGACCTTCTGGTCCCGCTCCCGGGAGGAGCTGTGGGAGAAGGGCGAGACCTCGGGCAACTGGCTCGAGGCGCGCTCCATCGAGCTGGACTGCGACGGCGACGCACTCCTGGTCCGGGCCGTCCCCCACGGTCCCACCTGCCACACGGGACGCGAGAGCTGCTTCGACACGCGCGAGCTGTGGCGGGCCGACGGAGACGGGGACGTCGATGCTGCCGCCGGGGCCGGCGGCGAGCGGCTGTCGGCGATCCTGGCGGAGCTGCTGGAGGTGGTCGAGGAGCGCGACCGCCGGCGCCCCGAGGGCTCCTACACCGTGGAGCTGCTGGAGGGCGGCCCGGAGGCCGCGGGCCGCAAGGTGGCCGAGGAGGGGCTGGAGGTGGCCCTGGCCGCGGCGTCGGAGCCCGGGCGCGCCGACGAGGAGTCGGCCGATCTCCTCTATCACCTGCTGGTGCTGTGGCGGACGCTGGGGCTGGACGCCGGAGACGTGGCGCGGGTGCTGCAGGGACGACGACCGGGATCGGACGATTGACGATCGACGTCGCAGGAACGACCTCGAGGCGGTGAGGACACCGTGGCCGAGCTGATCTGGCTGAAGTGGCGAGCGGAGGAGGACGGGACCCTCCAGGTCCTCGAGACCCGGGAGCGGGACGGCGAGCTCGTGCGGGAGCGACGCGACGCCGACTCGCTGGACGACGCCGCCGAGCGCTACGGCGAGGCCTTCCGCGAGCTGGTGGAGAAGGTCCTCGAGAGCGGGAGCCGCCAGGGACGCTACCGGCCGTAGATGCCGATGCCCTTGGGCTTCACCGCGCGGTTTCGTATCCTGTGCCGCCGTCCCATCGACGACTTCGCATGCGCACCCCATCCCCCAGCCAGATCACGCGAATGAGCACTGCGACCGCCGCCACCGGAACTGCCCCACGCGCCGACGAAGAGTCCGACGACCTCTCGACGATCCTGTGGGACGGCTTCATGGCCGGGGCCGTCGGGGCCCTGCTCGTGGCGCTGTGGTTCCTCGTGATGGACACCATGGCCGGCGATCCCCTCCACACGCCGATGCTGTTCTACACGGCGCTCTTCGAGGGGTCGGCCGCCGTGGCCGAGGGCGTCGAGTTCCACGCCGGCCCCGTGGCCATCTACTCGCTCATCCACCTGGGCGTCTACTTCCTGCTGGGGAGCGGCCTCTTCCTGGCGGCCAGGCGGCTGAGCGGCGGAGCCCGGACCGCGGTCGTGCTGGGCCTGTTTGCCGTCCTGATCGGAGGCATCTACGCCGCGACGGCGGTTCTCTGGCCCCCTGTGGCGGCAGCCATCCCCCTCTGGTCGTTCATCGGTGCCTGCCTGCTGGGCGCCGCCGGCATGGCCTACTACCTGAAGCTGCGCACGGGACGGGTGCTCTGACGCCTGCCCTCGCCAGCGGCATCCGGGCTAGTAGCGGGGGTCGTACATCATCACGGCAATGGCGCCGTCCCTCAGCCCCTCCAGGAGAGTGACGCTCAGGACCGTCGTCCGGTTGTGCCAGTAGGCGCCGGAGCGACGCTATCCCGGACCAGCCATTCCCCGCCTTACCGGTGGCCCCAGGGAATCCGTCCACGCCGAGACGAGGCTGTCGAAGTCCACGCCGGGCGGGTAGTAGACGCCGATCTCCCGGGCCGTGTCCCCGCGGGTGTCCTCGACCCGGTCGAGCCCGGCCCCGCTGAACACGCCCAGGGCCCCGGGCGTCTCCTCCGACCAGCGCTGAATCCGGTCGAGCTCGTCGCGAACGGGCCGGCCGAGGGTGACCGTGTCCCCCGTGGCCAGAGGCACCGATCGGAAGACGGGTCGCTGTGAGGACGCGGGCACCTCCGGCGGCGCCGAGCAGGAGACGCGGACGAGCGTCGCGGACGCCCGGCGGCGTGGTACGCTCGTCCGGTCTGTGATGGTCTCGAATACTCCTCGCAGAGTATCAGGGCTCCCGGCGAGGTGTCCGTAGACTCCCGCAGTACCGTGGCTGCTCCACAGCACCTCGACCGAGTCCTCCTCCAGGGGACGCCACAACGAATGGGAGTGATGGCTCGGAAGCGAGCCGGGGGCCGGATTCATCCCCCTCCAGCCTCCGCCCGGTGGCCCCGGATACCCCGATTCGGCACTGTCGTCGGTGAGTTCGACGCGAGGCGGCGGGCGGTAGTACAGGGAATCCGCCTGCTCCGGCATCGGCGGCCCCCAGTCTCCCCGTTGGACGTTGTAGCAACCCGCCCGGCGGTCGATCGCCGGTCCCTCGTTCAGAGTGTCCCGGTCCTGTCCGAAGGCGGCGCCGCAACCCACGAGGAACAGAATCAGGGCTGCCGCGGGCAACCGGAACCATGTCGCTGGGGCCATTTCTCTGTCCCGTCCAGGGAAGAGATGAAACGTGACGTCCGCGCCCATCCAACCGTAGCTACGGACCAACCGGTAGGCCAGATGCAGCGGGCGCCGGCCGATCAGGCCCGGGGGCCCTCCCCGGACGTCTCCGCGGAGACGCCTCCGCCGGGTGTTTCCGCGGAGACGGGGTCCTCCGGTTCCGGCTCGACGTCCCAGGCCCGGGGATGGAGCACCGACAGCGCCCAGTCGGTGTCCATGCGGGTGCCGTCCCAGTCCGGGGTGGCCGTCCACGCGTCGACCTCGAGCTCTGATTGCTCGCGGATAAGCGTGCCGACGGGGTCCTCCGGCGGCGGGAGCCTCGGCGGCACCTCCGGCAGCTTCTGCCCGTCGGGGCGGAGGAAGCGGAGCTCCCCGGCCGGGTCCCCCTCCAGCCGCCAGCCGTCCTCGTGCACCCGCCGGTGGTGACGGCGGCACAGCAGCGCCAGGTTCTCCAGGCTCGTCTCCCCGCCCGCCGCCCACGGCTCCACGTGATGGGCGTCGGTGCGGGTGGACCGACACCCCGGGAACCGGCAGCAGCGGTCCCGGGCCTCCAGCGCCCGACGCATCCGGGTCGGCACGGTGCGCGACTTTCGGCCCACGTCCAGGACGTTCCCCTCCCCGTCGTGGATCATCCCCACCACGCTGGCGTCACAGCCCAGCCTGCGGGCCGTCTCCGCGTTGG
>CANPVF010000179.1 GCA_947581645.1 Candidatus Caribbeanibacter nitroreducens | reverse complement strand
CCCGAGGGCGAGGCCGCCACTGGCTCGGCACCCGGGCGAGCCGACTCCACAACCACCGACCGGGTGGCCGACGAGCCGGCCAACGAGACCGGGGCCGACGAGGAGGAGCCGGCGGCGGCGCAGTTCGGGGAACTTCGCGGCAACGGCGAGGGCAAGGGCACGTCCCTGGACATGCTCTACGACCTCACCCTGCCCGTCTCCATCGAGCTCGGGCGGGCCGAGATGACCGTCGAGGAGGTGCTCGAGCTGGGTCGGGGATCAGTCATCCAGCTCGAGCGCCTGGCGGGCGAGCCCATCGACGTCTACGTCGGCGACCGCAGACTCGCGGAGGGCGAGGTGGTCGTGGTCGGCGAGTACTTCGGGGTCCGGCTCACGAGGATCCTCTCCTCCGCCCCGAACCTCGAGCAAATGGACGAGGGGGAGCCGGCACCGTGATCCTCGACGCCATCACTGGAATCCTCCTGGCGCTCGGCCTGGTCGTCCTGCTGATCGGCCTCGCCTACAAGCTCCTCCAGCGATTCGCGGGAGGAGGCCCGGGTGGCGGCCGGGGCGACCTGCCCCTCGAGGTCCTCGACCGCGTGGCGCTCGGTCCCAAGCAGGGGATCGCCGTCGTGCGCCTCGGCGACCGCCTCGTGGCCGTCTCCGTGGGGGACGGCGGAGTCCACTCCGTGGCGGAGATCACCGGAGAGGAGGCTCGCGGTCTCCTGCAGCAGGCGAAGGCCTCCTCCGGGGAGGGCTCCCCCTCACCGGCGAGGGAGTGGATGAGCCGGATGAGCGACGCCGTGCGGAGCTTCTCCGTCGCCTCCGCCCTCGTCCTCTCGCTCGGCACCCTGGCCGGCGCCCCCTCCGCCTCGGCTTCGCCCGCTCCTCCCGGGATGTCGGGCCCGTCCCCTGCCGCCCTGGCCGGCCTCGTCGGCGACCAGAGCCGGTCGGTCCGGGCCAGCGGCCGGACCCTCTCTCCGGGGCAACAGGACGGGAACACGGGGGCGGGGGCGCAGGAGGCTTCGCCCCCCGGGGGTGAGGGCGAGGGGGGCGAGTTCCCGGAGCTGAACATCGGCGGCGAGGACGGTCCGTCCATCGAGCTCGGGGGCACGGTGGGGACGGTGATCGTCATCGGCCTCATGGCCCTGATCCCGACCTTCGTCCTCCTCATGACCTCCTTCACCCGCATTCTCATCATCCTGCACTTCCTGCGTCAGGCCCTCGGTACGCAGACGGCGCCACCCGGCCACCTCATGGCGGCCCTGGCCCTGATCCTGACCGGCTTCGTGATGGCACCGACTCTGGACCAGGTGAACCAGGACGCAGTCGACCCGTGGCTGGACGGGGAGATCACGCAGGCACGAATGCTGGACCGGGCGCAGGAGCCCTTCCGCGGGTTCATGCTCGATCAGACGGACCAGAGCGACCTCGGGAAGTTCGTGCAGATGTCAAAGCCGGAGACGGCTCCGGAGAGCCCCGAAGACGTGTCGCTGGTCACGCTGGTCTCGGCTTTCGTGACCAGCGAGCTGCGGACGGCGTTCCAGATCGGATTCGCGCTCTTCCTTCCCTTCGTGGTCATCGACCTCGTGGTCGCCTCCGTCCTGATGAGCATGGGAATGTTCATGCTGCCCCCCGTCATGGTCTCCCTGCCCTTCAAGCTGCTGCTCTTCGTCCTCGTGGACGGGTGGTCGCTGGTCGTGGAGGGAGCCGTCCAGAGCTTCTGAGATGACGATGATCGACGTCACGACGAACCGATCTTCTCGAAGGAGCCGCAGAGACCGATGACCCAGGGACTGGCACTCGATCTGGCGCGGGACGCCCTGCTACAGGCCGTGATAATGGCCTCCCCGCTCCTCATCGCCGCCATCGTGGTCGGCGTGCTGGTGAGCGTGGTGCAGGCCATCACCCAGGTACAGGAACAGACGCTCTCCTTCGTGCCGAAGCTCTTCGCGGTGGCCGTGGTCTTCTTCCTGAGCCTCTCGTGGATGCTCACGAGCATGGTCGAGTACACCACCAAGATCCTTCGCAGCTTCCCGGGGATGGTGTCGTGAGCGGACTCGAGCTCTTTCCCATGGGCTCACCGGACGCGCAGGCGCTCCTCCTCACAGGGGCCCGGGTGGGAGGCGTGGTGCTGATCGCGCCGATGTACTCGTCGCGGAAGCTCCCGATGATGGTGCGCGCACTGCTGGTCATCGTCCTCGCCATCGCTCTCCTCCCGATGGTCGAGACGGCTCCAGGGGCCGAGATCACCGTGGGCACCCTCCTCTCCGAGACCCTGGTCGGCTTCGCCATCGGCTTCGCCGCCGCGGTCTTCATCGGCGCCGCGCAGCTCACGGGAGAGCTGCTCTCCGTGCAGATGGGCCTCGCCGGTGCGCGCACCGTGAACCCCGTCTCCGGCGGTCAGACGTCGGTGCTCTCGCAGTTCGTGCAGCTCTTCGCGCTGGTGATGTTCCTGGTGGTCGACGGACACCTCCTGATGCTCCGGGCGCTGTCCGCCAGCACCGAGGCGCTACCGGTGGGATCGGCGGTGGCTGCGGCCGCCGGGTTCCGCGCCATGGCCGAGCTGGGCGCCCAGCTGTTCGCGGTCGCTCTGCAGTTCGCGGCCCCGGTGGTCGCCGTGCTCCTGGTCACCAACGTCGCCCTCGGCATCCTGGCCCGCACGGTGCCCCAGCTGAACGTCCTCCTGGTCGCGTTCCCGGTCCAGATCGGCGCCGGTCTCACGGCGCTCGGACTGGCCCTCCCGCTGATCGCCACGGCCTTCAGCTCCTGGCCCGGCCACTACGAGGGGGTCCTGGACCGCATTCTCTCCGCCCTCATCGTTGCGGAGGGAGGCTGAGATGCCGCAGGACTCGGAGTCGTTTCAGGAGAAGACCGAGGATCCCACGCCGAAGAAGGAGAGGGAGGCCCGGGACAAGGGGCAGATCCCCAGGTCGAAGGAGGTGACGACCGCCTTCGTCCTCCTGGCCTCCGCCTGGATCGTGAAGACCGGTCTCGGGGAAACCGCCGCCCGCATGCGAGAGCTCTTCGGCTACATGACGGTGGCGGGAGACGCCATGCCACAGGGGGCGCGGGGCATGGCTCGATGGCTCCGCTCGATGGGGTTCGGCGTTCTGGAGACCCTGGCCATGCCGCTGGGCACGCTGGCTGCGGTCGGTGCCGTGGTCGGCGCCCTCCAGGCGCAGGGGGTGGTCTCGTTCGAGCCCCTCAAGCCGCAGGCGAGCCGGATCAGCCCCAAGGAGAACCTCTCCCAGATCTTCAGTTCCCGCTCGGTGGCCAACCTCCTGAAGTCGCTCCTGAAGCTCGTGATCGTCTCCGTGGCCGTCTATCTGGCCCTCGACGGCGCGTGGACCGAGATCATGGCCCTGACCCAGGAGTCGCCGCGCGCCCTCCTCGAGGTGGCGCACGAGTACGGTGCCCGCGTCCTCATGTACGCCGGCATCGCGTTCCTCGCGCTGGCGGCGGCCGACTACGGCTTCCAGGTGTGGAAGCACAAGCAGGACATGAAGATGACGAAGGAGGAGGTCAAGCGGGAGAGAAAGGACACCGAGGGCGACCCCCAGATCGAGCAGCGCCGGGAGAGCATGGGACGGGCGCTGACGCGGAACCGAATGATCCAGTCCGTCCCGGACGCGGACGTGGTCGTGACCAACCCGACCCACATCGCCGCGGCCCTCGAGTACGACCCGGACGAAGCCGAGGCGCCGATCGTCACCGCCATCGGGGCCCGGAAGGTCGCACAGCGCATCAAGCAGATCGCCCGGGACGCAGGCGTGCCGGTGATGGAGAACAAGCCCCTGGCGCGGGCCCTCTGGGAAAACACGGAGGCGGGCACGGTCATTCCGCCGGAGCTCTACGTGGCCGTCGCCGAGGTCCTCGCTTTCGTCTTCCGGCAGCGGGGCGACATGCCGTCCGGGGCCCACGCGGGCGAACCCAGCCGTGCCGCGTCGGCAGAGGGCGACCCTGCCGCGGGCACGCCGGGAGCCCAATCCGCGCCCGATGGCGGTCCCTCCGACGGTGCCACGGAGGACTCCGCCGGCTCCATGTACGGCCCCGACGGGACCCTGTCGGACCTGGACCCGGACGTCGGCGACCTCGACGACCCCGCGGACTTCTACGGGGACGGGGGTGAGGCCCGATGAAGCAGAAGATGACCTCGGCGATCCGCCTCATCGACGACGGGGCCTGGCAGCAGGCCGAGATCTTCATGGCCGTGGCGCTGGTCTTCGTCGTGGCACTGCTGGTGATCCCCCTGCCCCCGGTCCTGCTCGACCTGCTGCTGGTGACCAGCATGGCCGCCTCCATGACGGTGCTTCTGGTCGCCCTGCAGGCTCCGGATCCGCTGGACTTCAGCTCGTTCCCGGCGGTGCTGCTCATGCTCACGCTGTACCGGCTCTCGCTCAACGTGAGCAGCACCCGACTCATCCTGGGCGAGGGGGACGCCGGGAACGTGATCAACGCCTTCGGCTCCTTCGTCGTCGGCGGCAACTACGCCGTCGGGATCGTGATCTTCCTCATCCTGGTGGCCATCAACTTCGTCGTCATAACCAAGGGCGCCGGCCGCGTCGCCGAGGTCGCCGCTCGCTTCACCCTGGACGCCATGCCCGGGCGGCAGATGAGCATCGACGGCGACCTGAGCGCCGGACTCATCGACGACGAGGAGGCCCGGAGGCGTCGGCAGGAGATCAACCGGGAGGCCGACTTCTACGGGGCCATGGACGGCGCCGCCAAGTTCGTCCGGGGAGACGCCATCGCCGGCCTCCTGATCACCGGGATCAACATCGTCGGCGGACTGTTCATCGGGGCCGTCCAGCAGGACATGCCCCTGACCGAGGCGCTGCAGCAGTACACTCTGCTCACTGTGGGCGACGGACTCGTTTCCCAGATACCCGCGCTCATCGTCAGCACCGCCGCGGGAATCATGGTGACGCGCACGGCGGACGAGAAGGACATGGGCCTGGCCGTCGCCACCCAGATCGGAAGTTTTCCGAACGCCATCATGATCGCCGCCGGCATCCTGTTCGCCCTGGGGCTCGTCCCCGGCCTCCCCTTCCTGCCGTTTCTCGTCCTCTCGGCCGGAGCGGGCGGACTCGGCTGGCTTGCCAAGAGCCGCCAGGAGGAGAGAGAGGCCGAGGAGGAGGCCGAGGTGATGCGACAGGAGGAGGCCGAACAGGAGGATCCCGTCCGGGAGCTCATCCAGGTCGACCCCATCGAGCTGGAAGTGGGCTACGCCCTGATCCCCCTGGTGGACCGGGACTCCGGCGGCGACCTCCTCGACCGGATCTCGATGCTCCGTAAGCAGGCCGCCCAGGAGCTCGGGTTCCTCATACCCCCGATCCGGATCCGGGACGACGTAAGCCTGCCGTCCAACGAGTACGTGCTTCGGCTCCGGGGCTCCGAGATCGCCCGGGCGGAAGTGATGCCGAAGATGGCCATGGCCCTGGACACCGGCGCCGTGGACGACCCGGTGGAGGGCGTGGAGACCGTGGACCCCAGCTTCGGCATGCCAGCCCGCTGGATCTCGCCCGAGCAGCGAGACGAAGCCGAGGCCCGGGGATACGTCGTGGTGGAGCCCACCACGGTGGTGGCGACCCACCTGATGGAGTCCCTGAAGAACCACGCCGACGAGGTCCTGAGCCGCCAGGACGTGCAGGACATGGTGAACGCCCTGGCCGAGAGCTATCCGGCCCTGGTCGACGACGTGATTCCGGACAAGATCTCCCTGGGGACGCTGCATCGGGTCCTGCAGCGGCTCCTGCAGGAGCAGATCCCCATCCGGGACATGGTCACGATCCTGGAGTCCCTCGCGGACATCGCCGACCAGACCCAGGATCCCGAGCAGATGACCGAGCACGTCCGGAAGTCGCTCTCCAAGGTGATCGCCGACAAGTACGCCGACGAGTCGGGCGCCGTGCGCGGAATCACGGTGGGACCGCAGCTCGAGGCGTCGCTCATGGAACTCTTCAATCCGGGACAGGCCGGCGACCAGACGGGCATGCTCGACCCCGAGACCCTGACCGGACTCCTGAGCGAGCTGGACGACCTCTGGACCGAGAGCGCGGCGAAGGACGACCGGACACCGCTGATCTCACCCGCCGGGCTGCGGGTGGGCATCCGTCGGCTCATCGAGCCGGTCCTTCCCTCGATACCGGTCGTGTCCGTGAACGAGCTCCCGCCGCAGGTCGCGGTGGACAGCGTAGACACGTGGGAGATCCCCGATGCAGCGTAAGACCTTTCGCGGCTCTGATCTGACACATCTGCTCGGCGAGGTTCGACGCAGCCTCGGCGAGGACGCGATGATCCTCGAGACCCGCCACGACGGCGGCCCCGACGGCGACCGGGTGGAGGTCACCGCCACCACCTCCGAGACCGTCGAGGGGCTGTGCCGACGCTTCACCGAGGACGGAAGCGAGCCCTCCCTGGCCGGACCGGCGGGAGGCGGCCCCGGTGTCGTCGCCCTGGTCGGCCCGACGGGGGCGGGAAAGACCCTGACGGCGGCGAAGATCGCCCTGAGCCCCGACGGCTTCGGGCGCCGGGCCGGTCTGATGTCCCTCGACACCTACCGTCCCGCCGGGTTCGAGACTCTCTCGGTCTACGCCGAGGTCGCGGGACTCCCCCTGGAGGTGATTTACCATCCCGACGAGGCGCGGGGCGCCCTCCAGCGTCTGTCCTCCGCCGACGCGGTGGTCGTCGACACGCCGGGACGGAGTCCGGAGTCGTCCGGTGACGACGAGTGGAAGGAGATCTTCGGACGCCTCCGACCCGACGAAGTGCACCTCGTGATGCCCGCCCACCTCCGGCCGGACGTGGCTCGCGAAGTCGCCTCGAGCTATCGGCCGTTCGGGGTGACCCACCTCCTCCTCACGAAAGTGGACGAGGTGCCGGACTCGATGGCCACGGACCTGGCGATGGAGCTGGATCTCCCGGCTCGCTGGATCGCCACCGGCCAGTCCGTCCCCGGCGATCTGGAGCCCTCCGGGCCGCGAATCCTCTCGTCCCTGGGGCTCTCCCCCGACCAGCGGACCGCCGCCGGAGGTGGCCGGTGACCCTCGACGTGGACGACATCCGACTGGAGAGCGCCGAGTCCGGGCCGGAGACCGGTGTATCGCGGATTCGGGACGACGTCTCGGTCGTCGCCAGCGGCAAGGGTGGCGTCGGTACGTCCACCGTGGCCGCGCTCCTGGCCCTGGGATTCGCCGGTCAGGGACGCTCGACCCTTGTGGTCGACGCCGCCAGCACGCCGGGCTCCCTGCCCCTGCTGCTCGACGCCCCGGAGGCATCGGGCTTCCTGGCGACACGCGGCACGGGCCGGGATCCGTCCGACCT
>CANPVF010000178.1 GCA_947581645.1 Candidatus Caribbeanibacter nitroreducens | reverse complement strand
GAGGCCGCGTCCCTTGTCGTCGACGACCCGCCGGTGGGGTCGCCGTCCTCCTCGCTCCTCGCCTCCGCCTCGGAAGACCCCGGCGCGCGTCCACACGGGATTTCTGATCGCCTTTCGAGGATCGAACGACCCCGCTCACCGACCGGCGTACAGGAGGTGTCGGCCATGCGGCGATTCATCGGACCGCTCATCATCGCCCTGATGCTGCTCTTCGGGCTGGACGTATGCTCCAGCGCCACGGATCAGCAGAAGCGCGCCTTCATCGGCGCCGTGGAGCGCACGACCACCTACTCCATCGTCGAGTCCGTGGTGCCGGACGAGTGGTTCAGGTCGTGGACCGACAGCTGGCGCAAGCAACTGGCGCCCCGCGTCATGGACGAGGGCGAGGGCGGCGGCTGACATGAAAAAACCCCGGCAGGCCTCTCGGCCTCCGGGGCTCTTTCAGTTCGAGCGGCGCGGGGAAGCCCGCGCCCTCGGGTCCGTCTATCCGTTTCCGGTGGTCAGCCCACCTTCTTCACGGACTTCGCGGCGGGGCCGCGGTCGTTGTGGGTGAGCTCGAACTCCACCTGGTCACCCTCGTCGAGGCTCTTGAAGCCCTCCATCTGGATCTCGGAGTGGTGGACGAAGCAGTCCTCGTCCTCACCCTCCATGGAGATGAAGCCGAAGCCCTTGTTGTCATCGAAAAACTTAACGGTACCGGTCGCCATAACTCTGTTCCTCTGTGTGTTCGCATCCGGGAAATAAAAAAGGCGAGCCTCCCGCCGAATGCCTCGGGAAACCCGCGAACCATTCCTCGTAGATCTGTCTGTCGCCTCGATCGGCGCACAACCAGTATAACACGGGGCCGTCGTCGGCGCCACCCCGTGCCGAATCGGGGAGCCGGGATTTGAACCCGGGACCTCTGCAACCCCATTGCAGCGCGCTACCTAGCTGCGCCACTCCCCGCCGTCCGGTGGGCCGCGGGAGCGCCGTGCTCCGTCTCGGCCCTGTTGAGTCGGGGAGCCGGGATTTGAACCCGGGACCTCTGCGACCCGAACGCAGCGCGCTGCCGGACTGCGCCACTCCCCGATGATTGTGAAACACCCTTCTGAACTACCCCAGAGCCACCGGTCGGATTCGAACCGACGACCGCTCGATTACGAATCGAGTGCTCTCCCCCTGAGCTACGGTGGCGCCAGTCAGCAGGGGGCTCTCGTCACAGCCCTTCTCTGCGGCACGCTCTCGCCGGACGACTCTCGGATCGTCCTTCGAGTGGAGCCGACGGGACTCGAACCCGTGACCTCTTGAGTGCGATTCAAGCGCTCTCCCAACTGAGCTACGGCCCCACGAAACGGGACATGTACGGGGCGGACGGGACTCGAACCCGCGACCTCCGGTGTGACAGACCGGCACTCTGACCGACTGAGCTACCGCCCCAAAAAGGGAAATCCGGTGATCCCCGGGGTGCCCGGCACCCCCGCGAGTCATCTGCAAGGAGCGCGCCTCGCCGTCGCCGGCCGGGCCGGGCGAGTGGGGCCGACTGGACTCGAACCAGTGACCTCTACGATGTCAACGTAGCGCTCTAGCCAAGCTGAGCTACGGCCCCTCGTCCCCGGCGTCCGTCGCCGGGATCCGTCGTCAGAAACGGAAGCGAGCGAATCCCCGTGGGGACCCGCTCGCGGCCGGCGAAGGTATCCTCGCCGGGCGGACCGGTCAAGACGGAATCGGGGGTCGTCTCACCCGTCCGCTTCACCCGTCCAGCGTCTCGATCACCCGCCCGCGCTCCTCCTCGCGCATCGTCGGGAAGACGGGGATGCTGAGCACCTCCCGGGCCGCCTGCTCGGCCTCCGGGAAGGCCTCCTTCCCGTACCCGACAGAGGCCAAAGGTTCCTGCCGGTGACAGGGCGTCGGGTAGTAGACGGCGGACTCCACGCCGGCCGCGTCGAGACGCTCCCGCACCGCCTCCCGGTCCCGGCAGCGGACGGTGTACTGCTGGTAGACGTGGCGGTTCCCGGCCCGGACGGCCGGCGGCTCCACGCCGTCGATCTCCTCCAGGGCCCGGTCGTAGGCGGCGGCGTGGGCCCGACGCCGTCCGTTCCACTCGCCCAGCTTCTCGAGCTTCGCGTCCAGCACGGCGGCCTGCAGCTCGTGCAGGCGGCTGTTCCACCCCACCTCCACGTGCCGGCCCCGCCCGGCCTCGCCGTGGCTGCGAAGCCGCCGCACACGGTCGGCCAGGACGCGGTCGTCGGTGACCACCATTCCGCCCTCGCCCCAGGAGCCCAGGTTCTTCGTGGGGAAGAAGGAGAAGCACCCGGCGTCTCCGAGCTCGCCGGCACGGGTCCAGCCCTCGCGTTCCGGGACCCGCTGGGCGGCGCCCAGGGCCTGGGCCGCGTCCTCCACCAGGGCCAGGCCGGCCCGGTCCGCGATGGCCCGGAGCGAGCGCATGTCGGCCATCTGGCCGTACAGGTGGACGGGGATCAGGGCCGCCGAGTCGTCCGTCACCGCCGCTGCCACCGCTTCCGGGTCCAGGTTGCAGGTCTCCGGGCGGATGTCGGCGAAGACGGGCCTGGCGCCGACGTGGAGGATCGCCTCCACGGTGGCGAAGAAGGTGAAGGGGGAGGTGATGACCTCGTCGCCCTCGCCGATGCCCAGGGCCCGGAGGGTCAGGGTCAGGGCGTCGGTCCCGCAGGCCACGCCCACGGCGTGCCGGACGCCGACGCGGTCGGCCAGGCGCTCCTCCAGCCGCTCCACGTGCTCTCCCAGCACGAAGTCGCCGGAGTCCACGACCCGCCCCACGGCGGCGTCGATCTCCTCCCGGAGCTCCCGGTGCTCCCGCGCCGGGTCCTGCAGGGGCACCTCGGCTCCCGTCGCTGGCTCCTCCGTCGTCATTCTCTCGCCCCGCCCTCCCGCGGTCGGTTCACCCTCCGTCGTCGTCCACGTCCTCCTTCAAGAATCGCGCGGGCGGGCGACTCCCGCCCCCGCCGCTCCTGCCTTGACGAGGTCGCCCGCCCCCCGAAAGCTTGGCGCCTCGTCCGGACGCCCGATCGAACGTCCGGGCGGGAGTCCCTCCTCTCCGGAACCGCGGGAAGCGACTTGCGCGGGTTCGGGAGGGTGATACCTTGTGCGCGGCTCGATTCGGCGCGCCGTGGGCCGCCGCGGCGAGTGCGTCGGATCGGGGCCGAGAGCGATCGTTCGCAGGCACGCATCGACAGGTCAGCGAGGCGTACGGCGCGATCGCGCCCCGGCCTCGTCCGCCGACCTGCTGGGCCCTCGACCCGCGGAATCAGCACCGGAGCGAGCATGCGGAGAGGCAGGACCATCTTGACGGCCGTCGGCGTCGCCGCAGCAGCGGCCGCCGTCGTCTGGCTGACAGCGGGGAACTCCGCCCCGGACGGCTCTCCCTCCTCCGCACCCTCCGAAGCGCGACGCGCCTCCCTGGCCCCGGCCGCCGCTCAGCAGTCCGGCGGCTCGCAGGCCGCGGGACAGGACACCGCGGCCGCCGCGGACACCACCGCCGCCGGCCGCGCCATCACGGCGCACCGGACGGCGCAGCAGGGTCCCGAGCAGCCGATCCCCTTCAGCCACGCCTTCCACGTCACCGACCTGCAGATCCAGTGCGAGTACTGCCACACGGGCTCGCGGAACCAGCAGGTGGCGACGATGCCCCAGATGGGCGTCTGCATGGGGTGCCACAACCGGGTCGGCGGCGGCCTGCAGCCCATCGAGCAGATGCGGAAGATCTGGAGCGCCGACCGGGCGGTGGAGTGGGAGCGGGTCTACAAGCTCCCGGAGTTCGTCCAGTTCAGCCACCAGGCGCACCTCCGCAACCAGATCGAGTGCCAGGAGTGCCACGGGACGGTGGAGGAGATGGACCGGATCTACCAGGCCACGCCCATGACCATGGGCTGGTGCCTGGAGTGCCACCGCGGCGAGCCCCAGCCCGCGGACACGGCCACGACGTACCGGCTGGTCCGACAGTACGAGATCCCCGAGATCCCCGCCGGCCGGCAGTCCCTCGGCCTCTATCCGCGGCAGATCAAGCAGAGCTACGGCGTGTCGCGGGCTCCCGTGGACTGCGCCGCCTGCCATTACTGATCGCCCGTGACCACCGAAGACGGGACGAGCGGTCCGGTGAAAGACGCGAGCATGAAGACAGACGCTGACAGCCAGGAGCCGGCGGAGGCCGGCGACGAGGCCCGCCCCGACGGGGCGCCGTCGACGAACGGCGGCCCGCGGGAGGCCGCGCCCTCCTCGAACGGGGGAAGCGGCGGGGGAACCTCCCGGCGGGACTTCCTCAAGGTCATCGGCGTCAGCAGCGCCGGCGCGGCGGCCGCGGGCTGCGGCCCGCCCGACGCCGGGGACAAGCTGATCCCGAAGCTGGTCCAGGACCCGGACCAGGTGCCGGGCGAGAACACCCGCTTCGCCTCGGTCCTGGCCTCCGCCGGGCCCGAGCCGGTGCCGATCCACGCCATCACGCGCGACGGCCGGGTGCTGAACCTGGAGCGGAACCCGAACGACCCGGGTCCCGGGGCGGGCGTCTCGCCCCTGGCCCTCTCGGCCCTGCAGGACCTCTACGACCCGGACCGGATCTCCTCCCCGCGGCAGGGGCCCGTCGCCGACGGCGGCGGCTCCGAGCTCGGGTGGGACGAGGCGCTCACGGCGGCCGGAGAGGCCGTCTCCGGCGGCTCCACGGTCCTGCTCACCTCCGCCACGCCGGGCACGGCGGACCAGTTCCACGCGGAGTGGGCCGACGCGGTGGGCGCCGAGCACGTCCGCTACGAGAGCTTCGGATACGCCCCGCTCCGGGAGGCGCACCGGCTGGTCTTCGGCCGCGGCGAGGTGCCGCAGTACGCCGTGGACCGGGCGGACCACGTGGTCTCCTTCGGCGCCGACTTCCAGGAGACCTGGCTCGCCCCCACGGAGCTCGAGGACCGCTTCGCCGACGCCCGGGACATCGACGCCGGCCGCTTCGCGAAGCTGACCTTCGTCGCCCCCCGCCTCTCCCGCACCGGCACCAACGCCGACGAGTGGCTGCCGGCACGGGGGGGCACCGAGGCGCTGGTGGCCCTGGCCGCCGCCAACGTGGTGGCCGGACAGACCGCCGGCGTGGACCCGGACGTGGCCAGCCTGCTCTCCGGCTACGCGCCGGAGGACGTGGCCGAGCGCACCGGGGTCTCCGCCGGGGAGATCCGGGCGCTGGGCGAGGAGCTGGCGGCGGCCGACGCGCCGGTGGCCCTGCCGCCGGGGACCTCCGGCCAGGGCACGAGCGCCACCGATGCGCACGTGGCGGTGGCGCTCCTGAACCAGGTGACCGGCGCCGTGGGCGAGACCGTCCTCTTCGGGCGCGGGCCGGCCAGGCCGGCCTCGGCCACCTACGACGAGATGGCGGACCTGGCCGAGCGGATGTCCGCCGGCGAGGTCTCGACGCTGGTCGTCGCCGGCCCGAACCCGGCGTACACGCTCCCCGCCGCCTCCGGCTTCGCCGAGGCCCTGGGGAATGTGGAGACGGTGATCTCGCTCAACTCGCACCCGGACGAGACCACGGTCGCCGCCGACCTGGTGCTCCCCTCCCACCACGACCTGGAGGCGTGGGGCGACGTGCGGCTGCGGCCCGGGAGCCGGGCGCTCCGGCAGCCGGTGACGCGCCCGATCTGGGAGACGCGCCAGGCCGAGGACATCCTCATGCAGGTGGCCTCCACGGCCGGCGCCGGAGCCGACTTCGGCGCCGACGACTACCGGGGCTACCTGAGGAACCGGTGGCGCCAGCTGCACGGGCAGTCCGGCTCGGCCGCGCCGTTCACCTCGTGGTGGCGCGAGCGGCTCAAGGAGGGCGGGCTCTTCGCCCCCGAGCCGCCGGCGGGCGAGGCGCCGGACGTCGCGTCCGACCGGCTCGGCTCCTACCAGCCGCCCGAGTTCGGCGCGGTCTCCGGCGAGATGGCCATGGTGGCCTATCCCACCGGCCAGTTCTACGACGGCCGCGGGGCGAACCGCTCCTGGATGCAGGAGCTCCCGGACCCGGTGACCAAGGTGGTCTGGAGCTCCTGGGTGGAGCTGCACCCGGAGACCGCCGGGCCGCTGGGCCTGGAGAACGGGGACGTGGTGGAGGTGACCGCCGACGGCGGCACGATCCGCGCCCCCGTCTACGTCTACGAGGGCGTCCGGCCCGACACGGTGGGGATCCCCATCGGACAGGGCCACACCGCCTACGGACGCAACGCCGAGGGGCGCGGGGTGGACCCCCGGGACCTGCTCCCCGGCGACACCGACGCCCGGACCGGAGCGCTGGCCTTCGCCGGCACCGCCGTGGAGGTCACCGCCACCGGCCAGACCGAGCAGCTGGTCGTGACCCAGGGCTCGGACACGGACCACGGCCGGGAGATCGCCGAGCTCATGGGGCAGGAGGAGGCCGAGAAGGCCGTCGAGTCCCACGAGGTGGACCTCACCGAGCTGGTGGAGGCCGCCTACGACTCGGACCCGGACAGCCCGTACCGCTGGGGCATGACCATCGACCTGAACGCCTGCAGCGGCTGCGGGGCCTGCGTGACCGCCTGCTACGCGGAGAACAACCTCCCCACGGTGGGCGAGGAGCGGGCCGGCGCCGGCCGGGAGATGTCCTGGCTCCGGGTGGAGCGGTACTTCGAGGAGACCGCCGACGGCGGCTTCCAGACCGTGCACGAGCCCATGATGTGCCAGCACTGCGGCGACGCCCCGTGCGAGCCGGTGTGCCCGGTCTACGCGACCTACCACAACCCGGAGGGGCTCAACGTCCAGGTCTACAACCGGTGCATCGGCACCCGGTACTGCTCCAACAACTGCCCGTACAAGGTCCGCCGGTTCAACTGGTTCGGCTACGAGTTCCCGTACCCGCTGAACCTGCAGCTGAACCCGGACGTCACGGTGCGCGAGAAGGGCGTCATGGAGAAGTGCACCTTCTGCGTGCAGCGGATCAATCGAGCCAAGATCGACGCGAAGGAGGAGGGGCGCCTGGTGGAGGACGGCGAGGTCGAGACCGCCTGCCAGGTGGCCTGCCCGACCGACGCCATCACCTTCGGCAACCTGAAGGACCCCAGCAGTCGGGTCTCACGCATCGC
>CANPVF010000177.1 GCA_947581645.1 Candidatus Caribbeanibacter nitroreducens | reverse complement strand
GGGCCCCCCTCACCGTCCTCAGCGTCGCCCGCCAGTACCCCCGGAAGGACACGGCCACCCTGGTCCGGGCCGTCGCCCGGCTGGTCCGCGGCGGCCTCCCGGTGCGGCTCCTCGTCGTGGGCGGCGGGCCGGAGCTGGAGCGCCTCCGCCGGCTCGCCGCTCGCGCCGGGCTCGGCGACCGCGCCCGCCTGCCGGGCGAGCTCCCCGTCGCGGCGGTGACCCGGGCGTACCGGGACGCCGACCTGTTCTGCCTGCCCAGCCTCCAGGAGGGCTTCGGCATCGCATTCCTGGAGGCCATGGCCGCCGGCCTGCCCGTGGTGGCCTGTCGGGCCGGGGCCGCCCCGGAGGTGGTCCACCACGGCGAGACCGGGCTTCTCTGTCCGCCGCGATCGGCGCGGGATCTGGCCCGATCTCTGCGGCGCCTCCTGACGAGCCCCCGGCTCCGCCGGGAGATGGGGGAGCGGGGCCGCCGGCGGGCCGCGCGGTACGGGTGGCCGGAGGTGGCGGGACGCTTCCTGGAGGCCTGCCGGGAGATCACCGGACTCCGGGCCGGCTGACGGACCGACGTGAGCCTCGGGCGACAGGTTTCGCGTGCCCCCGGCTTGTTCCCTGGCCGGCGATCGCAAGAAGTTAGGCAGCTTTTTCAGCCGATCCCGCGACGGTCGCGACAGACGTTCGGGGCCCGGCCGGAGCCGGTTCGCCGGGTCCCTCCACCATAGACGACGGGTACCATCACATGTCCGAGCCGCAGGTGCAGGCCGAGCTCGAGGGGCAGCGACTCCGCCGCTTCACGACCCGGGTCCTGGAAGACCTCCGGGCCCTGGAGGAGATGCTCGACGGGGGCACCGTCGAGTCCGGCGTCCGGCGCATCGGGGCCGAGCAGGAGCTGGTCCTGGTGGACGAGCACGGGCGGCCGGCCCCCAGGAACATGGCCATCCTCGAGGACATCGAGGACGAACGGGTCGTCACCGAGCTGGGCCGCTACAACCTGGAGTGCAACCTGGATCCCATGCGCTTCGAGGGCGATTGCCTGAGCCGCATGGAGGACCAGCTGGCCGGCCTCCTGGAGCGGGTGCAGGAGGCGGCGGAGGGCCACGGGGCCGACCTCCTCCTGACGGGTATCCTCCCCACGCTGCGGAAGTCGGACCTGACGCTGGACAACATGACGCCCAAGGAGCGGTACCGGGCCCTGAACGAGGCGCTGAACCGGCTCCGGGGCCGCCCCTACGAGTTCTACATCAAGGGCGCCGACGAGCTCCTGGTCCAGCACGACAACGTGATGCTGGAGTCGGCCAACACCAGCTTCCAGGTCCACTTCCAGGTGGACCGCGACGAGTTCGCCCGGCTGTACAACATCGCGCAGGTCACCACCGCGCCGGTCCTGGCCGCCTCCGTCTACTCTCCCCTGCTCTTCGGGCGGCGGCTGTGGAAGGAGACCCGCATCGCCCTCTTCCGCCAGGCGCTGGAGACCCGGAGCGCCTCGCCGCACCTCCGCGAGAGCCGCCCCCGCGTCCACTTCGGGCGACGCTGGGTCGAGGACTCCGTGCTGGAGATCTTCCGTGAGGACTTCGCCCGGTTCCCGGTCCTCATGACGGCGGACGTGGAGGAGGAGCCCTTCGCGAAGATCGGGCGCGGCGAGGCACCCGACCTCAAGGCGCTGACGCTGTTCAACGGCACCGTCTACCGCTGGAACCGCCCCTGCTACGGCATCTCGGACGGCCGGCCGCACCTGCGCATCGAGAACCGCGTCCTCCCCTCCGGCCCCACGTCCCTGGACGAGATGGCCAACGCCACGTTCTGGCTGGGGCTCATGAGCGGCATGGCGGACCGGTACGAGGACGTGCGCGAGGCCTTCGACTTCGACGACGTCCGCCGGAACTTCTTCGCGGCGGCCCAGCTGGGACTGGACGCCCAGTTCACGTGGGAGGGCGGAGAGACCATGCGTGCCGCCGACCTGGTGGCCGAGCAGCTCCTCCCCCTGGCCCGCAAGGGGCTCGAGTCGTCGGGCATCTCCCTGCAGGACGCCGACCGCTACCTGAGCGTGATCCGGGAGCGGGTCGAGACCGGACGCACGGGCTCCGACTGGATCCTGGTCTCCCTGGCGGAGATGCGGAAGTCCGGCGAGAACGACGACGCGGCGGCCGCCGAGCAGCGCCTCACCGCCGTCACCCTGGGGGCGGTGAAGCGGCAGAAGACCGGACGTCCGGTGCACGAGTGGGAGACCGCACGCCTGGAGGAGGCCGGCGGGTGGCCGGCCACCTACCAGCGGGTGGAGCAGTTCATGGACACCGACGTCCTGGCGGTGAACGAGGAGGAGCCGCTGGACCTGGTCGTCGAGATCATGGAGTGGCACGACGTGAAATACGTGCCCATCGAGGACCGCGAGGAGCGGCTGGTGGGCCTGGTCACCCGCAGCCTCGTCGACCGGGTGCTGGAGGAGCGGGGGGACGGAGAGGCCGGGGACGACGCCGGCGACGCCGAGGACCCCATTCCCGTGTACGAGGTCATGGAGCGCGACATCGTGGCCATCTCCCCGGAGACGGCCACCGCCGAGGCCATCGGCCTCATGAACGACCGTGAGGTGGGCTGCCTGCCGGTGGTGAGCGAGGGCCGCCTGGTCGGTCTCGTCACCGGGGACCAGCTGGCCAGCGTCGCCGCTCACCTCTTCGAGGAAGCCGCCCCGGAGGAGCCGGCACCGGCGCAGGGCGAGGAAGCCGGGAGCCGGAAGGACTGATGGGAGCCCGTTCGGACGAGAAGGACGATTCGGCGCCCCGGGATCGGAGCGCGGACGGCGACGGCGCGGGGCTGATCGGCACGCACCGGGGCGACGACCCCGGCCCGCTCCTGGTCTGCGTCGGCGGCGTGCACGGGAACGAGCCCGCCGGCGTTCGCGCCCTCGAGGGCGTCTTGGAAGAGCTCCGGGGCGACGATGCTCCCCGGGTCCGCGGCCGGCTGGTGGCGCTGGCCGGCAACCTGGGGGCGCTGCAGGCGTCCGTCCGGTACCGGGACCGCGACCTGAACCGGCAGTGGACCACCTCCCGCACGGACGAGCTGCAGGCGGACGCGGAGGTGCGTCCCGAGCTCGGGCCGGAGGGGGTGGAGCAGAAGCGTCTCCTCCGCTCGCTGGAGGCCACCCTGGAGGAGGACCGCCGCGGGCCCGCGTACCTGGTGGACCTGCACACCACCTCCAGCGAGAGCCCGCCGTTCGGGATCGTGGGGCGCCGCGAGGCCTGCCGCCGCTTCTCCAGCGCGTTCCCCTTCCCGCACGTCCGGGGGCTGGAGCGGCACCTGCCGGGAATGCTCGCCGACTGGGCGTGTCGCCGGGGCTTCGCGTCGCTGACGGCAGAAGCGGGTCAGCACGAGGCCTCCGATTCGGTGACGCGCCTGCGGGCGGTGGTGTGGACGGCCCTCGCGTCGGCGGGTCTGGTGGAGAAGGACGAGCCCCGCGTGAGGGACGGCCGTGCCCTGCTCGCCCGGGCGTCGGAGGGGGTGCCGAAGCACCTCGAGGTCCGGTACCGACACGGGATCACGCCGGGCAACGGCTTTCGGATGAAGCCGGGCTGGAAGAACTTCGACCGCGTGCTGGAGGGGGACATCCTGGCCGAGGACCGGACGGGCGAGATCCCGTCCCCGCAGTCCGGCCTCCTCTTCCTGCCGCTCTATCAGAAGCTCGGCTCGGACGGCTTCTTCCTGGTCCGGGCCACCCAATCCGAACATCGGGACGACGAGGAATGAACGAGCCGCACGACGAGCCACGGACGGACGAGTCGCCCCGCACCATGGGCCAGCAATTCGGCCGCCGGTCGTGGGCCGAGCCCTGGCGCATCAAGATGGTCGAGCCGCTGAGCGTGCCCTCCCGCGAGGAGCGGCGGGAGGCCCTGGAGGAGGCCGGCTACAACACCTTCCTCCTCCCGTCCGAGAAGGTGTACATCGACCTCCTGACCGACAGCGGCACCAGCGCCATGAGCGACCGGCAGTGGTCGGGGCTGATGATGGGCGACGAAGCCTACGCCGGGAGCCGGAACTTCTACCACCTGGAGGACGCGGTTGAGAAGTACTACGGCTTCCCGCACGTCGTCCCCACTCACCAGGGACGGGGCGCCGAGCACCTGCTGAACCAGGTGGCCGTGGACGAGGGCGACGTGGTGCCCGGCAACATGTACTTCACCACGACCCGCCTGCACCAGGAGATGGCGGGCGCCCGCTTCGTGGACGTGGTGATCGACGACGCCCACGACCCCGCCAGCGACCACCCCTTCAAGGGCAACGTCGACCTCCAGAAGCTCTCGGACCTCATCGACCGGGTGGGGCCCGAGCGGATCCCCTACATGAGCCTCGCCGGGACCGTGAACATGGCCGGCGGACAGCCGGTGAGCATGCGGAACGTCCGCGAGCTGCGGGAGCTCTGCGACCGGCACGGGATCCCCATCTATCTGGACGCGGCCCGCCTGGTGGAGAACGCCTACTTCATCCAGGAGCGGGAGGAGGGCTGGGGGGACACGCCCGTGGCGGACATCGTCGCCGAGATCTGCAGCCTCGCCGACGGCGCCTGGATGTCGTCCAAGAAGGACCACCTGGTGAACATCGGCGGCTGGGTGGCCGTGGACGACGAGGACCTCTTCGACCGCCTCCGGAACCTGGTGGTGGTCTACGAGGGTCTCCACACCTACGGCGGCATGGCGGGACGCGACATGGAGGCCCTGGCCATCGGCATCGGCGAGTCCATGGAGGACGCCTACGTACGGGCGCGGGTGGGCCAGGTGCGCTACCTGGGCGGACTGCTCCAGGACTGGGGCATCCCCATCGTGACGCCGGTGGGGGGACACGCCGTCTACCTGGACGCGAAGCGCTTCTACCCGGAGATGGACCAGGAGAAGTTCCCGGCGCAGTCCCTGGCGGCGCAGCTCTACCTGGAGTCCGGAGTCCGCTCCATGGAGCGGGGCATCGTCAGCGCCGGCCGGGACCCGGAGACCGGCGGGCATCGGCACCCGGAGCTGGAGCTGGTGCGGCTGGCGATCCCGCGCCGCGTGTACACGCAGGCCCACATGGACGTCACCGCCGAGGCGGTGAAGGCGGTCTGGGACCGCCGGGAGGAGGCCAGCGGCCTGGAGATGACCTACGAGCCGGACTTCCTCCGGTTCTTCCAGGCCCGCTTCCGGCCGCTGTAGCCGCCTTCCCGGCGCCCCCCTGGGCGGGCCCGGGGCTCACAGGCCGCAGTCAGCCGTAGCGCTGGCGCAGGACCTCCAGCAGCGCCTCCACGTCCCGCCGGTCGTTGTACAGGTGCGGAGAGACGCGGAGGGCGTCGCCGCGCACCGACACCACCACGTCCTCGCGCTCCAGGTGCTGCGCCAGCTCCTCCGGCCGCGCCTCGGCCGGCAGGCGGAGGCCGAAGAGGTGCGACGAGCGCCACTCCTCGTCCTCCACGGTCATCCCCAGAGCTGAGGCCTCCCCGGTGAGCGGACGGGTGAGGCGGCGGCAGTACTCCTGGATTCGCTCCACGCCCCAGTCCAGCAGGAGCCGGATCCCGGCGGTCTGCATGGGGACGGTCACCGGGTTGCTCCGCTCCCCCATGTCGTGGCGCGAGGCCCCGGGCTGGTACTCCTCCTCGTAGTCCACCAGCCCGCCGAAGTCCTCGCTCCCCTTCCGGCCGAGCCAGGTCTCCTCCAGCGGAACGGCGTCGTCGAAGCGCGGGCCGAGGTAGGTCGTGCCGATGCTGTACGGCCCGAGCATCCACTTGTACCCGGCGCAGATCAGGGCGTCCGGGCGGATCCGCCCCACGTCGAAGGGGAGCGCTCCCACCGACTGGGTGCCGTCCACCACCAGGGCGGCGCCCACCTCCCGGCACCGGCGCCCCACCGCCTGCAGGTCGAACCGCGTCCCGTCGGTCCAGTGCACGTGGGGGAGCGCCGCGGCGGCCGTGGCACCGTCCACGGCCTCCAGGAGGCGCTCGTTCCACCGCTCACCCCGTCCGCGTCCGCTGCCGCCGTCGCCCGGCCCGGGCCCCACGATCCGGAGCTCCAGCCCGCGCTCCTCCGCCAGCCGGCTCCACGCGTAGACGTTGCTCGGAAACTGGTCTTCGGCCAGGACCAGGTTCTGTCCCGCCTCCACCTCCAGGTTCCGGGCGGCCAGGGCCACGCCGTAGGAGACCGAGGGGACGATGGCCACCCGGTCCGGATCGTCGGCGCGCACCAGCTCGGCGAAGGCGCGCCGGAGCTCGTCGCTCTCCGTGAAGAAGTCCGACGGGGCGATCCGGGTCGGATCCCGGAGCCGGCGGAATCCCTCCAGCCCCGCTCGCTCCACCGCCCGCGCCAGGGGCGACATGTAGGCGCAGTTCAGGTAGTGGAGGTCGTCGGGGAGCGAGAACTCGCCCGCCCGGCACTCCAGGGCGGCGTCCGTGCCGGAGTCCACGTCAGAAGCCCCGGAGGCGCGTGGCCTCCCGAACGCGCTCCACCGCGGTCGCGTACGCCGCCCGGCGGTAGGTGACGTCCTCCCCGGAGGCGCGCTCCGAGACGTCCTCCCAGGCCTCCCGCATGAAGTCGCGCAGCTCCCCGTTCACCCGCTCCTCGCTCCACCGGTAGCGCTGTCGGTTCTGGACCCATTCCAGGTAGGAGACCGTGACCCCGCCGGCGTTGGCCAGGATGTCCGGGACCAGGGAGATCCCCCTCTCCGCCAGGGCCCGGTCCGCGTCGCAGGTCGTGGGCAGGTTGGCGGCCTCGACCACCAGGTCCGCGCGGACGTCGTCCACGTTGTCGCCGTGGATCACGCCCTCCAGGGCGGCCGGGATCAGCACGTCGACGTCCAGGGCCAGCAGCTCCTCGTTGCTGATGGAGTCGTGGGGCACGTCGCTCTCCACCACCGTGTCGATGCTGTCCTCGACGTTCATCTGGCGGAACAGCGTCTCCACGTCCAGGCCGTCGTCGCGGTGCAGACCGCCGCCGACGTCGCTCACCGCCACCACGGTGGCCCCGAGGTCGTCCAGGAAGCGGGCCAGGTGGCTTCCCACGTTTCCGAAGCCCTGGATGGCCACCGTGGCTCCCTCCGGGTCGATGCCCTCCGCCTCGCACGCCCACTCCGTGACCATGGCCACGCCCCGGCCCGTGGCCTCGGTCCGGCCCAGGGAGCCCCCCAGCTCCAGGGGCTTGCCGGTGACGACGCCCGGTGCGTCCATCTCGTGCGTCCGGGCGTATCCGGCGTAGATCCAGGCCATCTCCCGCGGTCCCGTTCCCACGTCCGGCGCCGGAATGTCGACGTCCGGGCCCAGCAGGGGCCCGAGCTTCTGGACGAAGCGCTTGGTGAGGGTCTCGAGCTCGCCCCGGGACAGCTCGGACGGGTCGCAGTCGATGCCCCCCTTGGCGCCGCCCATGGGGATGTCCACGACGGCGGTCTTCCAGGTCATCACCGACGCCAGCCCCCGGGAGTGGTCCATGTCCATCTCGGGATGGAAGCGGAATCCGCCCTTGAAGGGGCCGCGGCTGTGATCGTGCTGCACCCGGTAGCCGTGGAAGACCGAGAGGGAGTCGTCGTCCCTCCTGAGGGGCAGCTCCAGCGCCACCTCGCGGAAAGGCCCGCGTAGCAGGTGGCGGAGCTCGTCGTCGACCTCCAGCAGGTCCAGCGCTCCGCTCAGGAAGTTCTCGCTGCACTCCCTCGGATCGTGCTCTCCGTGCATTCGGTCCCTCCCGGACTCCCGGTGGATGTCGATTCGCGCTTCGGCTCGCTCCCCTCCGGCGGCGTCCCGGCGGCGGCTCGCCCGGGCTCGACGCCATGGACCTCCGCGGCGGCCCGGTGAGCCTCGGCGTGGAGGTCGGCCGTGGCCTCCGGCGAGCTGGCGTAGCCGCCGGAGAGCAGCAGCGTCACGGGCACGCCCCGCCTCCGCATGGTCCGCAGCACCAGCCGCTCCCGCCGCCGCAGGCCCTCCCGCGTCAGGGAGAGGCGACCGTAGCGGTCTCCGGCCACGGGATCCACCCCCGCCAGGTAGAAGACCAGGTCCGGTCGGGCGGCCCCGAGCAGGGGCGGGAGCTCCGCGGCCAGCGCCTGCAGGTAGGCCCGGTCCCCCGTCCGGTCCGGGAGCGCGGCGTCCCGGGTCGAGGGCACCTTCCGCCACGGGTAGTTCTTCTCGGCGTGGAGCGAGAACGTGGTGACGCCCGCCTCCTCCCCCAGGACGGCGGCCGTCCCGTTCCCCTGGTGCACGTCCAGGTCCAGGACCAGGATCCGACGCGCCTCCCCGGAGAGGCGGAGGAGACGGGCTGCCACGGCCACGTCGTTCAGGACGCAGTACCCCTCGCCGCGGTCGGGAAAGGCGTGGTGCGTACCCCCGGCCAGGTTGGCGGCGATGCCGTCGCGGAGCGCCATGCGCGCGGCCTCGACGGTTCCCTGCACCGCCAGCCGGGAGCGCCGGACGAGCCCCCGCGACCAGGGGAGCCCCATGCGACGCTCGGCGCGGCGGCCCAGGGTGCCGCGCTCGAGTCGGGCCAGATAGCCGGGCGTGTGGACCAGGAGCAGGTCGGTCCAGGGGGCCCGGCCGGGCTCCAGGACGTCCCGTGGACGCAGGAGCCCCTCCCGGCGCAGTATGCGGTGCAGCGCCGGGAACTTCCCCATGGGGAACGGATGCCCCTCGGGCAGGGAGACGTAGTAGCCGGGGCTGTAGGAGACCCGCACGGAAGCGGCCCGGGCCCCGGCTACCGGTCCACCGGCCGGTAGACGCTCACCGGAGCTACCGCAGCTCGACCTGGACGCGGAAGGTGCGACCCGGGCGCGGCAGCCCGAGCTGATCCCAGACGAGCTGGTCGGTCAGGTTCTCGGCCACGGCCGCGACCCGGAGGGGCGGGAGGCCGAGAAAGCCCTGCCCGATCCTGCGGCTGAGACCGGCCTCCAGATACGCCGTGGGGTCCAGCTCCTCGAACTCCTGCGTCTGCGGGTTCGCGCCGAACTGGGACCCGATGTACTGCATCTCGCCCCGGAGGCGGAAGCCGGCGAACCGCGGCGTGGTCACGGACAGGTCGCCGGAGAGCTCGGGCTGATACTCCGCCCGCTTGTCCGGGGAGACCTCCAGCTCGCCGTCGTCGTCGACGTCCTCGCGGATCTCGACGTCCTGCAGCGTGACGCCGCCCCGGAGGACCAGGCCCCGGTGCCGGTAGTTGGCCACGAGCTCGAGGCCGGTGGCCCGCCGCTCGCCCACGTTCTGGCGCTGGAAGAGCCCCTCACCGATGGGGACGCGGGCGATGGAGCCCTCCAGCCGCTGCTGGAAGACGGTGCCCTGGAGCTCGAGGCGCTGGCTGACGTGGAGCGTGGCTCCCAGCTCCCCGACCTTCAGGGTGAGCGGACCCAGGTCCGGGTTCGGCTCGAACTTGCCCAGGGCCCCGGAATAGAGCTCGCGCAGCGCCGGGAACCGGACCTTGCGGCTCACCCCGCCGTGCAGCTTCGCGGCGCCGTCGGCCACCGTGGCCTCGGCGCTGGTCCGGAACCCCCAGCCGTCGATGCCCTCGCGGGCCTGGTAGTCGCCGGTCTGCGGCGTCGAGGCCCAGTCGTAGCTCCCGCCCACGGTGAGCCGCGGGTTCGAGATCCACCCGTCCAGCCCCGGGGCCAGCGGCTCGGAGATCTCGACGCCGACGCTCCCGAGCCTCTGCTTGTACTCGTCCGGGTCGTTCGGGGAGGCGGAGAGGATCTGCTCGTGCCACGTCTCCGCCCAGGTGAAGGAACCGCTGAGCGTGCCCGGACCCAGCGTGTGGTCGCCCAGGAGACGCGCGCTCATCGTCCGGTCGTTGCCGACCTCCCCCTCCACGCTGTCGGCGTAGCTGGGGCCCGAGAAGCCGTCGATCTCCATGTGGTGGCGGTCGAAGCCGAGCGACACCTCGAGGTCGCCGCGGCCCAGCGGGGTCTCCGCCCATCCGGTGCCGCCGGAGAGCGAGCTGAAGGACTGCCACCGGTTCGGATACCGCCAGTACCGCGGGGCCGGCTGATCGCTCCCCACCAGGTGGAGCTCCGGCACGACGCCCTGCTCCGTGGAGTAGGCCGCCGTGGAGAAGGAGAGCCACTGGCCGCCCTCGGCCTGGTAGCGCACGGAGGCGAACCCGTTGGCGAACTGCATGTCGCTGTTCAGGATCCGGTCGTCGTCGGTGACGCCAAGCGGGAAGCGGTCTCCCAGCCCGCCGGGAGCGGCGTAGTCGCCGCGGTCACGGTACCCGCCGCCGTACTTGATCCACAGGTCGCCGCCGCCGACGTCCGTCAGGTGGTCCACCTCTCCGGACAGGGAGTACGAGCCCGTGTGGTCCAGCGCGACCCGCATGTCCAGGGGACTGGTCAGGGTGTCCGGGAAGGGGCCCTGGGAGATTCCGATGCGGATCACGCCCCCGAGGGCGTTCGGCCCGGCCAGCACCGAGGAGAGCCCCCGGACCATGTCGACCTCGTTGGCCGCCGTCATGGGGATCACCGACAGGTCGGAGCGGTTGTCCCACCCCACGGTGAGGGGGACGCCGTCCACGAGCACGGCGATCTGGCGCTCCTCCATCCCGCGGACGGAGGGCTGCACCTGGCCGCGCGAGTTCCGGCGGACGCGGACCAGCGGCATGTTGCGGAGCACCTCGCCCAGCGTCGGCGACGGCACCACCTCCACGGAGTCCATCTCCATCGTGACGGCGGTCCCGCCCCCCCTGGAGAGGGTCGGCCGGGTGGCCTCCACCGTCAGGCCGCGCATCTCGTACTCGACGGAGTCCGGCACCCCCTCCGGGAGCGTGTCCTGCTGCTGCGCCGCCGCCGGCGGTGCCGCCAGCAGCGTCAGGGCCAGGGCCGCCGCCGAGAAGAGGGCCGCCCTCGCCGACGCCGTGGGCCGCAGCACCCGCTCGCCGTCGTGGATCGAGCCGTCGTCCGTCATGGTCTCCCCCGCATCCGTGTGTCCGAATCCGCTCTCGTCGGGTGTACCCCGCACGCGCGGCCGGTGTTCGGCCGCCCGGGCGTTGCTGCTTCAACCTTCATTCCGTCTCCGCCCCGTGCCGCGACGATCCCCGCCGGCGCCATCCGGCGGCGACGATGCCCAGCAGCGCCAGGACGGCGGAGCCCGTTCCCATCCAATCGCCCCACCTCGTAAACAGGGTGACCTGGCTCGACGTGTAGACGGTGCCCGCGAACGAGGCGGCGGTGAAGAGCTCCGTCCGGTGGTGGAACCGGCCCAGCGGGTCCACGAGGCCCGAGATGCCCGTGTTGGCCGACCGCGCCACCCCCATCCGGTTCTCCACCGCCCGCATGACCAGATGGGCCGGGTGCTGCCACAGCGCGGAGGTCCGGCTCCACCAGGGCTCGTGTCGTCCGAACCAGGCGTCGTTCGTCATGTTCACCACGAACTCCGCCCCACCGCGCCGATAGCGGCGGCTCTGCCCGGCGAAGATGGACTCGTAGCAGACCAGGATCCCGAAGCTCGTGCCGCCGGCCTCCAGCGGCCCCCTCCTCTCCCCGACGCCGTAGCCCCCGAAGTAGTTCACCATCCTGAACCAGTCGGGGTCGACGAAGGGGACCCGCTCCACCACGGGCACCAGGTTGCGCTTGTCGTACCGGGCGACCCGGGTCCCGGTGGAATCCAGGAGGAACGCCGAGTTGTAGTAGTCGAACTCCCCGCCCCCCCGGTCCTCGGAGCCGATGCCCCCGTACAGGAGGGCCGCGTCCAGCCGGCGCGCCGTGCGGGACGCCCACTCCCGCACCGACGGCTGCCCCCGGTACCCGGCGGAGGGGATGGGATCGATGAACAGCGGGAAGACCGTCTCCGGGAGGATCACGAGGTCCAGGTCGGCCCCGTCGATCTCCGGGCGCCGCAGCAGCGTCTCGGACGCCGAGCGGGCGCTGTCCGCCGCCCGGGAGCTCTGCAGCTTCAGGTCCTCCGGGATGTTCGGCTGCACCACGCCCACCCGGGCCGCCGGTTCCATCTCCACGGTGTTCCACCGGTAGAGGGAGTAGCCGACGGGGAGGACCAGGGCGGCGAGGAGTGCGGCCACGGGCGCCCGGAGGCGCGTCCACAGGGAGCCGGACCCGGGGCCCTCCGGCGCGGCTCCCTCCCGGTGCCCCCCGCTCTGCCGGACCCGCAGCCACAGCACGGCCAGGAGCGCGTTCGCCGCCACGAGCCAGAAGCTCATCCCCCTTGTCCCCACCAGGTCCGCCGCCCCGATGAGGCGCGGGTAGCCGGTGAGCGTGGCACCGAGCTCCATCCACGGAAAGGAGATGGGGCCCAGGTGACCGCGCGCCCACTCCGACGCCGTCCAGAAGACCGGGGCCGCGAGCCACAGCGGCGCCCCCAGCCGGTGGATGGCCTGCTGCATGCCCAGCGTGGCCAGCGCCAGGAAGCCGGACATGATGAGGACCGGGAACAGGAAGGCCAGGATCGCCAGCGGCGTGTAGTAGATCAGCGCCACGACGAGCCAGTAGAAGACCAGCGTGAAGTAGAGGAGGCCCAGGTAGAACCCGCCGCGCAGCGCACGGCTCCGGCCCTCGGGCCCGGCCGGGAGCCGGCCCACCCAGACCAGGAAGGGCACCAGCGCCACGAAGGAGGGGACCAGCAGGTGGAACGGGGGATGGGCCAGCCCCAGCAGCAGGCCGGAGGCGACGATCCACCAGACGCCGTCCTCGGGCGGACGCAGGCGGTCCAGAAGGCCGGTCACGATCGGCCTCCCGGGCTCAAGCCCGGACCTCGCGCCCCTCCCGGGCCGAGCGATAGCACGCCTCGACGACCCGCATCACCTGGACGTGCTCGCGACCGCCGTTCCGCCGCTCCCGCTCGTCGTCCGGCTCCTCCCGGCCCCGGACCCGCCGCAGGAAGCTCTCCCACTCGTGGCGGTAGGAGGCCGTGTAGACGTTGCCCTCGTCCACCTCCAGCGGCGGCGTGACGTCGGCGGGCCCGGTCTCCATCTCCTTCATGAGCTCCAGCGGCGGCGTCTCCGCCGAACCGCTGCTGCCCAGGGCGAAGAGCACGCCCTGCCCGCCCTCCGCCGTGAGCTCCCAGCTCACGTCGAGGCTCACCGTCACGTCGTTCGCGGTCCTCAGGAGCGCGGCGGCCGCATCCTCGACCCGCCGTCCCTCGTGGAAGTGGGCCGTCACCTGCTCCACCTCCGGAAAGTCCAGGGTCCACAGGACGGCGTCCAGGGCGGCGACGCCCAGGTCCATGAGCACCCCGCCGCCGGCCCGGTCCGGATCCCGGCGCCACCCGCGACGCGACCTCTGCTCCCGCTGGGTGTGCCACGAGGCGCGCACCAGGAAGGGCTCCCCGATCTCACCGCTGCGGACGAAGTTCCGGACGTGCCGGAGATCCAGCCGATAGCGGTGGTTCATGGCCACCATGAGGTGGCGGTCCGCCTCCCGGGCCGCGTCGACCATCCGCGCCGCGGCCTCGCTGCTCGTGGCGATGGGCCGCTCGCAGAGCACGTGGAGGCCCGCGTCCAGCGCCGACAGGGCGACCTCCTCATGCGAGTCGTTCGGCGTGCAGACCAGGACGGCGTCCAGGTCCCCGAAGTTCGGGAGGGCCTCGAGCGAGGCGGCGGCCCCGGCGGCCTCGAATCGGTCCGCGATGGTCCGGGCCATGTCCTCCCGGAGGTCGACGACGCCGGCGATCTCCACGTCCCGGAGCTTCGCCAGGATCGGCAGGTGCACCACCTGCGCGGCACCGCCGGCGCCCACGACGCCCACACGGACCGGCCGGCTCACCTCACGCCTCCTCTCGGGCCGCGTCCATGGCCTCACCGACCACGGTCAGCGTGCGGTCGATGTCCTCCTCCGTGTGCGCCGTGGAGAGGAACCCGGCCTCGAAGGCCGACGGAGCCAGGAAGACGCCCCGCTCCAGGCACTCGCGGTGATAGCGGGCGAAGAAGGAGGCGTCGGCCTCCCGGGCGTCGTCGTAGCTGTGGACCGGCCCGTCCGTGAAGTGGACCCCCCACATGGAGCCCACGGCGGCCCCCGTCGCCGGAATCCCCCGCTCCCGGGCCCGCTCGAGGATGCCGTCCACCAGCCGCTCCGCCCGGTCCGCCAGCTCGTCGAAGGGATCCTCGCGGTCCAGCACCCGCAGCTGGGCCAGGCCGGCGGCCATGGCCAGCGGGTTGCCGCTCAGCGTGCCGGCCTGGTAGACCGGGCCGTCCGGCGCCACCTCCCGCATCCATTCCCGCTTCCCGCCGAAGGCGCCGACGGGGAGCCCTCCCCCCAGCACCTTGCCCATGGTGGTCAGGTCCGGCTCCACCCCGTAGCGCTCCTGGGCGCCGCCGCGGGCGGCACGAAATCCGGTCATGACCTCGTCGAAGATCAGGAGCGCGTCGTGGTCCCGCGTGACCTCGCGCAGGCCCTCCAGGAAGCCGTCCACCGGCGGGATCAGACCGGCGTTGCCCACCACGGGCTCCAGGATGACGGCAGCGAGGCGGTCCCCGTGCCGGTCGAAGACCCGCCGGACGGCCTCCAGGTCGTTGAAGGGGGCCGTCACGGTGAGCTCGGAGACGGCCGACGGCACGCCCGGCGAGTCCGGGAGGCCGAAGGTCGCCACGCCGGACCCCGCCTCCACCAGGAAGGAATCGCCGTGGCCGTGGTAGCAGCCGTCGAACTTGAGGACCAGGTCGCGGCCGGTGACGCCCCGGGCCAGCCGCACCGCCGACATGGTGGCCTCGGTGCCGCTGTTCACGAAGCGCAGCATCTCCACGCCGGGGAACCACTCGCGGACGGTCTCCGCCAGCTCCACCTCGCCGGGCACCGAGGTGCCGAAGCTCACGCCCTCCTCCGCGGCCCGCTGGACGGCCTCCACCACCTCGGGATGGGCGTGGCCCAGGATCAGGGGGCCCCAGGAGAGGACGTAGTCCAGGTACCGGTTCCCCTCCACGTCCTCCAGGTGGGCGCCCCGGCCGGAGGCGCTGAAGAAGGCCTCGCCGCCGACGGCGTTGAAGGCCCGGACCGGCGAGCTCACCCCCCCGGGCATCACGTCGCGCGCCCGGCGCCAGAGCTCCTCCTGGTCCGTGGCCCCGGCCACGGCGGCACGGCCGGCTCCGTCGCCGCCGGTCATCCGGAGAACACCTCCGCCCCCTCCGGCACCTCGAACCGGAAGACGGAGTCGGGGATCTCGGCGTCGGGCTGCAGGTCGGTGAGCGTCACGGTTCGCACGGTCTCGTTCTCCTCGGTCACGTCGAATTTCCGAACCAGGTGGTCCGCCGGGGCGATCCACAGCTCCACCCGGCGGTACGGGGCCTCCCCGGTGGGGGTGAGCACCACGTGGTGCGTCTCGACCCCGCCCACGGACTCGCGGCCCGCGTACTCCGCCCGGTATCCCTGCCGCGCCTCCCGGAAGATGCGCCCCATGAGGTCCACCATCTCCCGCCCCCGGGCGCTCTTCTCCAGCGCCGTGCGGGTCACCTGGCCCGGCTGGGTGCTGGGATAGTAGGTCCAGACGTGGGTGCCGTCGGAGACGACCACGTCCTCCGGCGGCTCGCTGTAGTCCAGCTTGAAGAGCCCGCGGCCCTTCTGATACCAGGTCCCGCTGCCGCTGCGCTCACGGTTCAGGAGCGGCACCTGCACCCGCTCCCGGAACTCGGCCCGCAGGGACTCCAGGGAGCGGTAGCGCTCCTGCGCACGGCGGAGCACGGCCCGGGGGTCCGGCGGGGACGAAGCGGACCGATCGGCCCCGTCCGCCGGCGGGGTCGCGGGCCCGGCGTCGGCCGTATCGGCTCCCGTGTCTCCGGACTCGGCGGCGTGCTCGCACCCGGTCTCCACGCTGTCGCTCCCGGTGGAGGGCACCGGGGCGGACCGGGCCGTCGCCCCGGACGGGCTCCCGGCCGCCACGAGGAGGGCCAGCCCGGCGGCCACGGCCGCGGCCGCCGCCCGCCTGCTGCTCGTCCCCCTCATTCCACTCCCTCCTCCAGGTTCTCCTCGATGACGTCGTCCAGATCGGCCACGGTGTCCACCATCACCTCGCGGGCCTGAGACCCCCGGGAGGGTCCGACGATCCCGGCGTGGTGGAGCTGATCGATGATCCGGGCGGCGCGCCCGTACCCGATCTGGAGCCGACGCTGCAGGAGGCTGGTGGAGCCGGAGTCGTGGTTCACCACGATCTCCGCCGCCTGGCGGAACAGCTCGTCCCGGTCCTCCAGCACCTCCTCGACCACGTCCACGCGGGCCTCCTCGGCCTCCTTCTCCTCCACCATGTCCAGGATGTCGCGCTCGCCCGGGGCGGCCGCGCCGGCCTCCCGGTCCGCTTCCATCTTCTTCTGATACCACGACACCAGCCGTTCGGTGTCATCGCTGGTGAGGAAGGAGCCCTGGATCCGCTGCGCGTCGGACTCCCCGGGCGGGAGGAAGAGCATGTCGCCGTTGCCCAGGAGGCTCTCGGCGCCGTTCTGGTCGAGGATCGTGCGGCTGTCCGTCTTCGAGGCGACCCGGAAGGCGATCCGGCTCGGAAAGTTGGCCTTGATGAGCCCGGTGATCACGTTCACCGACGGGCGCTGCGTGGCGATGATCAGGTGGATGCCCACGGCCCGCGCCTTCTGGGCCAGCATGGCCAGCGGCGACTCCACCTGTGACTGGACGGTCATGATCAGGTCGGCGAGCTCGTCGATGACCAGAACCACGTACGGCAGCTCGCCCTGCTGGTACTCCTCGCCGTCGGGCCCCCGGACCGGACGGTCCGACTTCACGCGCTGGTTGAACTCGTCCAGGTTCCGGGCCGCGTTGGCCGACAGCAGCGAGTACCGGCGGTTCATCTCGAACTTCGCCCACTTGAGGACGTCCGCCGCCTCCTCGTTGTCCGTCACCACCGGATGGCGCAGGTGGGGGAGGTCCTCGTAGACCGAGAGCTCCACCATCTTGGGGTCGATCATCAGCAGCCGCAGCTGCTTCGGGGTGAAGCGGTAGAGGAGGCCGGTGATGAGCGAGTTGATGCACACGGACTTTCCGGTCCCGGTGGCCCCGGCGATCAGGAGATGCGGCATCCGGGTCAGGTCGGCCGTGCAGGGGTCGCCCGCCAGGTCCCGTCCCAGGGCCAGGGGGAGCGTCGCCCCGGAACTCCTGTAGGCGTCCGACTCCAGGACCTCGCGGAGGTAGACCACGTCCGGCTCCGGGTTCGGCACCTCCACGCCCACCGCCCCCTTCCCGGGGATGGGGGCGACGATCCGCACCGACGGCGCCTTCAGCGCCAGCGCCAGGTCGTCGGCCAGGTTGGAGATCTGCCCCACCTTGACGCCCGGCGCCGGCTTCACCTCGAACTGCGTCACCACCGGGCCGGTGGTCCACCCGGAGATCTCCCCCTCCACCCCGAAGGTCTCCAGCTTGTCGATGAGCAGCGCGCCCAGCTCCCGGAGCTCCTGCTCCGACAGGCCCATGCCGGTCCGCTTCGGCTCGGTGAGCAGGTCCAGGGGCGGGAGCTCCGTCTGGGTCAGGTCGCCGGGATCCGCCAGCGACCCGGCCCTCGCGTCGTCCTCGGCGGCCACCGGGCCCGTGGGCTCCTCCTGCTCGCCGTCCTCGTCGCCGAAGGGGAGCCCGCCGCCCTCCCCGCCGTCGGCGTCCGACTCCTCGCTCTCGCCGGCGCCGAAGCGCTCCCAGGGCGATCCCCCCTCGGACTCGGCGGGCTCCCCGGCGTCGGCGGCCGCCGCGGCCCCTCCGCTCCCGGCGAACATCTCCCGGGTCTCCCGGAGCGCCCGGGAGCCGGCCCGGGACGCCGCCCGGCTCGCCCGTGCCAGACCGCGGGCCGGCGACCAGCCGACGGTGAGGACGAGGAGGACGAGCAGCACCGCGCCGGCGATGATCAGGGCGCCGGCGGTCCCGAAGCCCGCCGTCAGCAGCGCCCCCACGCTGCGTCCGGCCCACCCCGCGGCCTCCGTCGGCCCCGCGTCGGCGGCCCGGCGCGCGATCCACACCACCGCCGGGACGAGGAAGGCCGACGCCGTGCCCAGGACGGACCAGCGCACGGCGGTGCGGTCGGAAGCCATGCCGAAGCAGCGGACGCCCCACGCCACCGGGCCGGCCAGGAGGAGGGCGGCGCCGAGGCCGAAGGCGCGCGTGAGCCACCGATCCAGGAGTCCGCCGGCGGGCCCGATCAGGTTGTCGCCGCCGGCCGCCGCCGGGCCGGAGGAGAAGAGGGCCAGGAGGAGGAGCGCCGTCAGCGCGAACAGGCCGATGCCGAGCGCCTCCCGGCGTCGCTCCTCGTCCGCGGTCACGTTTCCTCCACCTCCTCCGGGGCTACAGAAAGCTCGTCAGCTCTCTACTCTTCCGACTGCATCTCCTCCACGAGATGCGTGTCGAAGTCGCCGCTGACGAAGTCGGGATGGTGCAGGACCTCGCGGAGGAACGGGATCGTGGTGTCGACCCCCTCCACGATGTACTCGCCCAGGCTGTGATAGGCCCGGCTCAGGGCCTCCTCCCGGTTCCGCCCGTGGACGATCAGCTTGCCCAGGAGGCTGTCGTAGCTGGGCGGCACCATGTAGTCGGCGTAGACGTGGGAGTCGACCCGGACGCCGGGACCGCCCGGCGCGTGATACGAGCTGATCTCGCCCGGGGAGGGAGCGAAGTTGCGGGCGGGATCCTCGGCGTTGATGCGGCACTCGATGGCGTGGCCCTCGAGCTCGGGAGCCCCGGATGATTCCATGCGCTCGCCGGCGGCCACCCGCACCTGCTGCTTCACCAGGTCCACGCCGGTGACCATCTCCGTCACCGGGTGCTCGACCTGGATGCGGGTGTTCATCTCCATGAAGTAGAAGTCCTCCTCCGGCGTCACCAGGAACTCCATCGTCCCGGCGTTCCGGTAGTCGATGGCCTCGCTCCCCCGGACCGCCGCCTGCCCCATCTCACGCCGGACGTCCTCGGAGAGGATCGGGCTCGGGGACTCCTCGATGAGCTTCTGGTGCCGCCGCTGGACGGAGCAGTCACGCTCGCCCAGGTGCATCAGGTTGCCGTGGTGGTCGCCCAGCACCTGGATCTCGACGTGCCGCGGCCTGTCGATGAACTTCTCCAGGTAGACGGAGGGGTCGTCGAAGGCGGCGCCGGCCTCCTGTCGGGCCATGGAGAAGGCCTTCTCGAAGGACCCCTCGTCCCGGGCCACGCGCATGCCCTTGCCGCCTCCGCCGGCGGCGGCCTTGATCATCACGGGGTATCCGATGCGGTCGGCGGCCTCCCGGGCCTCCTGCTCGTCGTCCACCGGATCCTCGGTGCCGGGGAGCACCGGGACGCCGGCCTCGTCCATGGACTGCCGGGCCTGTGCCTTCTGGCCCATGAGCCGGATCTGGTCCGCCGTGGGCCCGATGAAGGTGAAGCCGCTCTGCTCGCAGGCCTCGGCGAACTCCGCGTTCTCCGACAGGAAGCCGTAGCCGGGATGGATCGCGTCGACGCCCGTGATCTCGGCGGCGGCGATGATGCGGGGGATGTTCAGGTAGCTCTCCCGCGCCGGCGGCGGCCCGATGCACACCTCCTCGTCGGCGAAGCGGACGTGGAGGGAGTTCCGGTCCACCTCGGAGAAGACGGCCACCGTCCGGACGCCGAGCTCGCGGCACGCGCGGATGATTCGGAGCGCGATCTCGCCCCGGTTCGCGATGAGTACCTTCTGGAACACGGGTCGGCGGCGCTACGCGTCCGTGTCGATCCGGAAGAGCACGTCTCCGTACTCCACCGGCTCGGCGTTCTCGACGCAGATCTCCTTGACGACCCCGCTGACCTCCGAGTCCAGCTCGTTCATCAGCTTCATGGCCTCGAGGATGCAGAGCGTCTGTCCGTCCTCGACGCGGTCGCCGACCTCCACGTACGCCGGCGCGTCCGGCGCCGGGGCCCGGTAGAACGTGCCGACCATGGGGGACGTGACCTCGTGCAGGTCCGCTCCGGCCCCGGGGGGCGCCTCCTCCTCCGCGGCCTCCTCCGGCGCCTCCGTGGCGGATCCTCCGCCCGAGGGCGCACCCCCGGATGCGCCTCCCGCCGGGGACGGTGCGGCCCCGGGGCCGCCGGTTCCGGCGGCCGGGGGCGGGGCGGCGGGCACGCCGCCGCCCCCTCCGGACGCCTGCGGAGGCGACTTGGAGATCCGGATCTTCGTCGCGAATCGGGACACCTCGAGGGTGTCGATGTCCGATTCGTCGACGATGCGTATGAGCCGCTGTACCCAGTCGAGGTCGAACATCACGAAGAGACCCGCTCCAGGTACTTGTCTTCCTCCCGATCCACCTTGATCACGTCTCCCTCCTCGATGAACAGCGGCACCTGAATCTCCGCGCCCGAGGCCACGGTGGCCGGCTTCGAGCCGCCCTGGGCCGTGTCACCCTTCACGCCCGGCCGGGTGTCTGTGACTTCGATCTCCACGAAGCGCGGGACCTCCACTGCCAGGATCGAGCCGTCCCGGGTGAGCGCCTGGCACTCCGTGTTCTCCGTGAGATACTTGATCTGGTCCTCGCCGATCTTCTCCCGGGAGACCGGAATCATCTCATAGGTCTCCGCGTCCATGAAATAGTAGACGTCGCCCTCGGAGTAGCTGTACTGGACGTCGCGGCGGATCAGCGTGACCTCGTTCACGCTCTCGCCGGAGCGGAAGCGTTTCCGCACGGTGCCGCCGGAGTCCAGGTTCTTGAGCTCCGTCTTGATGTACGCGGGCCCCTTCCCCGGGTGCACCTTCTGGTAGTCCAGGATCTGGTACAGCTCGTCCTCGATCTCGAGGACCATTCCGCTGCGAAAGTCCGTCGTGTCAGCCATGTGAGAGGTCGTCGGTTCGCGGGAGTGAGCGTCGCTCTCGGCGCGGCAAGTTACGGTTGACGTCGACCTATTGCGAACGCCGTCCCACTGCCGCGCAAACTCGCTGCCGTCACCGGCCCGTGGCGCCCGCCCCATAGGTATGACGGCCTATCACGGAGGGGCGCCCGACCCGTCAGAGCTCCCGAAGCTCACGGGGAAATCCGGTGATCACCTCGGCGCCGCCGGGCCGAACCACCACGTCGTCCTCGATCCGGACGCCGCCGCGTCCCTCCAGGTACGCCCCGGGCTCGACGGTGATCACGTGGCCCTCCCGCAGCCGGTCCTCGGAGCGCGCCGAGACCGAGGGTTCCTCGTGGACCTCCAGGCCGATGCCGTGCCCGGCGCTGTGGCCGAAGTGCTCCACCAGCCCGTCCTCCTCGAGTGCCTCCCGGGCGGCTCCGTCCACCGCCGCGGCCTCGATCCCGGGCTCGACGCGCTCCAGCGCCGCCTGCTGGGCCCGGAGCACGGAGCGGTGCAGCGAGCGCTGCCACTCCTCGGGCGCCCCCAGGCAGAAGACCCGGGTCATGTCGGAGCAGTATCCGCCGCTCCGGGCGCCGAAGTCCACCAGCACGAGGTCGCCCTCCCGAAGCGGCCGCCCGGACGGGCTGGCGTGGGGGAGCGCGCTCCGGGGGCCGGCGGCGACGATGGTCTCGAAGGCCACCCCCTCGGATCCGGCGAGCCGGAGGCGGTAGTCCAGCTCCGCCGCCAGCTCGGCCTCGGTGGCGCCCTCCACGACCTCGTCCAGGAAGGACTCCAGCACGCGGTCCCCGAGCCGGGCGGCGCGCCGGATCCTCTCCACCTCGTCGTCGCTCTTCCGCGACCGGAGCTCCTCCACCAGCCCGGAGACGCCGGACCAGCGGACCTCCGGGACGGCGTCCTCCAGGCGCTCCCGGTCCCTGACCGTGACCCGGTCGCTCTCGAACCCGACGCCGGACCCGTCGCCGGCGTCCTCTCCCATCACGTCCGGGAGGCGGGCCGCCACCTCCTCGCGCCAGCCGTCCCCGTGGATCCACACCGGCAGGCCGTCCGGCACCTCCTCGGAGGCCTGCTCCCGGTAGCGGAAGTCCGTCACCAGCCCCGCCACCTCCGGGCCGACGAGCAGGAAGCCGGAGCTCCCTGTGAACCCCGTCAGGTAGCGGACGTTGGCGGGATGCACCGAGAGGAAGGCGGCCAGCTCCCGCTCCGCCATGGCTTCCCGGAGGCGCCGCAGGCGGGCGCCGGTGCCGTTCGGCGTCAGGACGCGTCTCCGCGGAGACGGCTCAGGAGCCCCTCCAGGCCCAGCACGTAGCTGTCGCCCCGGAACCCGCTCACCACCCCGGCGGCCCGGTCCTCCAGGAGCGACCGCTCGCGGAAGTCCTCCCGGGCACGGACGTTCGAGAGGTGCACCTCCACGAAGGGGCGATCCGAGGCCACCAGGGCGTCCCGCAGGGCGACACTGGTGTGGGTGAGGCCGCCGGCGTTCACCACCCATCCGTCCACGTCCGTGCGGTGCTCCTGGATCCAGTCCACGAGCTCACCCTCGTGATTGGACTGGAAGAAGACGAGCTCCACGCCGCGCTCCTCCGCCCGGCGTCGCATCCTCTCCTCGATGTCCGGGAGGGTCTCGGGGCCGTAGTGCTCGGGCTCCCGGTCGCCCACCAGGTTCAGGTTCGGCCCGTGGACGACGCCGACCCGACGAGCCGGGTCCTCCGTCATCCCGCGGCCTCGCCGGCAGCCTGCTGACGGTCGCCCGCGGCGACCCGTTCGGACGCCCCGGACGCGTCGCTCCCGTCGTCGACGGCGCCCACCGGCCGGGCCTCCCCGCGCAGGAGCGCCCGGAAGTGCTCGCCGGCGGAGACGGCCCCATCCGCCCCGTCCGCGTCGCGCTCCCTTTCCTCCGGCTGCCCCTCCTCCGTCGGGGCCGTCGGCCCTTCCTCCTCGTCCCCCGGCGCGACGCTGCCGCCGGCCCGACGCGTCATCTCCTCCAGCCGGGCCTGCAGCTCCGGTTCGTCCGGACGGCGCTCCAGCAGCCGCCGGTAGACGTCGGCGGCCTCCTCGTACAGGCCCTGCTGGGCGTACAGGTGCGCCATGGTCTCCGTGGCGACGTCGGAGTCGTCGTCCCCGTCGGCGTCGCCGGCTCCCTCTCCGGCCTCCGCGGACTCCTCCCCGGCGGACGACCACCACTGCTCGTCGGCCATGGCGGCGATCTCGCTCGCCAGGCCCTCCTCGCCCGGCAGCTCCGTGGAGGCCGCCCCGTCGACGGGCCCCGGCTGCGGCGGCCCGCTCTCCTCCTCGTCTCGGGAGCCGGCGGGGTCGCCGCCCCCGGCCTCCATTTCCGGAGCGTCGGAGGCCTCGCTCTCCCGTCTCTCCTCGGGCTCCTCCTGCTCCTCCCGCTCCTCTCGCGCCCGGGCGGCAGCCCGTGCGGGATCGAAGCTGGTGAACGGATCCGCCTGCTCCAGGCGGTCGGTCCACCGGTGGGCCGCGTCCATGTCGCCCCGCTCCGCCGCCAGCTCGGCCAGCGACCGGAGCGCCACCAGGTTGCCGGCGTCGAGATCGAGGACGCGACGGAAGCACGCCGCGGCCTCGTCGGGGCGCCCCGCCTCCCGGAGCGTCCGTCCCTCGATCAGGTGACCCGTGGTGTAGTCGGGGTGCCGTTCCAGGCCCTCCCGGAGGAGCTCCAGCGAGCGCTCCAGCCGACCGCAGCGGCGGTAGGCGTCCGCCAGGCGGGCGAAGACGAGGCCCTCCGGATTCACGGAGTAGTGCCGCTCCAGCCTGCGGACCTCTTCCTCCGGTGTGGAATCAGCCGCCATACGGGCCGTGGGCTGGGGTGGAGAGGGCGGGCGGATCAGCAAGGTAGCCCGGTGCGATTCGGGGTGTCAACGAGATCCGGTCGGTCACGGCTCCCGGGCTCCGGGCGACGCCGGCGCCCCTCTCGTCCCCTACCGCCGCGGTTGCTGCGCCGGGTCACGCCGGGTAGCATGCACGCGATCCCGGGCTTCGGCGGGACCCTGCGCGGGCTCGCGCCCGACGCGCACCGTCGGCCCTCCCGGCACTCGCGGACGGCCGGGCTGTAGAGGAATTCGCGAGCGGCCATCCTGCGGCCGCGTCCCCGATGCACTGTTCCGAACACACGAGCGGGAGTCGAGCGCCCCATGGTGATGCGCAGCCTGCGCGAGAACACGAAGTGGATCATGCTGATCCTGACCGTCGCCTTCGTCGGGTGGCTGGTCTTCGACTGGGTACAGAGCGGACAGCGAGGGGGCGGCCAGGGCGCGAACCCGGTGGTCGGAATGGTCAACGACCGGGAGATCCGCTACTCCGAGTGGAACCGTCACCTGCAGCAGTACCTGCAGCAGGTCCGTTCGCAGGCGTCGGGCGCGCCGACGGACGAGCGGATGAACGAGGCCCGGGAGCAGGCCTGGACCCAGCTCGTCACCGAGATCCTGGTCCAGCAGGAGTTGGATCGGCTGGGCATCGAGGTCACGGACGCCGAGATACGGCAGGCCTTCCGCACCAGTCCGCCGCCGCAGCTCCGCCAGAACCCGGCCTTCCAGACGAACGGGCAGTTCGACCCCCAGAAGTACCGCCAGTTCTTCCAGTCCGGGAACGTCAGCAACCAGCTCCTGACGCAGCTGGAGCAGTACTACCGCGACGTCCTGCCCCGCACCAAGCTCGTCCGGCTCGTGGGCGAGGGCGTCTACGTCTCCGAGGAGGAGGCGTGGGAGCGGTACCGCATGCAGAACGAGACCGCCCGGGTGCGCTACGTCAGCGTCAGCCCGACATCGACGGTGGCGGATTCGGCGGTCTCCGTCAGCAGCTCCGAAGTCGAGTCCCACTACCGGGACCACCGTGAGCGCTTCCGGCAGCCGCCCACGGCCACGCTCCACGTGGTGAGCATCTCGGCGGCCCCTACCTCCTCCGACACGGCCGCGGCCAGGGCGCGCGCGGACTCCGCCCGCGAGCGAATCACCGGGACGGACGCGGAGTTCGCCCGGGTCGCCCGGGAGGTGTCCGCTGACTCCGCGTCGGCGGCCAACGGGGGCCTCCTGGGACAGGTCACCCGGGGCTCGCTCCCCCAACCCCTGGCGGACGTGGTCTTCTCGATTCCCGAGGGGGAGATCTCCGAGCCGGTGGCCGCCGGCCGCGGCTTCCATCTCCTGCGGGTGGACCAGCGGCAGGGCGACACCGCCACGGTCCGCGACATCGTGGTCCCCATCGAGCTCTCGCGGAGCGCCGAGGACGTGATCTTCGCGAAGATGGACACCGTGGAGAGCCTCGCCCTGGAGAGCGACCTGGCGCAGGCCGCCGGGTCCGTGGAGGGCATCCGGTTCCAGGAGAGCGTCCAGGTGGAGGAGACCTCCAGCTTCGTGCCGGGAGCCGGCCCCCTGGGCGTCGGTGTCGACTGGGCCTTCAACCCCACCACGAGCATCGGGGGCCTGAGCCAGTTCTACGAGAACGCCTCCGGCTATCACATCCTGGAGCTGGTGGGCCGGTCGCCGGCCACCACCCCGTCGCTGGAGCAGGTGGAGAGCCGCATACGCCAGACCCTCCGGGACCGGAAGAAGGCCGACGTGGCGCGCCAGCGCGTGCAGGAGGCCGTCTCCCGCCTGCGTGAGGAGAATGCGAGCCTCCCTCAGGTGGCGGCGGCCCGGGGCTGGGAGGTGCGGGAGAGCGAGTCCTTCACCCGAACCGACTTCGTCCCCGGGCTGGGCCGCGGCACCGAGGCCGTCGGCGCCGCCTTCGGCATGCAGCCCGGCCAGGTCCAGGGGCCGCTCTCCGCCGGGGACAACGTGGCCATCCTGGAGCTCCTGGAGAAGAGCGAGGTCAGCCGCCAGGAGTTCGAGGCCGTGAAGGGTCAGTTCCAGAGGCAGCTGGTCTCCCAGCTCCAGCAGCAGTGGCTGTCACAGTGGATGCAGGCCCTGCGGGAGGAAGCCGACGTGCAGGACATGCGGGACCGCCTGGATCAGCAGAGGGCCCAGGGCGGAGGACGGCAGGCGGCCGGGATCTGACCGCCCGGTGTGAGAGGGGGTAGAGGCGCGGCCGGAGAGCGGTACCGGCCTCCGCAGGCTACTCCCGGTCGTTGCGCCGGCGGGACGAGGTGTCGCCGCTGATCTCGCGGGGGCCCTCTTCGTCCTCCATCCCGTCGATGGAATCCTTGAACTCCCGGATTCCCTCCCCCAGCGACTTGCCGACCTCCGGCAGCCGCTTGGCTCCGAAGAAGAGGAGCACGATCAGCAGCAGGATCAGGAGTTCCGGGACGCCGAGACCGCCGAACATGGCATGTACCTCCAGGCGGGGAAGAGCAGGGTCGCCAGCGTGAGGAGCGTCGTCTTCTCTACAGCAGCGACCGCGCGAACCAGGCTACCAGTAGTATACCGACCACGCTCAGAATGTTCACCCTGAGGACCAGCGGTCCCAGGGTGAAGGCCACCACGAGGAGGTCCACGGAGAGGGGCCCCACGGAGGCGGCCACCGTGGTCACGAAGAACTCCCGGGCGGCGCTCGGGGGCATGATCCACTGGAGGAGCCGGGTCAGCAGCCCCCCGAGGAGGAGCCCGCCGACGACGACCGCCGCCTGACGCCCGACTTCCCTGCGGCTGTTTCCCTGGAGCTGCATCTTCGTCATCTCCGTCGTCTGACCACGTACTCGACGGCGCCCTGCAGGGATCGGAGGGCCGGCCCGTCCGGGAGCTCGGCCAGGTGCTCCCGCGCGCCGGCTGCGTGGTCCCGGGCCCGGTCCCGGGCGTACTCGACGCCGCCGTGCTCCTCCACGATCTCGATGACGCGGGTCACGCGTCCGTCGTCGGGCTCGGGGTCGCCGAACAGCGCCTCGACCTCCTCCCGCTCCGCCCCCGACAGATCCGGGAGCACGGAGATGAGCGGGAGCGTCACCTTGTGCTCACGCAGGTCCTGTCCCCGGGGCTTGCCGGTCTCGGAGCTGGAGGCCGTGTAGTCCAGCACGTCGTCGGCCATCTGGAAGGCCATCCCGAGGTCGTGCCCGTAGGCCCGGAGGCTCGCCGCGTGACCCGGCGAGCCGAGGCGGGCCCCGAGCTCGCACGCCGCCGAGATCAGCGACGCGGTCTTGCAGCGGCAGAGCTCCTCGTAGTCCTCCTCGGAGAAGTCCAGCGCCTCGTGCGAGGTCAGCTGCCGCATCTCACCCACGGTCATCCGGTTGGCCGCCTCGGCCAGGATCCGGACCGCCTCCATGTCGTCGAGCTCCGTCATCTCCGTCACGGCCCGGGAGTAGAGGTAGTCGCCCATGATGACGGCCACCTGGTGGGTCCAGACGGAGTTGACGGTGGGCATGCCGCGGCGGCGCACGGAGTGGTCCACGGCGTCGTCGTGGACCAGCGTGGCCAGGTGGACCAGTTCCACCACCGCGGCCATCCGGACCGCCCCGTCCGGCACCGGCCCCGACACCCTGCTGGCCAGCAGGACGAGCGAGGGACGGAAGAGCTTCCCCTCGGTGGAGAGGAGATGGTCCCCCACCTGGTCCAGCGCCCCGAACTCGGAGACGGCCATGCGGGCGATCTCCTCCTCCACCCGCGCCAGCTCGTCCTCCACCGGCGCGCGGAAGGCCTGGAGAGCGGGAGACGCGACCTGCAGGGTAGTCCTCCGGTCCTGAGTTCGGGGGAAGCCGTGAGCGATCGTCGACGGAAGGCCGGGGGCGAACGGACACCCCCCCGGTCGGGCCGCAATCTAGACCGCCGGCAGCCGGGGTGTCAAAGCCGCCGGCCCGTCGCCACGGGGACCCTCAGGCGTCGGCCAGGCTGTCGGCCACCACCCGGCTCATGGCTCCCCCGCGGACGAGCCCCACGGCGGCGTCCATGTCCCCCGCCAGCGGTCGGTCCTCCTCGACCCGGGGGACCTCCTCCCGCAGCACCGAGGCGGCCGACTCGACCCCGCGGCCCGCGCGGAGGGGGCGGTGGAACTCCATGGCCTGCACGGCGGCGATGAGCTCGACCGCCACCACCTGCTCGGCGGCGCGAACGGCCCGCTCCGCCTGGTCGGCGGCGTGCATGCCCATGGAGACGTGGTCCTCCTTGGCGGCCCCGGTGGGAATGGTCCCCACGCTGGCCGGCTCCGCCGCGTGCCGGCACTCGGCGACCCGCGAGGCGGCGGTGACCTGGGCCATCATGAGGCCCGACCGCAGCCCCGGCTCCGGGGTCAGGAAGGCCGGCAGGTCGGACAGGTCCGGATTCAGGAGGCGGTCCGTGCGCCGCTCGCTGGCCGTCGCCAGGTGGCACACGCCCACGGCCAGATAGTCCAGGGCCGAGGCCACGGGCTGTCCGTGGAAGTTGCCCTGGCTCAGGACACGCTCTCCGGCGGGCCGGTCGGCCTCCACCAGCGGGTTGTCGGTGGCCGCGTTCACCTCCCGCTCGAGGACGTCGCGAACGTGGGCGATCGCGTGCCGGGCCGCGCCGTGGATCTGGGGCATGCACCGCACCGAGTACGCGTCCTGCACCCGGGGGTCGCCGTACCGGTGGCTCTCGCGGATCTCGCTGTCGCGGAGGAGCGCCCGGAGACGCCGGGCGCTGGCCTCCTGCCCCGGGTGCGGACGCGCCTCCTGCACCACGGGGTCGAAGGGATCGGGGCTGCCCCGGAGCCCCTCCAGGCTCACGGCGCCCGCCACGTCGGCGGCGTCCGCCAGCGACTCGGCCCGGAGCAGGGCCAGCGTCCCCACCGCCGTCATGGCCTGCGTGCCGTTCAGCAGCGCCAGGCCCTCCTTGGGCTCCAGCTCCAGGGGCTCGAGCCCCGCCTCCCGCAGGGCCTCTCCGCCCGGACGGCGCTGTCCCCCGGGTCCCCGCGCCTCTCCCTCGCCGATGAGCACCAGGCTCAGGTGCGCCGCCGGGGCCAGGTCCCCGGAGGCTCCCACCGATCCCGCCCGCGGAACCACCGGCGTCACGTCCCGGTCCAGGAGCTCCAGCAGCCGGGTGGCCACGGCGGGCCGCACACCGCTGTAGCCGGCGGCCAGGGCGTTGGCCCGGAGGAGGAGCATGGCGCGGACCTCCTCCCTCTCCATGGGCTCACCGACGCCACAGGCGTGGCTCCGGAGCAGGTTCACCTGCAGCTCCGCCAGGCCCTCGCGGTCCACGCGTACGTCCGACAGCCGGCCGAACCCGGTGTTCACGCCGTACACGGCCTGGCCGCTCTCCAGGATGGACTCCACCGCCCTGCGGCTGGCCCTCATCCGGGACCGGGTCCCGTCGGGGAGATCCGTGTCCACCGCGGCCCCTCCCGCCACGGCTCCCACCTCCTCGAGGGACAGGTCGTCGCCGGTCACGCGGACGCGGGAGCTCACGGCGACCGGGTCTCCTGCCGGGTCTGGATCTGGTAGGGCACTTTGATCTCCGGGGCGTCGGTGAGCCGGACCATGACGTCGAAGCGGACGTTGCCGTTGGGCGACTTCGAGAAGCTGAATTCCGCCCGCCAGCGGTGCAGCTGCCGGGTCAGCTGCAGCTGGTGGGAGCCGAATTCTCCCGAGGTGATATTGTACGTGGTTCTCCAGTTCACCTCCCAGTTGGGGGTGGGCTGGAGCTGCAGACGGCCGCCCAGCGTCTGGTTCTCGCGGCCGGCGATACCGGGGCCGCCGGCGTCCCGGGGGCGGGTGAGCGAGTAGTTCACCGACAGGTCCCAGGGCCCGGAGGCCGTCTCCGGCGGCCCCTGCTCCGCCTGGGTGAAGATGCTCCCCCGCGTTCCGACCTGGTCCTCCTGCTCCTGCCGCTCCCGATCCTGCCCCTCCTGCTCGTCGCGGCGGTCGCCCGCAGCGCCGCCCCCGGGGAGCCCCAGGCCCAGGACGTCGCCCAGGCTCTCGCCGGAGCTGACGCTGAAGCTCGTCCCCACCCGCGTGATGACCGGGTCGAACGTGCGGTCCGCCCCGCTCCCGGCGAAGAGGTCGTGCGTGATGTTGAAGGAGAGCCCCCGGAGGAGGTCGGAGGAGACGTTGTTCGTGATCTGCTCCGTGGTGAGGACGGGGCGGTCCTCCGAGGCGCCGCCGAAGTCGAATGTGAGCCCGGAGGTCCGGAGCGAGAGGAGGGTGACCTTCCGCGCCTGCCCCCCGGCGGGTCCACGTCCGGCGGAGCCAGCGGCGGCCGCGGAGTCCCCCGCGGCCGCGGCCGAGTCGGACGCGGCGCCGGCGGTGTCGGCGGGCGCCGCGCCGTCGCCGTTCCCGCCGATCTTGGCCTCGAAGGTCTGGTTCAGGGAGACGTTGAGGACGTTCCGGGCCCGCCCTCCCCGGGTGGCCGGGTAGCCCGGGATGTCCTCCCGGTCCGGCTGGGGCGTGACCGGGGGTGAATAGCGCCAGCTGAGGCCGGGAGAGAGCTTGTGCCGGATGCGGGAGAAGGGACCGACGCCGGGGAAGAAGCCGTAGAGGTCGGTGCTCAGCGACGCCCCGAAGTTCATCCGCATCGGCGCCTGCAGCACGTCGCCGCCCGTGCTGTCGGACGCGAAGGCCTCCCCCTCCAGGCTGGCCGTCGGCCTGAACGTGGTGCTCCCCATCAGGTCCACCTGGTAGTTCAGGGACGAGCGCCAGCTGAGGCTGGTCTGGAACCGGTCGGAGAGCGGGTTCCCCGCGCTGTCCACCGGCGTCTCCACGGAATTGTCGACGCTTCCGGAAGCGGAGAGGTTGAAGTCGTTCAGCCGGAGGCTGTTGGAGACGTTGGCCTGCCGCTGGAGACGGTCTCCGCGAGTGTCGCTGCTCCGGGTGGAGCGGGAGGCGCTCACGGAGCCGTTCCACGTCATGTTGTTGAACAGGCCGGCCCCGCTGCGGGGCGCCGGGAACAGGGTCACCGGCGAGAAGCTCAGGTTCAGCGACGGCAGCGTCTGGGTGATGTTCCCGTCGCCGCTCACGGGCTGGCGCCGGCTGGCGCTCAGGCTCAGGTTGGCCCACGGCAGCCGGTGGTTGAAGCCCACGTCGGAGCTGAGCTGCCGCAGCTGGTCCCGGGGATCGAAGCTCCTCTCCCGGAAGGTCTGCGTGTTCGTGGCGTACTGGGCGGAGACGCGGAACGTGGTGTTGGGGCTGAGCTCCTGATTGTGCTGCCAGTTCAGCTGCAGGCTCGTCTCGTTCTGCCCCCAGCTCCGTCCCACCGCCAGGTTCCCGTCCAGGAACTTCTTGATGAAGTTGTAGCGCAGGCGCCCCTGGACCTCCGTGTAGTTTCCGCTGAACCACCCCATCGTGGCCTGGGCGTCCAGGTAGCGGTTGATGGCCCAGTAGTAGCCGAAGTCCGACACCTGCCGCTCCATCCCCGGCGAGGTCCGGACCACGTCGTTGAACCCGAAGCGCGGCGGAAGGATGCCACTGGCCCGCTCCGGCCGCATGGAGTGCGCGAAGAAGGGGAGCCACGCCACGGGGACGTGTCCGATCCGCAGCACCACCGGCCAGGCCACGAGCACCTCCTCCCGCACCATCTTGATCTGCCCGGCCTCGAAGTGATAGTGCGGCTCGCGCAGCGTGCAGGACGTGAAGCTCCCGGACTCCACGAAGAGCGTCTTCCGTCCCCGGGGGATGGCGTTCCCCTCGACGTTCCAGTCCGCCCCCCGCGCCCTGGTCTGCGTACGGGCCCCGAAGACCGTCCCCTTCTCGCCGCTCACGTCGTAGTAGAGGACCGAGTCGCTCCGCACCGGCTGCTGGCCCTGGCTCACCAGCTCGATGCGCCCGCGGGCCTCCATGAAGCGGGGCTGGCCCCGGTAGACGATGGTGTCGGCCCGGAGCGCGTTCTCGCCGTAGTTGGCCTGGGCGCTGTCCTCGAGCCGGATGATCCGCGGGGGCACGTCCAGTTCCACCTCCTGTCCGCGGTACTCCACGATCCGGTATCCCGGGGCTTCGGCCAGCTGCCGGAAGAGGGAGTCCCGGGACGGGAAGGCGCCACCGGCCAGGGCCTCGCTCCGCTCCTCCACGCTCGGGGCCCGGGCGCTGTCCGTCAGCAGGCTGTCCGGGAGGAGGCTGTCCGGGACCGACCGCAGGCTGTCCGGGAGGAGGCTGTCGGGCACCGCCTGCCGCGGCGCACGCGGCACCGTGTCGGCGGCCGGCTCCGGAATGGTGTCCGCCTGCTGCATCGCGGCCGCCGTCGGGGGCGCCGCGGCCACGGCCAGCGCGGCCACCGCCAGGACGGCCGCGGGAGCCGAAACCGGCGCCGGGCCGCGCCCGCCGCTCACTCTCCGCTCGCCGTTCGCCCGAACCGGCGCCTCGCCGTCCACGCGGCCAGCACGATGGAGAGCTCGTACAGGAGCCAGGTGGGCGCCAGCATCATGAGCATCGTGCCCGCGTCCGCCGGGGTGAGGAAGGCGGCGCCCGCCGCCATGATCACGATGGCGTGCCGACGGTACTCCCGGAGCTCCGACCCGTCCAGGACCCCCATGAACGCCAGCGCCGTCATCACCACGGGCATCTCGAAGATCAGCCCGAACGCCAGGATGAGGCGGGTGGCGAACCGCAGGTACTCGTCGATCGTGATGATGGGATTCAGGGCCTCGGCCTGGAAGCCGAGCAGGAACTTGAGTCCCACCGGGAGGACGAGGAAGTACGCCATGGCGATCCCGGCCAGGAAGAGCAGGAAGCTCACCCCGATGGCGGGGATCATCGTCTTCTTCTCGTGCTCGTACAGGGCCGGCGCCACGAACTTCCAGCCCTGGTGGGCGATCACGGGGAGCGCCAGGATGATGCCCACCACGGCCGACAGCTTGAGCGTGACCATGATGGGCGTGGTCGGGCTCGTGTAGAGGAGCCTGTCCTCAGGCAGGAGCCCCCGGATCGGGCGGGCCAGGAGTCCGATGACGTCCAGGTGCGTGACCAGGAAGAAGCCGGCCACCGCCCCGACCAGGATCGCCCCCACGCTCCAGATCAGCCGCCACCGGAGCTCCTCCAGGTGGTCGAGGAAGGGCATCTCGCCCCCGTCCACGTCCGGCATCAGCCCGTCTCTTGCTGGTCATCCGCGTCGGAGAACAGGTCGACCTGCCCGTCGGAGTCGTAGCGCTGCCGTCTCAGGAGCTCCTGCACTTCCTCGGTGAACTCGGAGGTGTCCTGGAAGTTTCGGTACACCGAAGCGAACCGAACGTATGCCACCTGGTCCAGCGCGCGGAGACGCTCCATCACCATCTCGCCGATCCGCTGGCTGGAGACCTCGCGCCGGTCCTCGGCGTTCAGCTCCTCCTCGATGTCGTCGACCAGCGCCTCGATCTCGCTCAGGGAGATCGGCCGCTTGGCGCTGGCCACGCGTACGCTGTCCATGAGCTTCTCGCGGTCGTACCGCTCCACGGCCCCCGACTGCTTCTGGATCCGGAGCGGCTCCTCGTCGATGGACTCGTACGTGGTGAACCGACGCCCGCAGGACGCGCACTCCCTCCGCCGACGGATCGCCCGCCCGTTGCGGATGGTGCGGGAGTCGACGACTCGGTCCTCGGGGTGGTCGCAGGCGGGGCAGCGCACGTGTCCGGGTCGGTTACGGGTCTCGTGAGGATCGCGGCGGTCGGGCAGTGAGCGTTCGCCCCACCTCCGGCGGCGCCGGCCGTGCGTCCGCCGCCGGGCGGATCGGGGCTCAGCCCCCGCCGAGCTCGCTCAGCTGCTCCTCGGCCAGCTCCGCCTCGGGGCTGTCCGGATACCCCCTCAGCACCTGCTCGAACGCGGAGCGCGCCTCGTCGGTGTTGCCGAGCTCCACGTGAATCATGCCCCTCTGATACAGCGCCGCGGACGCCCGGCCGGAGTTCGGATACAGCTCCAGGACCCGCTGGAACTCCTCCAGGGCACGGCGCGCCTCTCCGGCGTCCCGGTACGTGCGGGCCAGGAAGAACTGGGCGTCCGGCGCCAGCTCGTGCCGCGGATGGGCCGAGAGGAGCTCCTCGAGCGCGATCCGCGCCGTCTCGTAGGCGCCTCGCCGGAATTGCTGTACTCCGGTCTTGTACAGGGCACGGGGACTCTCCGCCGTCCCCCCGGCCCCGGCCGTGGCCGTGTCGGCCGCCGCCGTGTCCGGGGCGCCGCCGCCCGCGGTGTCGGCCGCCCCGCCGCCGATGGTGACCCCGCCGGCTCCCCCGCTTCCGCCGCCGGCTGCTGCTCCGGAGGAGAGACGGTCGAGCTGACGCTGGAGCGTGCGCTGGGTCTGTCCGGTGATCTGGGTCAGCTGCGCCACCTGCTCCCGCAGCTCACCGATGCGGCGCTCCAGCTCGGAGGTGCGGGTACGGGTGAGCGAAGCGGACTGCTCCTCCTGGGCCATGAGCGCGCTCCGCAGCCGCTGCATCTCGCTCAGCAGGCTGTCCTGCGTCGCCTGCATCGAGTCCATGTGCGCGTTCATGGACCGCTGCATGGAGGTCACGTCGCCCTTCGTGGCGCATCCCGCCCCGGCGGCCGTCACGGCCAGGGCGGTCAGCAGCGAAGCCAGTCGCACGTGGTTCCGTCCCGCTTCAGGGATTGATGGCGCTCATGTTCTCGATGACGAACTCCGCACGCCGGTTCTGGGCCCACGCCCGCTCGTTGCTGGCGTCCACCAGGGGCCGCTCCTCCCCGTAGCTCACGGTGCTGAAGCGGTTCTTGGCCAGGCCGAGGTCCACCAGGTACGAGAGGGTGGCCTGGGCGCGGCGCATGCCGAGGGCCTGGTTGTACTCCAGGGATCCGCGCTCGTCGGCGTGGCCCTCGACGGTGATCCTCACCTTCGGATACTCCCGCAGGACCTCCGCCTTGGCCTGCAGGGTCTCCGCGGCCTCGTCGGTGATTCGCGACCGGTCGAACTCGAAGTGGACCCGCTCCTTGATGGTCTCCACCGCCGCCACCTTCGCGATGCCCGACTCGGCACGACGGGCGCAGGCGGTGCCGCCGTATTCGCTCTGGGCACGCTGGAAGAGGCGCCGGGCCCGCTGGTAGTTGCCGGCCTCCAGGGCGGCCTCCGCCCTGCTGCAGAGCTCGGAGGCCTCCCGTTCGCGCCGGATGGAATCACGGCGGGCCTGGTTCTCGTCGGCCGTGTCGGGGGCCGTCGTGGTCTGCGGTTCCGGCTCGGGCTCCGGCGGAGGATTTCCGCCGCACGCCGCGGCGCCCAGCGCGCCCAGCAGGATCAGACCGCCCCATACCCCAGCTCTTCGCATGCTCGTCTCCTTCTGTCTTCCCGATCGTTTGCAGGATCCTCGAGCGATCACGGCCGCTTCCAGCGGGCAACCGCGCCGTGTTCCGGCCGTCCGTAAACCTACCTTCCCGACACGGAAGGTACAATCGATCCCGACCACTCCGGCATCTGGTCCACGTGGTTGACGGTGAGCCGTCGGGAGCGACCGCTCACCGTGTCCAGGATCCACAGGGCCCGGTACCCACCGCGGTCCGAGGCGAAGACCACGTGCCGGCCGTCGGGCGCCCAGGCCGGGTCCTCGTTCTCACCCCGGGAGGTCAGAACCCGGCGGTTGGAGCCGTCCGGGGCCACCGTGTGGATCTGGAACACCCCGTTCACCCGGGCGTGATAGACGATCCGGTCCCCGGTGGGCGACCAGTCCGGCGACGTGGCGTAGCCCTCCTCGCCGTAGACGTACCGGCTGACGATGTCCGCCGATCCCGAGGCGACGTCCTTCACGTAGACCTGGGGCTGACCGACGCGGTTCGCCGTGAAGGCGATCCGCTCCCCGTCCGGCGAGTAGGCGGGATTCAGCGCGTCCCCCGGCCCGCCCGAGGTGATCTGCCTGCGGCAGCAGAGGGGGCCGAGCTCGTACTCGAAGATCTCCGTGTGGTCGCCCACCGACTGCCCCAGCATGATCCGGTCGCCGCCGGGGGCGTAGGTCGGCGTGATGTTGAAGTCCTGGCCCGTCTCCAGGAGCTGGCTCTCCCCGGAGGCCAGGTCCTCGATGTAGACCGCCGGCCTGCCATTCCGGTAGGAGACGTACATCAGCTCGCTCCCGTCCGGCGAGAAGGCCGGCGAATACACGATGGAGCTGTCGGAGGTGATGCGGCGGAGATTCCGGCCGTCGCTGCCGATGGTGTACAGCTCGGAGACGCCCTGTTCGGTCTCGCGGCGAAACGCGATCCGTGTCGCCGCCATCCCCGGCTCGCCGGTGGCCCAGCGGACCACGGCGTCCGAGGCCCGGTGCACGGCCATTCGGAAGCCGCGGGCGCCGGGCGAGGGGAGCTCGAAAGACTGCACCTCCTCGAGGCGGCTGTAGGTGATGTCGTGGAGGCTCACCCGCACCCGGGGGCTCTGCGGCGTGCCGGTGACGCTGGCCGAGACCAGCCACACCGCGCCCAGCTCGTTCCACAGGCCGTAGTTGACGCCGACCCCGCTCCCCAGGGAGTCCGGGACGGCCAGCATGTCGAAGCGATCGCTGTACTCCAGGTCGCGGCGGAGGATGCTGTCCACCCGCGCCGCCACGTCCTCCAGCGCCGGCCGTCCCGAGGTCCCGGTCACCGCCATCCCGGGGACGTACCCCGTCTGGTACTCGATCCCCACCCGAACGCCCTCGTCCTCCTGGGCGGGGGCCGGCGACGGGCCCACCGCGCCGAGGGCCAGGGCTCCCAGCACCAGGAGCGCGCACCGGAGCCCCGTCCCCGGGGAAGCGTCCGGCGCCCTCACTGTGTGGTGGGGTCGAAGTAGAACGAGACGCGGAGCTGGTCGCGGGGGTACGCGTCCGGAAGCGGGCCGAACATGCCCTTCCGGCCCGCCGTCTCGATGGCCCCCCGGGCCTCCAGGTCGAAGCCCAGGTTGCCCGATCTGTCGATCCAGTTGATGTCTGCCACGGATCCGTCCCGGCGTATCACGAAGCTCAGCTCGGCGCGAAGATGCTCCTTCCCGGTCGGCGGCCGCCAGTGGCGCCGAATCTGGTTCACGATGTTGTTCAGGTAGTCGGGGAACGGGAAGGCCTTCCCCTCGATCTGGACGTTGCCCGCGTCGTCCCCCTCCTCCGGCGCCTGCGCCGGCTCGGTGGACGGCAGGGTGGGCTGCTCTTCCTCCTGCGTCGGCTCCCGCACCTCCGGCTTCGGGGCCTCGGACGGGCTGGGCGGGGGCGGCTTCTGCTCCTCCTCCGCCTGCTGCGCCGGCTGGGGCTTCTCCCTCACCGGAGCCTCCTCGGCCGCCGGCGCCCGCAGCTGCACCCGGTACGTCTGCTGCTGCGTCACCTCCGGACTCCCGCCGCCCCGGTAGAGGACCAGCACCAGACCGGCCACGGCGTGCAGCGCCACGGAGGCCAGCACGCTCCCGGCGGGGATCCCCCCCTCGTACGGAGAGCCGCCGTTCGCGCTCGGCACTCCGGCGGCCTCTTCCGTCTCCTGGCTGTGGGGCCTCGGCTCGCTCATGGGATCGGGGGCGGGGGGTCGGCCGCCGGGAGGACCGTCCTCACGGCTCCCCGGTCTCGGGCTCGGCGACCAGGCTTACGGCCTCCACGTCGGACTCCTTGAGCCGTCCGATGACGTTCAACACCACGCCGTACGGGACGTTCGCGTCCCCCTTTACGTAGACCATGGGGAAGCCGCGGCGCCGGAGCACGGGCATGATCGCCGCGTCGAACTCCTCCAGGCTCACCTCGGTCTCGTCGATGAAGATCCGTCCCGCCGCGTCGACGGAGACGACGAGCCCGTCCTCGCTCTCCAGCGGTGAGGCCGGCGCCTTGGGCACCGTGACCTCCACCCCGCCCTGGAGGACGGGAGCGGTGATCATGAAGATGATCAGGAGCGTGAAGGCCACGTCCACGAGACTCGTGACGTTGATTTCCGCCTTGACGCCGTGGGGCCCCACGTCCCGGTCCTCGCTGCCGATGGGCCGCCCGATCATACGCGTCCCTCCCGGGCCAGGGTGCCCACGAATTCGCTGGCGAAGCCCTCGAGCTCGCTGGCGAAGAGCCCGAGCTTGGAGGCGTAGTGGTTGTAGGCGATCACCGCCGGGATCGCCACGGCCAGGCCGACGACGGTGCTGATCAGCGCCTCGGCGATGCCCGGGGCCACGGCGGCGATGCTGGCCGACCCCTGGGCGGTGATGTTGACGAAGGAGTTCATGACACCGACCACGGTCCCCAGCAGCCCCAGGAGCGGGCTCACGGAGCCGATGATGGCCAGCCAGGAGAGCCCGTGGCCCAGGTCGTCCCGCTCCTCCGCCAGCCCCTTGTCCAGGACCAGGCGCAGGGTGTCGAGCTGGGCCGGCGTGAGCCCCTCCTGTGACCGCTCGTCGGTGAGGGCCCGGGGGCGGAGGTCCAGGAAGAACTCGATGCCCTCCTCGAAGGTGCGGGTGTAGGGCGACTCCTCGATCATCCGGAGCCGCTCCCGCATGTCCTCCAGCCCGCCCGCCCGCTCCATGCTCTCCACGAAGCGGTCGCCGGCGTCCTCCAGGCTCCTGAACTCCGACCACTTCCAGAAGATCAGGATCCACGAGAGGAGGGAGAACACCGCCAGGACCATGAGGATGATCTGCGTGGGGAGGGTCGCCTGCAGGACCAGGTCCCACGGCGAGGAGGCGCCGCCGCCCCCGCCGGCCGCCTGGATCCACGCCGTCGCCGCCGAGAGTAGAGCTTCCGTAGCCATCACTCCTGTTCCCTTATGTAGCGATACGTCTCTCGCAGTCCCTCGGCGAGCTCCCGCCGCGGAGACCACCCGACCTCCTCCAGCCGCCCCGGATCGAGCGCGCTCCGCTGCAGCTCTCCGGGCCGCGGCGGCGCGTGCTCCGTTCCGACGTCGGCCTCGGCCACCTCGATCATCGTCTCCGCCAGCTCGTTCACGCTCGTCTCGCGACCGGTGCCCACGTTGAACGCCACGTCGTCGGGGAGCTCCGGCTCTCCGAGCTCCATCTCGGAGGCCAGCACGTTGGCCCGGGCCACGTCCTCCACGTGGACGTAGTCCCGCGTCTGCTCGCCGTCGCCGTAGATCGTCAGGTCCTCGCCGCGATCCAGGCGGCCGCTGAAGAGGGCCACCACGCCGGCTTCCCCGTGGGGATCCTGTCGGGGGCCGTACACGTTCGCGTACCGGAGCGCCGCGTAGTCCAGCCCGTGCGTCTTGCGGTAGGCGAACAGGTAGTGCTCGCCGGCCAGCTTGCTCACGCCGTAGGGGGAGACCGGGAGCTTCGGGCTCGTCTCCGGCGTCGGGATCCGGTCGGCCTCCCCGTAGAGGACCCCGCCGCTGGACGCGAACACGACCCGCTCGACCTCACCGGCACGGGCCGCCTCCAGGACGTGGAGCAGCCCGTCCAGGTTCACCGACGCGTCGTGTCGGGGCCGGTCCACGGAGACGCGCACGTCGATCTGGGCCGCCTGGTGGTTGACCAGGTCGAAGTCCTTCTCCTCGAACAGCTCGTCCAGGTCCCCGTCCCGGACGTCGATGACCCGGAAGTCGACTCCCGGCGGCACGTTCTCGCGCCGGCCGGAGCTCAGGTCGTCCACGGCGGTGACGTCCCACCCCCGTTCCCGGTACGCCTCGCACACGTGGGAGCCGATGAACCCGGCCCCGCCCGTCACCAGCACGCTCCCGCTCACCCGATCCTCCCCTTCATGCCTGAAGTTCCACGGCTTCCCGACGCTCCATGCCGGCGCCCCGCCGACCTCTCACGCTCTCTCGTCGCTCGCTCTCACTCATCCGACTCACGCTGGATCCATTCCTCCAGATCCTCGTCGTCCAGGCCCAGCAGGCGACGGGCGATGTCGAGCCTCTCCGTGCCCTCGCCCTCGGTGGCCATCTCGCGCAGGCCCACGGTCGGAGAGTGGAGCAGGCGGTTCACCACGACCCGGGTCGCGGACCGAATCTTTTCCCGTTCCTCCTCGCCCAGGCCGTCCATCTCCTCCAGGAGGTCCTCGATCTCTCCCCGCCGGATCTCCTCGGCCCGCGATCGGAACGCCCGGATCAGAGGCACGGCCTCGCGGGAGCGGTACCAGTCCCAGAACTCCCCCACCTCCTCCGCCACGACGTCCTCGGCCCGGGGCATCTCGCGGCGACGGGCTTCCTCGGTGCTCTCCATGACCCGCTGGAGGTCGTCGACGTTGTACAGGAACACGTCGTCGATGTCCGCGGCGTCGGCCTCCACGTCCCGCGGCACCGCGATGTCCAGGATCACCAGCGGATCCGAGCTTCCCCGGACGGCGCGGGAGAGGCGATCCGCGTCGATGACGACCCCGTCGGCCGCCGTGCACGTGACCAGGATCTCCACCTCGTCCAGGTGTTCCCAGAACCGGTCGTAGGCCACCGGCCGTCCTCCGACGTCGTCCGCCACGTCCCGGGCAGTCTCCAGGGTCCGGCTCGTCACCCAGGGCGACTCCGTTCCGGCGTCCGCCAGACAGCGGACGGTGAGCGCACCCATGTCCCCTGCTCCCACCACCATGGTCCGCCGTCCCTCCAGGGAGCCGAACACCTTCTCGGCCAGGTGGACGGCCGCCGAGGGCACGGAGGCCGCCCCCTCGCCCAGCGCCGTCTCCGTGCGGACGCGGCTCCCGGCGGAGAGGGCCCGCTGGAAGAGACGGTGGAGGATCTTTCCGACGCTCTCCGGCACCTCCTCCCGTCCCGTGCGGTAGGCGTCGCTGACCTGGCCCTGGATCTCCGCCTCGCCGAGCACCATGGAGTCCAGGCCCGAGGCGACCCGGAAGAGGTGCATCACCGCCTCGCGTTCGCGCTTGCGGTACAGGTAGCCCTCCGCCTCCGCCGGGTCCTGGCCGGACCTCGTGGAGAGGACCCGGGCGCCCGCGTCGCCGGGGCTCTCCGACGGGCTGGCGTTCAGGTACACCTCGGTCCGGTTGCACGTGGAGAGGATCACGGCCTCCCGCACGCCCGGCTCGTCCATGAGCGCCTCCAGGGCGGCCCGGCGCTGCTCCCCGGAGAGGAAGAAGCGCTCCCGGACCTCGATGGGCGCCGTCCGGTGGTTCACCCCCACGACCCACAGGGTCACGGGCCACCTCCCGCCCCCGGCCTCCGGGGACGACCGTCGTGCTCGGGCCGCATCCTCACAGGAAGAAGGGAGAGTCCCCGGCCGCGATCCTCAGGTAGAGGAACACCGAGGTGGTCACCACGAAGGCGAGCGCCGTCACCTTGGCCGCGGCGCGGTCGCCGAGCACCCCGGGCAGCCGCACCAGCAGCGCCGCCAGGAAGGTGGACCAGGTGACGAGGCCGAAGAGGACCTGCGGATTCCCGAGGTCGAAGCCCCCGCCGTAGGTGACCGTCCACGCCGTGCCCGCCACGAGCCCGACCGTCAGCGACGCGAAGCCGGACCCGAGCCCCACGCGGTGCACGCGATCCAGCGAATCCAGCGACGGGAAGAACTGGAAGATCTTTCCGAAGCTCTTCCGCTTCAGCGACCGGAACTGGAGCACGTACATCACCGCCGCGCCGGAGGCCAGCGCCAGCCCGGCGTACCCCAGGAACGTCGTCCCCACGTGGGCCACGAACCACGGGCCGCGGAACGCCGTCTGGCGGACCGCCGGCTCCACGCCCACCCACACGGCCTCCCCCATCAGGAAGAGGGAGAGCGGGAGGAGGAAGAGGGACACCGAGCGCACGTCGTACATCTCCGCCGCCGTCAGCGTCATGACCACCAGGAGCAGGGCCAGGCTGGAGGAGGCCGGCCCCACCCCGATGAGGGGAAGCACCTGGTGCTGTCCGGCGTAGACCCCCAGGGCCAGCAGGTGCAGGCCCACCCCGGCCAGGGTGACGAAGAGCGCCGGATTCTGCTTCCCCGGGTCGCCGGCCCGGAAGGCCCGTACCTGGAGGCCCCAGGCGCCCCCGTAGGCCAGGAGCGCCAGGACGTGGAGAACGTCGATCACCGCTCGCTCCGGACGTCCGCCCCCGTCGTCACCGCCCCGGCACGGCGAGTCGCCGGACCAGGCGAGCCGTCGCGCCCTGGCTCACCGTGCCGTCGCCGGGGAAGACGACGCGTGCCGTGGACGATCCCGAGCGCACGCGAACCACGATCACGCGCACCCCGTTCCGGCCGGCGCTGGCCGCGGAGGCCTCGGGAGGCGCGGCCAGGAAGAGGTCCCCGATCCGGACGCCGTCCGCCGAGCCGCTGTCCAGGAAGACCAGGCCGCCCTCCCGCAGGAGCGCGCTGCCGTCGGCGGCCTCGAGGATACGGGCCGTGAGCTCGCCGTCGGCCTCACGGAACTCCGTGGCCTCCGGGACGGGAGGAACCGGGTAGAGGACGACGGGATCGCCGTCCCGGACCAGGCCGAACACCCCGTGAACGCGCGCCAGCGCCGTGTCCGCGCCGACGGTCTCCAGGCTGAGCATGGCGGTGGGCTGCACGACGCGACCTCGCTCGCCGAGGGAGCGGCCCAGCTCGACCGCGAACAGCGTGTCACCGGCCGAGGCGCTCAGGCCACGGAGCGCCACCCGGACCTCGTCGCCGGCCCGGCCCTGCCAGGCCTCGACCGGACGGTCCCCGGCCGTGGCCGGCCCCAGGACGCGGCCTCGCGGCCTCAGGACCTCGCGACCGGCGATGAAGGGAGCGCCCCAGACGCCGGTCCGGCTCACGGGCCGGAGCGGGGGACGCTCCTCGGCCGAGAAGCCGCCCGACGCGATTCCCTCGCCCTGACGGCCGGTCTCGAAGAGGCTGGCCCGGGCCGGGGCGGCGGTGTCCGCGCCCCCTGCCCCGCCCACGACGACGCCGGCCTCCTGCTCGGCTTCGGCCCGGCGCTCCTTCATGCGCTCACGCATCCGCTCCTCGGCCTCCTCCTGTCCGGCCTGCTGCCGCGCCCGGTCCCGGGCCGCGGCCGCTTCGCCCTCCATGCCGGGGATCGCGAACCGCTCGCCGGGAAAGATGAGGTCCGGGTTGTCGATCGCCGACTGGTTGGCCTTCCAGATACGCTGCCACTGGAAGGGATCGTCCAGGAGCCGGTTGGCGATGTCCCAGAGGGTGTCCCCCTTCTCCACCTCGTACTCCGCCTGCTGGGTCTGCCCGGCCTGCTGGGCCCGGAGCGGCTCCGGGCCGCCGGCCACCAGCGTCCACGCCCCCGCCAGGAGGAGGACGGCGGCCGGGATCCGGAGGGCGCCCTCGGTTCCGTGTTCTCTCCGTCGCTCGGGTGTTTGCATGATCCTTCCCCCGTGTAGGCCGAAGCCTGTGCGATGCGATCCGTCCCGCGAACGGCCCGGGAGCTCCACGCGAAACCGACCCGGTGGACGTCCCCGGCCGACTCAACGGCCATCAACGTACGTACCCGATTTACCCTATGATTCGCCGGGATTCGCCCGGCGGTCACCCCACTTGGTACTCGAGGTCCGGCCCTGTGCTCCGTGTCCCGGTGCCGGCCTCCGGTCCCGGATAACTACCGGCACAGC
>CANPVF010000176.1 GCA_947581645.1 Candidatus Caribbeanibacter nitroreducens | reverse complement strand
ATGGTCCGGCGCGCGCTGGACGCCGGGATCAACTTCTTCGACACCGCGGACATGTACTCGAAAGGGGTGAGCGAGGAAGTCACCGGGAACCTGCTGGGCGAGATGGTCCGCCGGGACGAGGTGGTCATCGCCACGAAGGTCTACTTTCCGATGTCCGACGCGCCGAACCGGGGCGGGCTGAGCCGGAAGCACATCCTGGACAGCGTCCGCGACTCGCTGCGCCGACTCGACACGGACTACATCGACCTCTACCAGATCCACCGCTGGGACTACGGGACGCCCGTCGAGGAGACGCTGGAGGCGCTCCACGACGCGGTGAAGAAGGGCTACGTCCGGTACGTCGGGGCCTCCAGCATGTACGCGCACCAGTTCGCCCGTGCGCTGTACACGGCGGACCTGAACGGATGGAGCCGCTTCGTCTCCATGCAGAACCACTACAACCTGCTCTACCGGGAGGAGGAGCGGGAGATGATGCCCCTGTGCCGGGAGGAGGGCGTGGGCGTGATCCCGTGGAGCCCGCTGGCCCGGGGGCACCTGGCGCGCCCCCTGGAGGAGCGGAAATCCACCCGACGGGCGAAGACGGACGAGTACGCGCGGGGCCTGTACGACTTCCCGGAGTCGGAGGAGATCATCCGGCGCGTGGGGGAGATCGCCTCGGAGCGGGACGTCTCGCGGGCCCAGGTGGCGCTGGCGTGGCTGATGGGCAGGGACGCCGTCACGGCCCCCATCGTCGGTGCCACGAAGCTGGAGCACCTGGAGGACGCCATCGGGGCGGTGGAGGTCGAGCTCACCGCCCAGGAGATGGAGCGCCTGGAGGAGCCGTATCCGCCCCGGGAAGTGCAGGGACACCGGTAGAGAGCGGGTCCCGCGACGAGAGCGATTACATCTCGAGCTCCTGAAGGAGACGGCGGATCCTCTGCCCGTCGGCCTTGCCCAGGCAGGGGACCGTGCTGGAGGACTGGCCGCGCGTCTCGATGCGGACGCTGTCCCAGAAGATGCCGGAGTGGTAGTCGAACCCCGCGACCTTGGCCCACGGGATCTCCTCTTCCTGCTGGGAGAGGTTGAACATCCCCGGCGTCCGTATCAGCACCTTCTCCTGCGTCAGGGTGATGGACTCGGGCAGGAGGCGCCCGCGCTGCAAGAGGGTCGGCAGGAGCTGCGCGGTGACCGTGAAGGGCTCGAACTCGACCTGGTGGCCGGCTGGCTGAAATCGATTTCCGCACCAGCGGCAGAGCCGCGCCTCGGGCCAGTTCCGGGCGCCGCACTCGGAGCACCGCTTTCCCTCCACCCGCTCGCCGCAGTGGCGGCAGAAGTCGGCGTCCTCGGGGATCTCGCTCCGGCAGTCGGGGCAGGTCTTCATGGCCGGGCTCGAACCTGGCCGGGGATCGGACCTTCCACCACCGGTGCGACTCCGGCACCATTCGGACGAACGCGGTCGGAAGGACGTTCGTCGAGCGGATTCGATTCACTGGAGGTGACGCCTTCATGCGGATTCTCGATGCGGACGAGGCGCGCGACTGCGTGGACGGCCTGGTCCACTTCGACACCCAGCGGGCGCCGGACGGTCTGGACCTCACCGTGGAGGACGTGTTCGAGGTCACGGGTCCGGGAAGCCTGGACTTCGGCGGGAGCGAGTTCGATCCCGCTCCCCGCGAGAGGATCGAGCCCGAGCTGGCCTCGCCGGACGACGACTACGGGTGGTGGGAGCTGGACCCCGGCAGCTACGTGGTCCACTACAACGAGGGCGTGGACCTGGGCGCCGGACAGGTGGGCGAGCTCCATCCGCTGCCCCGCCTGCAGCAGGCCGGTGCCAGCCATGGTACGCTGGTCCTGCACGGGACGCGGGAGACGGTGGCCGCGCTCCTCAACGTGGGGGAGGGGGGCTGCCACCTGAAGGAGAACTGCCGGGTCTCCCGGCTGGTGATCGCCGAGCCGAGCTGAGGTTCGGCGCTCGATCAGGCGCTGATCAGCCCCCAGACAGCCAGCATGCCCAGCGCGCCGAGGATCGAGATCGTCTTCAGCCGGCGGTCGTCGGTGAACGGGCCAACGACGGACAGCAGGGCGCCGGCCGCCACCGCCGCGACGGACGCGCCCTCCATCCAGGGCGCGCCCTGCAGGTAGCGGACGACGATGATTCCGCCCCACAGGAGGGGCACGGTCACGGCGATCCACTGCAGCCACCCGCCGGGCCCCCGCGACGGCGAGCGGAAGAGTTCCACGATCAGGCCACCGATTGCTGGCGGCGGAGCCGGCGCAGGACCATGAACGTGTACGGGTGCTCGTCCTCCTCCCGGTCCACCCGCACCTCGTGGAGCGTCTGCCACTCCTCCCAGTCCACCTCCGGGAAGCGGGTGTCGCCCTCCACGTCGGCGTCCACCCGGCTCAGGTACATGCGGTCGGCGGCGGGCAGGAAGGCCTCGTAGATCGAGGAGCCGCCGGCCACCATCACCTCGCCCGACTCGCCGGCGGCACGTCGTGCCGCCTCCAGCGCCTCCTCCGGCGAGTGGACCACCACGCCGCCGTCGGCCTCGTAGTCCTCCCGGCGGGTGACCACGATGTTCGTGCGGCCCGGCAGGGCGCCCTTCAGGCTCTCCCACGTCTTCCGGCCCATGATCAGGGGCTTGCCCATGGTGATGGTCACGAAGCTCCGCATGTCGCTCGGGATGTGCCACGGAACCCCGCTGTCGGCTCCGATGACGCCGTTCCGGGCGACGGCGGCGATGATGGAGATCGTCATACGGCCATGGGGGCGGGGATCCTCGGGTGGTGCTCGTAGTCCTCGAGCGTGATCAGCGCGTCCAGGTCGTCCTCGGTGAGGGTGTCGTCGCCCCTGAGCCCGATGAGCCACTCCGTGTCGATGGCGGGGCTGAGCCGCAGCTCCGGGCGGTCCAGCGGCTCCCGCGAGAGCTGCTCCTCCACCTGCTCGAAGTGATTGTGGTAGACGTGGGCGTCCCCCAGGGTGATCGTCACCGTGCGCGGCTCCAGGCCCGCCGCCTGACCGAACATCGCCAGGTAGAGGCCGCACGAGGCGATGTTGAACGGCACCCCGAGAAACATGTCCGCGCTCCGCTGATACATGCTCAGGTGCAGGCCGCCCTCCGCGTCCACGTGATACTGGTAGAGCAGGTGGCACGGGGGCAGGGACATGCGGTCCAGCTCGCCGGGGTTCCACCCGTTGATCACGTGCCGCCGGCTGTAGGGCTCCTCCTCGAGCCCCCGGAGCACCTGTGCCACCTGGTCCACTTCCTCGCCGTCCGGCGTCCGCCACCGGCGCCACTGTACGCCGTAGATGCGGCCAGCGTCGCCCGGGAACTCGGCCTTCGGCTTCCAGTAGTCGGCCTCAGCGTTCTCGCGCCAGATGGAGGAGCCCATGCGCTCCAGGTCGTTCACGTCCCGGCTGGCGGTGAGGAACCAGATGTTCTCGGCGCGCATGGACGAGAAGGCCAGCTCCTT
>CANPVF010000175.1 GCA_947581645.1 Candidatus Caribbeanibacter nitroreducens | reverse complement strand
CTACTCCCGGATCACCACCGTTCCGGCGATCCGGTCGTGCAGGGCCTGGCGGTTCGGGTCCCACAGGAGCTGGGCGAAGCCCAGCAGCCCCGTGAGCACGGACGCGGCGTAGCCGCCGAATCGGCTGAACGCGTCCCAGGTGGTGAGCGTGTCACCCTCGATGCGCACCACCCGGATGCCCAGCAGGCGCTTGCCCGGCGTGCGTCCCCGCCAGAGCGCCAGGCTCGCCGTGAAGTAGATCCCGAGCCATCCGAGGCCCAGGCCCAGGTCGTCGAGGGTTCCCCGAACCAGGTCGATGACGCTCGGCGGCTGTCGCGCGGCCTCGAGCTCGTCCTCGAGGTGTGCCAGGCGCTCCTCCAGCTGGCGCTGTCCGGCCGGGGGCGGGGTGCCCAGGAGGCGGCCCGCCAGGGCCGCGACCCGGCCGGATCGTCCGGAGTCGGCCGCCGCGGCCAGGGCGGCGAGGAGCGAGTCCCGCGCCTCCGCGCGCCGGACGGTGGTGGAGTCGAGGCGCGCCAGGGCCGTGTCGACGATCGACTCCAGATTCCCGTCCCAGGCCACCACTTCCTCCCGGTCCAGGGCGTCCTCCACGACGTCGGCGACGCTGTCCGCCACCACGTCCCGGGGCTCTCCCCTGCGATAGATCTCCAGCGCCAGGCCCGAAGCGCGCTCCCGCGCGGCCTCCACCGACGGGGCGTCGCGGAGCCGCCGGACGGCGGCGGGGATCGTGGGTCGCGCCTCGGGCGCCGCGGCGTCCGCCGAGGGCCCCGAATCGGCCGCCGTGCTCCCGCGGACCGCGCTCGCCGGGGAGAGGGCGGCGGAGCGCGTCCCGTCGGGGGCGGGCGGGGAACCGTCGTCCGTGAACATGCCGGCGACCAGGACGATGACGGCCAGGCCCGCCGTGGCCACGGCCGTCCACCGGAAGAGTCTCCGAACGCGGTCGGACGAGAGCCGCACGTCGGCCTCGGGATCCGCGACGCGCCAGAGCAGCCATGCGCCCACCAGGGCCACCAGCCACGGGCTGATGAATCGGGTCACCGCGATCGTCCCGATGACCGAGAGGTCGATGAGCATGGCTCCCAGCCGCCGGAGCGGATGGGCCAGGGGGCGGCCCAGGATGTCGGGATCGACCCGGAATCCGGTCTCGGTCACCCGGTGTCTCGGATCGTTCGGGTCCTCGGTACGAAACCACACGATGAGCTTCCAGGCGGAGCGATGGCCAGGGATCCGGGCACTCTGCGTACGTCGAGGGTAAGGGAAGGTGCGGACGCGACCAAGAGCGATCAGCGGGGGAGGGCGGGGTGGACGACGAGACGGGCAGGACTGGACAGACGAAATCCACGGCCGGCGGGCAGGGACCGCGCGTGGCCGTGTTCGGCGCCACCGGCGGCATCGGGCGGCACCTGGTGCCGGAGCTGCTGGCGCGCGGGGTCGAGGTGCGCGTGGTCTCGCGGAGCCGGGAGAACCTGGAGCGGGACTTCGCCGGGAGCGGGGCCGAGATCGTGGCGGCGGATATCGGCGAGCGCGAGGCGGCGGACCGGGCGGCGGAGGGATGCGACGTGGTGGTGCACGCGGTTGGACTCCCGGCGGAGGCGTTCGAGCGCCATCTGCCGCTGGCCCGCAGTACGGTGGACGCCGCCGACCGGGCCGGGGCCCGATGCTTCCTGGTCACCTCGTACTGGTCCTACGGCCCAGGCGACGACGGGGCCATGTCCGAGGTTCGGGCCCGCACGGGGGACAGCCGCATGTCGGAGGTTCGGGAGGAGCAGGAGCGGATCTTCCTCGAGGAGGGCGGCGCCGTGGCGCGGCTTCCGGACTTCTTCGGCCCGGACCCGGGCTTCAGCCTCCTGAACGACGGCCTGGAGAGCCTGGCAGGGGGCGACACCGTCTCCTGGCCCGGCGATCCCGAAGCGCCCCGGGACTTCGTCTACTACCCCGACGCGGGCCGCCTGCTGGCGGAGCTCGTCCTGGACGAGCGGAGCTACGGGGAGCCGTGGAACGTGCCGGGATCCGGAGCCGAGACTCCCAGATCGCTCCTGGAGTCGGCCGCCCGGATCGCCGGGCGGGAGCTCCGCCTCCGCCGGATCCGACGCTGGATGGCGTATCTCGTGGCGCCGTTCGATTCCGAAGTCCGTGCCTTCCTGGACATCATGCCGCTGTACGAGGCGCCGGTCGTCCTCGACTGTTCGAAGCTGGAGGGGCTTCTGGGCGACGTGGAGACGACGGACTACGAAGAAGCCCTGTCGGCCACGCTGGACTGGATGGAGGCGCGCCGGTAGTCGTTCCTGGGCCACACGTTGCCGCAGACCGAGGAGAGGGAGGACACGGGATGGACGACGAGACGGTGGTCGTACGGAAGTTCCGCTCGCGCCTGGAGGCCGAGATGGCGCAGGGCCTGCTCGAGGGCGAGGGCATCCGGAGCGAGGTGACGGCCGACGACCTGGGGGGACAGGTGCCCGGCATGCTTCCCGCGCGCCTGGCCGTGCTCCGGGACGACCGGGAGCGCGCCGAGCAGATCCTGGACGACGCCGGCGTGGAGGGCATGGAGTCGTGACGGGGTGAACGCGGTTCACACTCCGTCCGCATGGCGCTGAAACATTCGGCGAGACGTCGTATACGACGTTCACGATGACCCAACGCGACGAGATCCTGGACTGCGCCTGTCAGCTCTACCTGGACGAGGGTCCCGAGGGGCTGAAGATGCGGCGCCTGGCCGACGAGGTCGGCGTCACTCCGGGCGCCCTGTACCGGCACTACGAGGGCAAGGACGAGGTCCTGCTGGACCTGGTGGGCCGGGCCCACGAGACGCTCCTGGGCTACCTGACCCGGGCCCTGGCGGGAGGCTCGCCGGCCGAGCGGATGCGGCTCGCCGAGGAGGCGTACCTGGACTTCGCCCTCGAGGAGGCCCGCCTCTACAAGGTGTTCTACGCGACGCCGGAGCTGATCGGGATCGAGGAGCTGCCGGAGGAGACGGCCGACCGGGCCCGGGCCGTCCAGCAGTTCTGGCAGGACCGCGTCTCCGAGTGCGTGGACGCCGGCCTGCTCCGGGACACAGACCCCTGTGAGCTGGGGGTGACCCTCTGGTCCCACAGCCACGGCCTGCTCTCCCTCTTTCACCGGGGCCTGCTGGGCGTGGACGAGTCGGAGTTCCGGGAGCTGTTCCTCAGTTCCCGCCTGCTGGCCCTGCAGGGCGTGGCGCCCGAGGAGGCCCACGAGCGGCTCGAGGAGGTCTGGCGCGGGGTCGCGGTGGCCTGACGCCGGCTGAAACGTCAGGGCCACCGGGGCCCGTACAGATGCACCGGCGGCCTCGCCGACCGCCGTCCCTGCCGGATCCCCGTCGCTGGATCGCACGCGTCTGCTTCTGTCGAGGACAGAGAACGCCATGACACGTTCGACCCACAGATCGATCGGAGCGCTCGCAGCGGGGCTCGCCGCGGCTGTCGTCGCGGCGGGGTGTGCCGGCTCGTCGGGCTCCGCCGCCGAGGAGCAGAGCGGCGCCGCCGGCGACTCGATCTCGGCCGCCCGGATCGTGGACGTCGAGACCCGTGCGGTTCGCCCGGACACGTTCGTCGACCGTCTGCACATGACCGGCACCGTCGAGGCGGAGAGGACGGTGGACCTGACGGCCCAGGAGAGCGGCAGGGTCCGGGAGCTCCCCGCCGAGAAGGGGACGCGGCTGGAGGCCGGCGCCCCGATCGCCGAGATCGATGCCCGGGAGCTCCGCGCCCAGCTCGAGGAGGCCAGGGCCCGGGCCGAGCTGGCACGGGAGCAGTGGGAGCGCCGGCGCGAGCTCTACGAGGAGAAGAACGCCATCTCCGAGCTGGACTACCTGGAGGCCCGTTCCCAGGCCGATCAGGCGTCGGCCCGTGTGGAGCGCCTGGAGGCCCGGCTCGACGACAAGACCATCGAGGCTCCCTTCACCGGCGTCCTGGACGAGCGCCCCGTGGAGGTCGGCACCACGGTGTCGCCGGGACAGTCGGTGGCCACGCTGGTGGATCTCCGGCCGGTGAAGGTCTCGGCCGGCGTTCCGGAGCGGTACGCCAACGACGTCTCCGTGGGCGACAGCGCCGCCGTGACGGTCCCGTCGCTGAACGACGGCACCTTTCGCGGGGAGCTCACCTACGTGGGGGCGGCGGTCGGCGAGGACAGTCGGACCCTGCCCGTGGAGATCGAGCTCCCGAACGTGGACGGGCGACTGAAGCCCCGCATGGTGGCCGACGTCTCGATGGTCCGCAGGCGATGGTCCGGGGCGATCTCCGTGCCCCAGGACGCCGTGCTCCGCACCTCCGACGGCTTCGCCGTCTACGTGATCGAGGAGACCGAAGCCGGGAGCGTGGCGAGGCGTCGGGCCGTACAGCTCGGTCCGCGCGAGTCCGATCGGGTGCTGGTGGAGAGCGGCCTCGAGGCCGGTGACCGGCTCGTGACCGTGGGGCAGCAGCAGCTGGCCGACGGCGACCGGGTGCGGCTGGCGGAGTCACAGTGACGACGTCGGAGACGCCGACTCCGGACGAGATCGAGGCCCAGGGCGATCCCGAGGAGCTCCAGTCCTTCCTGGACCGCTTCAAGGAAAACCCTCTCACCACCTTCGCGGTGGATCACTCCACGGCCGTGGTGGTGCTCTTCGTCCTGATCACCGTGGCGGGCGTCCTCGCCTACGGGAGCATCCCGAAGGAGTCCTTCCCCGAGGTGGAGATCCCCACGGTGGCGGTGAGCACCGTCTATCCCGGTGTCTCCCCGTCCGACATGGAGACGCTGGTGACCCGACCGCTGGAGGAAGAGCTCCAGGGGATCTCGGAGATCGACGAGCTGACGTCCACCTCGGTCGAGGGCTACTCGAACATCACCGTGGAGTTCTCCTCCTCGGTGGACATGAACGAGGCTCTCCAGAAGGTGCGGGAGAAGGTGGACCTGGCCCGACCGGAGCTTCCGGACGAGGCCGAGGACCCGCAGATCATCGAGTTCAACACCGACGAAGTCCCCGTCATGCAGGTCAACCTGTCGGGGGACTACAGCCTGGTCCGGCTCAAGGAAGTGGCCAAGGACCTCCAGGACCGGCTGGAGCAGATCAACCTGGTGCTCCGGGCCGAGCTCCGGGGAGGACGCGAGCGGAAGGTCCGGGTGAGCGTCGACCTCACCGACCTCAAGTACTACGGCCTGTCCTTCACCCAGCTGGTCAACACGATCCAGTCCGAGAACGTGGACGTCCCCGGCGGATCCATCGACGCCGGATCCCAGGAGTACCTCCTCCGGGTCGGCGGACGCTTCGAGGACCCGAGGCGCATCGAGGACCTGGTGGTGGCCCGGAGGGGCGGAAGCGCGGTCCACGTCCGGGACGTGGCGGACGTGGACTTCGGGTTCGCCGACCGCGAGAGCTTCGCCCGCCTGGACGGTTCCCCCGTGGTCACCCTCTCCATCGTGAAGCGCTCGGGCGCCAACATCCTGAAGACCTCGCGCCAGGTGCGGGACGCCGTGGACGAGATGCGCTCCGAGATGCCGCCGAGCACGGAGGTGGCCTACACCTCGGAGCAGACCGACCAGATCGAGCAGATGGTGACGAGCCTGGAGAACAACATCGTCGCCGGGCTCATCCTGATCCTCGCGGTGCTGCTCTTCTTCCTGGGCCTCCGCACCTCGGTGTTCGTTGCGATCTCCATCCCCACCTCCATGCTCCTCTCGTTCATCGTCCTGTGGGTGGCGGACGTCTCCATGAACATGGTGGTGCTGTTCAGCCTCATCCTGGCTCTGGGGATGCTGGTGGACAACGCCATCGTCGTGGTGGAGAACATCTACCGTTACGCCGAGGAGGGGTGGGACCGGGTCCGGGCGGCCAAGAAGGCGACCGGCGAGGTGGCGGCGCCGATCATCATCGCCACGCTCACCACGCTGGCTGCCTTCGGTCCGCTGCTCTTCTGGCCGGGCACTGTGGGCGAGTTCATGAGCTATCTTCCGCTCACACTCATCATCACCCTCTCCAGCTCTCTCTTCGTGGCGCTGGTGGTCGTACCCACCCTCTGCGCGCTGCTCCTCCCCGAGGGTGGGGAAGGGAAGAGCGTCGATCTCACGCGCACCGGCCGATGGCTCCTGTACGCCACCGGCGCGCTCGGCCTCCTGCTGGTGGGTGCGGCGAACTGGCTCACGGCCGTTCTCTTCGCGGTCACCGGACTCGTCCTCTTCCTCCTCTACCGCTACGTGCTCAGGCGGGCCGCGGACTGGTTCCAGAGCCGGGGCTTCGAGATCCTGCTGCGGCCCTACGAGCGGACCCTGGACTGGGCGCTGGACCACCGGGGCATCGTCCTCGCCTTCTCGGGGATCGTGCTGGTCGGCAGCTTCGTGGCCTTCGGCCGCTGGAACGCCGGCGTGACGTTCTTCCCCGAGGACATTCCCCCCAACCAGGCCATCGTCTCCGTCGAGTCCGGCGTGGGCAGCCGGGTACAGTTCACGGATCGGATCGCGGAGCAGGTGGCCGACCGGCTCCCGTCGGTGGACGGCTGGGAGGACGTCACCTCCGTGGTGAGCACGGTGGGCGGCGGCGGAGGTGCGTCGGGCTTCGGCGGCGGCGGACCCTCCGGTCCCAGCGAGGCGCGCATCACCCTCAACCTCGAGGACTACCAGTACCGGAGCCAGAGCTCGTTCCGGACCATCGAGGACATCCGGTCCAGCGTGACCCGGGGGATCCCCGGCGCCGAGATCTCCGTGGAGCAGCCCCAGCAGGGTCCTCCCACCGGGCTGCCGGTGAACGTGGAGATCGTGGGGCCCGACCCCGACCGGCTGAATCGCCTGGCGGACAGCGCCATGGCGATCATCCAGGACGCACCGGTCTACTCCAGGCTGGTGAACCTGGAGAACGACATGGACGAGGTGAGGCCCGAGCTCTCGGTGCAGATCGACCGGGAGGAGGCCGCGCGCTTCGGCCTCTCGACCTCGCAGATCGGCCAGGTCGTGCGCACCGGCGTTCAGGGGCTCAAGGCCGGCGAGTACCGGACCGGGGAGGACGAGTACGACATCGAGGTGCGGCTGGCCGAGGAGGACCGGGAGAGCCTCTCCTCGCTCGAGAACCTCACGGTGACGAACGCGCGCGGGACCCAGGTGCCGCTCGTCTCCGTGGCCGACTGGGAGGTGGAGGAAGGGCTCGGCACGATCAGGCGGAAGGACATGGAGCGGGTGGCGACCATCAGCTCCGACGTCCGGTCGGCGTACAACAGCAACGCCGTGCTCGCCCAGGTGCAGCAGGCGCTCTCCGGGTTCCGGGGGGAGCTGCCGGCGGGCTATCAGATCCGCTACACGGGCCAGCAGACGGAGCAGACGGAGGCGCAGGCGTTCCTCTCCACGGCCTTCGGAGTGGCGCTGATGCTGATGGCCCTGATCCTGGTCTCCCAGTTCAATTCCGTCACGAAGCCGCTGATCATCCTCACTTCGGTGATCATGTCCACCTCCGGGGTGCTGGTGGGCCTGATCGTCTTCCAGATGCCGTTCAGCATCGTGATGACCGGGGTGGGGATCATCTCGCTGGCCGGCATCGTGGTGAACAACGGGGTGGTGCTGCTGGACTACGTGGAGATCCTGCGGGAGAGGGACGGCCTCGGCGTTCGCGAGGCGCTGATGGAGGGCGGAAAGACCCGTTTCCGGCCGGTGGTGCTCACCGCCATCACGACGGCGCTGGGCCTCGTGCCCCTGGCCATGGGCCTCAACTTCGACTTCTTCGGCCTCTACACGGGTCTGGAGCCGGAGCTGTACTGGGGCGGAGAGCAGGCGGCCTGGTGGGGGCCGATGGCCGTGGCCGTCATCGTGGGCATTCTCTTCGCCACCTTCCTCACCCTGATCCTGGTCCCGGTGCTGTACTCCCTGCTGGAGGAGGGCGTCACCCGCTTCCGGGACGCCGTCTTCGGCCAGGAGGCCGGGGCCGAAGAAGCGACCGCCGGGGCACGGGGGGAGAAGCCGGAGCGCGCGGCGGCCGCGGTCAGCGCCGAGAGCTGACCGAGTCCTCCCCGGGGTCCGACGGGTCGGGGGGCTGCGCGGCCACGTCCCGCTCCCCGTCGGGTAGCATGAGCCCCTGGAGGAAGAAGGCCGCCAGCTCGGCGCGCCCGGCCAGGTCCGCCTTCTCGTAGACCGAGCCCGCGTGCTGCCGGGAGGTGCGCTCGCTCCTCCCGGTCTTCCGCGCGATCTCACGGTGGGAGTACCCCTTGATGAGCAGGAGGGCCACCTCCTTCTCCGACGGAGTGAGCTCCCACTCGTCGAACTGCCGGTCGATCTCGCGACCCAGCCCCTGCAGGAAGGTCCGGGCCCGTTCCCGCCACCGGTCCCGCTCCTCCCGGTGACGCTCGAGCTCCTCCTCGGTCCGCTCCAGGGCCTCCTCCGTCTGCCACCACTCCCGCAGCAGGTAGAGGGCGAGCCCCAGGCTGAGGACCACGATTCCGGCCTCGATCAGCACGTGGAGACTCCGCCACGTCGCCGGATCGTCCAGATACAGGTCGATCAACCCGCCGACGACGACGCCCAGGAGGCCGAGGCCGACGAGGAGGAAGAGCCGCCTCCGCTCGGGGGAGTCCGGGCCGTTCACGGAAGGTACGTCATGTGTTCGATGTCCGGATGGAGGTGGGAACTACGTCGGATGTACGATTGTCCGTCCGCGGAGCCGCGTCTCGATTGCGGGCTCCTCGACGCTCACTAATCGATAGCGATTCTCGCTGTCGGTCGCGAGGGGGTCGGGGACGGCCGTGACGACACCGCGCGGGAGGTTCCCCACGGGGGGAAGGTGCTTCCTCCCCACAGACCGGCAGGACGGCGGCGACTACAATCGACAACGATCGGTCGCCGCAGGTCGGCGCGGCCCTCGAGCGGCAGAGAGCGAACTTCGAGACGCGGGAGAGACGATGCATCCCACGGGACTCCGTTCCACGGCCCGGGCATCCCTGGCCGCGGCGGTGATGCTCACCCTGCCCCTGGCGGCCCCGGTGGCCGTCGGGCAGGAGAGCGGCCGCGGCGACGTCCTTCCCCAGGACGCTCCGGCCACGGGCAGGGAGATCTACGAGGCGGCGTGCGCCAACTGCCACGGCTCCGACGGTACCGGCGCTCCGAAGAGCCGGGTGGGGTTCGACACGCCGCTCCCCGACTTCTCCAGCTGCAACTTCGCGTCGCGGGAGCCCACCGCCGACTGGGTGGCGGTGGCCCACCAGGGCGGACCCGTGCGCGGCTTCGGGCGGGTGATGCCGGCCTTCGGCGGCCTGCTCACGCCCGACGAGCTCGAGCGGGCCATCGACTACATCCGTGGCTTCTGCGGCAGCGACGACTGGCCGCGCGGAGAGCTGAACCTGCCCCGGGCCATGTTCACCGAGAAGGCCTACCCGGAGGACGAGGTTGTATGGACGACCACCGTGCCCGCCGAGGGCAACGCCGCCGTGATGAACGAGCTGGTCTACGAGCGGCGGTTCGGCGCCCGGAACCAGCTCGAGGTGGTGGCCCCCTTCGGCTTCCGCGACGTGAGCGCCGCGGGCGAGGCCGCAAACTGGAACGGCGGCCTGGGCGACATGGCCCTGGGCTGGAAGCGCGTGCTCTTCCACGGCCTCGAGAGCGGGAGCATCCTCAGCCTGACCGGCGAGGTGATCCTCCCCACCGGCGACGAGAGCGACGGATTCGGGAACGGCACCGCCACCTTCGAGCCGTTCCTCTCCTACGGACAGATCCTGCCGAACGGCGCCTTCCTCCACGCGCAGACCGGGGCTGAGATCCCGGCCACCGACGACCGAACCGAGGAGGGCTTCTGGCGGGCGGCCCTGGGGAAGACCTTCACCTCGGGCGACTGGGGCCGGGCCTGGTCCCCGATGATCGAGGTGCTGGGCAGCCGGGAGCTGGAGTCCGGGGCCACGACGCACTGGGACCTGGTGCCCCAGCTCCAGATGACGCTGAACACCCGGCAGCACGTCATGGGCAACGTCGCCGTACGGATCCCGATGAACGACACCGACGTGCGCCAGACCGAGGTGCTGGTCTACGTGCTGTGGGACTACTTCGACGGCGGCTTCTTCGCCGGCTGGTAAGGAGATCACGATGCGAGAGGCCACGATGCGATCCACCGCGCTCGCCGCCCTTGCCGGGGCGCTCCTGCTCCTGACTCCGGGGTCGATGCCGGCCCAGCAGGCCGGCGGGCAGCCGGGACAGGGCCACCCCCAGATGTTCGAGACCGGGAACATGTGCGTGGCGTGCCACAACGGCATGGTCACCCCGTCGGGAGAGGACATCTCCATCGGCAAGGACTGGCAGACGTCGATGATGGCCAACTCGGCCCGGGACCCGTACTGGCAGGCGTCCATCCGGCGGGAGACCCTGATGCACCCCTCCGCGTCGGAGGCCATCCAGGACGAGTGCTCCACCTGTCACATGCCCATGTCCCGCTACCGGGCGAAGGTGGGCGGCGCGCAGGGGGAGATCTTCACCCACCTGCCCTTCATCCACGGCGACCAGGGGGCCGTGAAGGCGGCGACCCGTCAGAACGTGCTGGCCGCCGACGGCGTGTCCTGCACCGTGTGCCACCAGATCCAGCCGGACGGGCTCGGCACCGAGGAGAGCTTCGTCGGCGGGTTCGTCATCGATTCGACGACGGCATGGGACCAGCGCGAGATCTTCGGGCCCTTCGCCGTGGACACGGGCCGCACCCGGCTGATGCATTCCGCGTCCGCCTACACTCCGCGCCAGGGCTCCCACATCCAGCAGTCGGAGCTGTGCGCCAGCTGCCACACCCTCTACACCCACACGCTGAACGAGCAGGGGGAGACCATCGGCGAGCTGCCGGAGCAGGTGCCCTACCTGGAGTGGCTGAACAGCGACTACCGGGACGAGCAGAGCTGCCAGGACTGCCACATGCCCGTGGTGGAGCAGGAGGTGACCGTCACCGGCGTGCTCGGCCAGCCGCGGGACAGCGTGAACCGCCACGTCTTCCGCGGCGGCAACTTCTTCATGCAGCGCATCTTCGCCCGCTACGGCGACGAGCTCGGCGTCCAGGCCACGTCGCAGCAGTTCTCGACGGCGGCCCGCCGCACCATCGAGCACCTGGAGACCAGCTCGGCGCGGATGCGCCTGGACAGCGTCTCGGTCCGGGACCAGCGGCTGACGGCCACGGTGGCGGTGACCAACCTCGCCGGACACAAGCTCCCCACGGCCTATCCGTCGCGCCGCGCCTGGATCCACCTGACGGTCCGGGACCGGAACGGCGAGGTGGTCTTCGAGTCCGGCGCCATGAACCGGGACGGGTCGATCAGCGGCAACGACAACGACCGGGACCCGCGGGCTTACGAGCCCCACTACGAGGAGATCGCCCGGGAGGACGAGGTCCAGATCTACGAGTCCATCATGGTGGACCCGGACGGCACCGTGACCACGGGCCTCCTGGAGGCCATCCGGTTCGAGAAGGACAACCGGATCCCTCCGAGGGGCTTCGACAAGCGCGACGTGCCGGAGGACGTGGCCGTGCAGGGTCGGGCCTTCGAGGACGACGACTTCACGGGCGCCGGCGACCGGGTCCGCTACTCCGTGGACGTGGCCGGCGCCGAGGGACCGTTCAGCGTCCAGGCGGAGCTGTGGTACCAGCCCATCTCCTACCGCTGGGCCCACAACCTGGAGGAGCAGGACTCCGACGAGGCCGACCGCTTCGTCCGCTACTACGAGTCCATGTCCGGCAGCTCCGGGACGATCCTGGCCCGGGCGGGAGCCGAGACGGGTCCCGGCGGCCCGGCCGCCCGGACCGACGGGCCCCGACCCTAGCCCGCGCGGTTCGGCCCGCGCTGCTTTTCCGCGCCTCTCGGGGCGGTTAGTCTCGCCCCGTCCCGAGGACGGCCGCCGTGGGGCGGCCGTGAGGATCCCGGCGGGCCCGTGGTCTCCCGGGATCACCATCCGGAGCGGAGGCCGCCGTGGCGTCGTCGCCGAGCACGTGGGGAACCCGGGTCTTACTCGGAGCCGTGGCCGCCGTGCTGCTGGCGACGGCGGCCGTTTGGGCGCTGAGCGAGCGGGCGCTCCGCGCCGACTACGACGTCTCCGTCGATACGGTGGCGGTTCCGTCCGACTCGGCGTCCGTGGCCCGGGGGCGTCACCTGGCACGCTCGGTCCTGGCCTGCACGGACTGCCACGGGGACGATCTGGGGGGGCAGGTGGCGGTGGCGGCCCAGCCGGTGGCGGTCTTCGTCGGCCCGAACCTGACGCCGGGCGAGGGAAGCGTGACCCGCGGCTACTCGGTCCGGGACTGGATGCGCGCTCTCCGGCACGGGATCGGCCCGGACGGTGACCCGCTCCTGCTCATGCCGAGCAGCGACTACTACTGGCTCGGCGACGCCGACCTCGGGGCGCTGATCGCCTACCTGGAGGGACTGGAGCCCGTGGACCGGGATCCCGGAGCGACACGGGTCGGGCCGCTGGGGCGACTCTTCCTGGCTCTGGGGCGCCTGCCGGTTCGGGAGGCCGAGGAGATCCCCCACGACCGTGATCCGGCCGC
>CANPVF010000174.1 GCA_947581645.1 Candidatus Caribbeanibacter nitroreducens | reverse complement strand
CGCGTGGGTGCCGCAGGCGGGGCAGTAGCTCCACTCCGGCCGCAGCCGCGCCTCGCACTCGGGACAGGCCCGCTCGGGGCGCGCGGCGCCGCAGGTCGGGCAGAAGCGCACCGGCACGTCCACGTCCACGGGAAGGGGCTCGCCGCAGCTGCGGCACTCGTCCCCCGCGCCCGTCTCGCGGCCTTCCGCCCCGGAGCGCCCGCCGGTCCCGACACCGGCGTCCGTGCCGATGTCCACCGGGTCCCCGGGCTCGTCCGGCTCCGCCCCCGCTCCGGCGTCGGCCTCGAGCGTCGGCCGCGCGTCCACCCCGCCGGTGGGATCCCAGGCCTCCACGGCACCGGCTTCCTCGGAATCCTCCCCGTCCCCGGCCCCGGCGTCCTCCGTCGGGGCGGTCTCGCCCTCCGCCTCCTCCGCCGCCGTCTCCGGCTCCGATCCCCGGTACCCCCCGGAGATGGTGGCCAGGTCGAGGCGCAGGCCGACGTCCGCGTGCTCCTCCAGCGGCTCGAGGCCCGGCTCCGGTGTCTCCAGCTCCCCGGCCGCCGCTTCCGCCACCGCCGGATCCCCGAGGACGGTGAGCCGCCCGTCGGCGAGAAATTCCAGGACCAGGAGGTCGTACTCCGACTTGGTGGTGAGCTCCAGGGAGCTCCGGGCCACGCCGTACGGCACCCACCGCTCCAGGAGCTCCTCCACGGAGACCTCCGCGCCGGCGCGCTCGCCCTCCTCCTCCAGGCGCTCCGCCAGCAGCCGGGCCATCCGCCGGGCGTTCACGGGTTCACGCCTTCACGTCCCGTCGCTGCCTCGTCGCCCTGAGAGCTCCGCGATGGCGGGGTCACTCCTCGATCTGAAGCATGCCGGCCTCGGCGGCGGCCCGGACGAAGCTCTCCGGGTCGCCGGTGGGGACGTGGAGGCCCGTCACGTTCTCGACCCGCCGCGCGAACTCCTGCATGAAGGTGCGCAGGGAGACCTCGGGACTGGACGAGGCGTCCCGCATGGCGCGGACGATGCCGGCCCAGTTCCCGGTGTACGCGCGACCGTCCAGTCCCCGGACCGTGTGCCAGCCGCGGGGGCCGTCGCCGTTCGCCCCGTCCTCTGCTCCGTCGGGCTCGCCCCGGGCGTCGCCCTGTCGGGGGTCGTCGGCTTCTGCGGCGGCATCCGGCTCCGCCGGTCCGGCGTCGGCGCCACCCCCGCGCGGGTCGTCGCCGGCGTCCTCGGCCTCTCCCGTCCCCTCCGGCGAGCCGCCGAACAGGTCGAGCTGGTTCTCGTCGGGGAGCTGCGCCGGGCCGTCCTCGGTGCGGGCGGTGGCCTCCACCTCGGCCAGCAGCCGCTCCTCGGGACTGAGCTTCGGGTTCAGCGTCTCCATCCGCTTCAGGTACGGGTCCAGCTTCTCGGCCTCCGGGGAGAGCCCCTCGAAGCCGCGCAGGAGCTCGATGGTGCGCCACACGGCCAGCGGGTCCCAGAGCTCGGAGACGGGCACCTTCTGGAACTCCCGCAGCGCCTGCTCGTGGCGCCCGGCCTCGTACAGGAGGTTGGCGTAGAAGCCCCGGGCCTCGTGGTGCTCCGGGTCGGAGTCCAGGGCCTGCCGCAGCCAGTGGCGGGCCTCACGCGTCTGGTCCTGGGCGTGGAGCACGTAGCCCAGCTCCGCGGCGGCGGCAGCGGCCTCGTCGTCGGCGGCCAGGGCCAGCCGGAAGAAGCGCTCGGCCTGCCCGTGCAGCTCGTGCCGGTACAGGGCCCGGCCGATGGAGAGCATGAGTCCGGAGTCGTCGGCGTAGCCCAGGTCCAGCACCTTCTCGAAGGCGTGGAAGGCCCGGGTGCGCTCGCCGAAGCGGAGCAGCACCTCCCCCAGGCCGATGAGGGCCTCCTCGTGGTCCGGATCCAGGACCAGGGCCTCCTCGAACTGGTGGCGGGCCCACGCGTACTCCTCCCGGCCCAGCTCCGCGTACCCCGCGGAGACCCGGAGCTCCGCCGAGCTCGGGTACAGCCGCATGCCCTCGTGCAGGAGCTCCAGGGCGGCGTCGAAGTCCCCCGCCTCGTACAGCTGCTGGGCCTCGAGGTCGTACTCCTCGCTGGTCCAGAACTCGGTGCCCATCTACTCGTCCTCCCCCTCGAAGAGATACGCGGAGTCCACGAGCCGGCTCTCCGTGCCGTCGTGGACGGCGAACTGGGCGCCGGCGTAGATCGACGCGCCGCCGAACTGCCCCTCCTTGTTCACCGCGTAGTAGTTCAGCCCGAAGTTGGGCCGCCCGCGCTCGTTCAGGAGCCGGTCCTCCACGGTCCAGTCCACGACCCGCTCCAGGGCGGTAACACATGCGTCCTGGGGGTGGGTTCCCCGGCGCATCGCCTCCACGATGGTGTGGGTGCCCACCGTCTTGATCACGGCCTCGCCCCGCCCCGTGGATCCGGCGGCGCCCACGTCATTGTCCGCATAGCAGCCGCACCCCGGCAGCGGGCTGTCGCCGACCCGGCCCGGCACCTTGAAGAAGAGGCCGCTGGTGGTGGTCGTGGCCGAGATCTCACCGTCGGCGTTCACGGCGGAGCAGTGGATGGTCCCCCACGGACGGTGGCCGTCGTTGGAGTGCCTCCACCCCATCTGCCCCGGCGTGCTGTCGGCCACCGCGCCGGGGCCGCCCGGGTTCTCGAAGCTCTCGATCATCTCGCCCGACTGCTCCGGCGTCAGGTAGTCGTCCTCGTCGCTCATCTCGGCCCGCCACTCGAGCCACACCTGTCGCGCCTCGTCGGTGAGGAGCTCTTCCTCCTCGAACCCGAACTCGTCGGCGAAGTCGGACGCCCCCTCGCCCACGAGCAGCACGTGGTCCGTGTACCGCATGACCGCCATGGCCACGCGCGACGGGTGCATGTACCCCTCGATAGCGCCCACGGCACCGGCGCCGCGGGTGGGGCCGTGCCACACCTGGGCGTCCAGCTGCACTTCGCCCATGTAGTTGGGCAGGCCGCCGTAGCCGACGGTCATGTCCTCGGGATCCTCCTCCACGATGTTCACGCCGGAGACGGCGGCCTCCAGCGTGTCCGTGCCCTGTCGCATCTGCTCCATGGCCTCGTCCACGGCACGGATGCCGTTGGAGGAGGAGATGCTCACGGGCCGCGCCTGCCGGGCGCCGTCCCGGATGAAGGGCCCGGTGCGCTCGGAGGCCCGGAGCCCTTCGGCCGCCAGGCCCGGCGCCAGCGTCCCGGCGCCCGCCGCCACGCCCACCTTCTTGAGAAAGTCACGTCGGCTGTCGTCCGTCATCCACTGCCCCCATGCTGTCGATTCAAGCTGTCTGACGAGTCGGGTGAGTCAGGCGTCACTGCGTCGCTGTCCTCCGGGGCGTCGTCCCCGGCGGTCCCTTCCGGCGGGGCCTCCCCGCCATCGATCTCCCGGTCCGGCGGGAGATGCAGCTGGAGGCGGGTCACGCGGCGGTCCGCGATCTCCGTCACCTCCAGCGACGCCGGGCCCAGGGCGACCTCCTCCCCGGACTCGGGGATGCGGCCCAGGCGGCCGATGACGTAGCCCGCCACCGTGTCGAACTCCTCCTGGTGAGGCTCCCGGGGGAGCTCGAACCGCTCCTGCAGGTCCGAGAGCGAGACGCCGCCGTCCAGCTCGACCTCGCCGTCCTCCCGGACGACGACCTCCGGCTCGGCGGTGTCGTGTTCGTCGTAGATGTCGCCGACGATCTCCTCCACCAGGTCCTCCAGCGTGACGATCCCGTCGGTGCCGCCGAACTCGTCGACGACGATGGCCATGTGGACCTTCTCCATCCGCATCTTCGCCAGGAGGTCGTCCACGGGCTTGGTGTCGGGGACGAAGATCGCCGGCCGGGAGACCTCCTCCACGTCCAGCTGGTCGCGGTCTTCCCGCCGCAGCCACGGGAGCAGGTCCTTCACCAGCACCACGCCGCGAATGTCGTCGATGGACTCACCGTAGAGCGGCAGGCGCGAGAAGCCGGACTCGCCGGCCACGCCCAGGATCTCGTCCAGCGAGGCGTCCACCGGCACCGCGGCGATGTCCGTCCTCGGGGTCATGACCTCCCGGGCCACGGTCCGGGTCAGCTCGAAGACGCCGTGGATCATCTCCTGCTCGTCGCTCTCCACCTCCCCCTCGCGGAAGCTCTGGCGGACGAGCATCTGGATCTCCTCGGGACTGTGCACGCGCTCCTGCGTGCGTGGATCGTCCAGGCCCATGGCCCCCAGGAACCGGTTGGCCGACTCGTTCAGGAACCAGATGAAGGGGAGGGAGATCCGGTTGAAGACGTTGAGCGGCCCCGCCACGTAGCGGCTCACCTGCTCCGGCGAGACCAGCGCCAGGGTCTTGGGGGCCAGCTCCCCGAGGACGATGTGGAGGAAAGTGATGATGGCGAAGGCGATGGCCACGGCGACGCCGTGCTGGGCCACCACGCTCAGGGCGCCCGGGAGGCCGGCGAACGCGCCTTCGAGCGTCCGGGCCAGCGCCGGCTCGCCGATCCAGCCGAGCCCCAGGGAGGAGAGGGTGATCCCCAGCTGACAGCCGGAGATGGCCAGGTTCAGGTCCTCGTGCGACTTCTGGACGTGCCGGGCCAGGCGGTCGCCGTCCTGGACCAGCTCCTCGATGCGGGTGCGGCGGGCGCTGACCAGCGCGAACTCGGCGGCCACGAAGAAGCCGTTCGCCCCGACCAGGGCGAGGACCGCCAGGAGCTTGAGGAGTATGGAGAGATCCATTCAGGAAAGAGTGCCCCGGAGGCGGGCGTCCCTCACCTCCCCCGGGATGGAAACCCGAAGCCGGCCGCGGCGTCCTCCTCTCCCCGGGCGCGAGGGCCCGTTTCGGGGAGGCGGCGGCCTGGCTCGGCCGGTGAGGGCCGGGACTCGGGCCGTCTCGGCGCGGCGCCCGGCAGCCACGCGATCACGGGCGCCGTCAGGCGACTCCCGCGGCCTCGTCCACCTTCTGGTACTCCTCGATCTCGCGGGCGTCCGTCTCCCCGTGGGGAATGGGGGTGTTGCAGTAGCGGAGCCCGATCTGCTTCAGCTCGCCGATCTGCTGGTTGGACAGCTCGGGATAGCGATCGGTGAGGTACTCCATCGTCTCGTCCAGCCACTCGGCGCGCTGGTCGAAGTCCGCCTCGATGACGCCGCAGCGCTGTATGTGGCTGAACAGCTCGTCTCTGGCGTGCTCGAATGCCGTCGGCTCGTATTTGCCCTTGCCCAATCTGTTCTCCTGGTGGTGGTGAAAAGCTCTCGCGAATCCCGGGGCCGCGCCAGCGACGCCGGAATCTCGTATCCCGGGACCGACTTCGAGGCCCGCCGGATCGGCGAGCCCGCGTGACGGCCCGGCTGCGGGTATACGAGAAGGCCGGAATATAGGTCCCGTGTCCGGGACCCGCAAAGCTGCGCCGGGGCCTCCCGAGGGGGCGAAACCCGGCTCCGCCGGCGGCCTCAGCCGCCGTCCTCGAGGAGGGCGTCCTGCCGCCCCAGGTCGTACTCCCGCAGGTACATGTTCACGGAGCCGATCTTCAGGCTGGCCTTGATCTGGACCGGGATCCGGCGCTCGTCGTCGGTGATGTACACCTCGGCCTCGCTGTCCTCGCCGAAGGCGCCGGAGGTGGGGATCACGGGCCGGAGGACCACGGTCTCGAACTTCCCGGCGGGAACCCGCACGGTCTCCCGGCGGAGCACCTCGATGACCACGGGGTTCCCGTCCTCCTGGAAGTACCGCTCGAAGCGGTAGGTCCGCCCGACCTCCAGGGGGACCATCCGCGCGAGGTAGAGGAAGGCCACGTCGTCGATGGCGTTCCGGGCCGTGGCGACGTCCTCCTTCACGGTCTCCAGCCGCCACTCCGCGCCGGAGCCGTTGTCGCCCGCCGCCCCGGATCCGCCGCCGTCGGCCGGGAACATGTTGAGCATCGTCCAGGTGGAGCCGGACTCGCCGTGGTCGAACTCGTACCGGCGGTCCAGCTCGTAGCTCGGGCACTCGCGCTTGTGCTGCTCGAAGCGCAGGGTGCGGAGCGGCCGCGGGGCCACCCAGCTCACGTCCCGGTTGTCGATGCTGCAGAAGGAGACGCCGGCCTCGAGCTCGCGGGCGATCCGGTAGACCGGCGTCCCGCCCAGCGTGTCCACGGCCTCCACCTCCAGGGTGGTGTGGCCGGCCTTGATCCTGCCGTAGCGCGCGCTGTAGCGGAAGCGCTCGCCGGGGGCGAAGGTCCACGCGCGCCGCGGCACGTCGCCCTTCCCCACCATCCGCACGGTGTCGGCGGATTCGGGCGGCGGGGCTGCGCGCCCGTCGGCGGCCGCGGGAGCGGCACCCGATGTCCCGGCGGTGACGGCCCCGCCGACGACGGTGAGCGCCAGCGCCGCCGCGGCCGCGAAGGACGCGGAGGCGGCCCGCCGCAGGAGCTTTCGGGTCACGATGCCTCCCGGGCCTCCGCGGAGCTCGACGAGGTCGAGGCGCCGCCGCGGCTCCGTCCGCCCAGCTCGCGGCGGAGCTTCCACAGGTCCCACAGCTCCCGCACGAGCCGGAAGCGGGTGTTCCGATAGCGGCGCCCGTAGTCCCGGTGGAAGGGCACCTGCTCCAGCTGCCGCACGTGCGGCCGGACGGAAGCCAGCATCTCGGCGTTGGCCGCCCAGCCGTCGTGGCGCAGCAGGCGGTCGCGTCCCTCCGGGAGGTCGTCGATGGCCCGCTCGAGCAGGAAGAGGCGGTAGAGGCGGAAGCC
>CANPVF010000173.1 GCA_947581645.1 Candidatus Caribbeanibacter nitroreducens | reverse complement strand
GATCGAGGGGGACGCGCCGAGCACCCGTCCCGGGGTACCGGAGGCGGCCGGGACGCGGCGCGCTCCCTGGCCTCCCGCTTCCGGGAGGCCCGCGACCTGGCCCTGCAGGGGCGGCAGGAGGAGGCCGCCGCGCGGTTCGAAGCCGTCGCCGGCCGGGCCGGCCCCACGGGGCTCCTGGCCGAGGCCGTCGACCCGGAGTCCGGGCGTCTCCGCGGAAACGTGCCGTCAGCCGCGGCCCACGCCGCCCTGGTGGACGCTGCGCGGGTCCTCGCCGGCGCCGGGAGCGACGCCCCGGCGGCCCGCGGGAGTCAGAAGGGTCAGAAGGACCAGTAGACCGACCCCATGAACCGGCCGGCCCCGCGGCTCGACCCCTCGAGGGAGGTGACCACGAAGGTGGGCTGCAGCTGTACCTCGCTCCGGCGCCACTCCAGTCGGACGCCCATGCTGCCCAGCGCCTCCGGCGCCACCTCCACGCCGCCGCCGTAGATCAGGGCCCCCTGCGAGCGCGAGGGGAGGGACGGGTCGAACTCGCCCTCCTGGTCCGCCGGGTCGTGGACGACGCTCCCCGCCCCCAGGATCCCGAAGGGCACGACGCCGGCCCGCCGCAGCGGACCCACCTCGAGCCGCGGCTCCGCCACCAGCTCCAGCACCACCTGGTTGGCGTCCACCGTCTGCGTCGTACCGGACTCGTCCGGGCCGGTGATGGTGGTGCGGCCGTAGGCGCCGCCGAACCGGAAGGAGACCCAGCGGCTCACGCGGGTCTCCAGGTCCAGGCCCCACAGCGCGCCGTCGTCCACCTGCTTCCCGCCGGAGCCCTCCGGGTCGTCCCAGGCCAGCAGGCCCGCCGTCACGGAGGCCCGGAACTGGTTCGGGGCGTCGGCCATGGGCGGGCCGGCCCGGTCCTCCTCGGTCTCCTGTCCCGCTGCCGGCCCGGCGGCGACGCACAGCGCCAGAAGCGCCGCGGCCACCGACGGGACCGCCGATGCTGCCGCCCGGCTCCGCCGGATCGCGCCCGTCTCCGCTCCCGGCTCCGGAGCGGCCTTCGATGCGTCCTCGGTGTCCTCCATGCCGTCGTCCTTCCTGCCGTCCTGCGAGGTGCTCGGCGAACCGTCCGTCGCGCCGTCGTCCGGACCGGGGCGGCTCATCGCTGCCCCTGGGCGGCCTCGAGCTGGGCCCGGGCCACGTAGTAGTCGTGCAGCGCCTGCGCGTAGTTCGAGCGCGCCCGCGTCACGGCCAGCTCGGCGTCGTTCAGCTCCACCTGCGTGGAGAGGCCGTTCCGGAAGCGGGTCTGGGCGATCTCCAGCGCCCGCTCGGAGCGCTCCACGTTGGCCTCCGAGGCCCGGATCTGCTCGCGGGCCGACTGCAGGTTCTGCCGCGCCTGCTGCACGTCCAGCCGGACCTGCTCCTCCAGCTGCTGCAGCCGGTACCGCTCGCGGTCCGCCTCCGCCTTCGCCTGCTGGACGCGGCCCGCCCGGGCCATGCCGTCGAACAGGGGGAGCGAGACGTTGAGGCTCGCCCCGGCGGTCTGCGAGAAGTCCCGCTCCGGCGGGATGATGTCGGCCGAGGACGCCCGGCGGCTGAAGGAGGCCGAGAGGGAGAGGGCCGGCAGGGCCTCGCCCTCCTGGGCGTCCACGTTGGCCTCCTGCAGGTTCACCCGCACCCGCTGGCTCTCCAGGTCGGCCCGGTTCTGCCGCGCCACCTCCACCGCGCTGTCCAGCGGCGGGACCTCCGACTCCGGCGGCCGGGACAGGGAGTCGGTGAGCGCCACCTCGCGCTCCAGCGGCACCCCGACGACCCGCTTCAGCCGGTTCCGGTTCAGCTCCAGGCGGTTCCGGGCCTGGATCAGCTGCGGGCGGATGTTGTCCACCTCCACCTGGGCGGTGAGGACGTCGAACTCGGAGCCGGTGCCGGCCTCGTAGAAGCTCCGCACCTGCTTCAGGCGGGCCTGCGCCTGCTCCAGGGCCTGCTCCTGCACGCGCACCAGCTCCCGGTCCAGGAGCACCCGGTAGTAGGTGGACCGGGTGGAGAGGGCCACGTCGGTGCGGGCCGCCTCCACCTGGGCCGCCGTGGCCGACTGGCTCAGCCGGGCCGCCCGGCGGGCGGGCCCCAGGGAGAAGTCGATCAGCGGCTGCTCGAAGGAGAGCGACGCCGCCATCTCGTTCTGGTCGCCGATCTGGATCTGCTGGGTCTGGCCGCCCTGGTTGAAGAAGATCACCGGCGACTGGAGGTTCCGCGTGTAGCCCATGTTGAGCCGCAGGTCCGGCAGCGACTGGGCCCGCGTCTCCTTCACGATCCCCCGCGTGCGCGCCGCGTCGGCCCGGGCCATGAGCACCTGCTCGTTCTCGGTCACCGCCCGCCGGACGGCGTCCTCCACGGAGAGCCGGAGCGTGCCCTGCCCCGCGGCGTCCCCTGTCGCCTGCTGCTGGGCCGCGGCCGCCTGGGGCACGAGCGGAATCAGGGCCGCGGTGAGAACGGCGGCGAGGAGGCCGCGGAGCCGGAGCGAGCCGGCCCGTCCCCTCGCCTCTGTGTCACGATGTTCGGTCACGAATCTGTGCCTCTCTGAATTCTGCCTGAACTCTGTCAGCTCGAAGCTCGGTGTGCTCGTCTCGGAACGCGGAATCCCCGCTGCGCCGACGGCTACCGGCGGCGCCCGGGCGGCGGACCGCCGCGCCCCCTGTCGCCTGCCGCGCTCAGCTCGCGCCCGACGGCGCCGACCCGGACGGGGACTGCGGACCGGCCGATGCGTGCGACGCCGACGATGCCGACGCGCCCGACGCCCCCCGGGCCGCCGGGCGCGGCACGCCGGGGGCCGCCGGGGCCGGGCGACCGGCCGGCTCCTCCCCCGCCCCGGCCGCGGCGGCCTCCGCCTCCTCCCGCGTCCGCCCGAAGAACAGCCTGCGGAGCAGCCCCACGGCCTCGTCGATGAGGGAGTACATCACCGGCACCAGGACCAGCGTCAGGAAGGTGGCGAAGGTGATGCCCACGATGACCGCCACGGCCATCGGGCCCCACCAGGCGGCCTGCTCGCCGCCCATGAAGAAGTCCGGCGCCAGGCTGCTGTAGAGGCCGAAGAAGTCGAAGTTCAGCCCCACGGCCAGGGGCACGAGCCCCAGCGCCGTGGTCACGGCCGTGAGGATCACGGGCCGGAAACGGGTCTTCCCGCCCTCCACCAGCGCCTCGCGCACGTCCAGCCCGTCCCGGTTCCTGAGGATGTCGATGTAGTCGATGAGCACGATGGCGTTGTTCACCACGATGCCCGCCAGGGAGATGATTCCCACGCCCGTCATGATGATCACGAAGGGCATCTGGAAGATCATCAGCCCGGCCAGCACGCCCACGGTGGACATGATCACCGACGTGAGGATGATCACCGGCTTGGCCACCGAGTTGAACTGCGAGACCAGGATGAAGCCGATGAGCCCCAGCGCCGCCAGGAAGGCCCCGGAGAGGAAGGACTGGGCCTCGGCCTGGTCCTCGTTCTGGCCCGTGTAGCGCATCGTATAGGCCGGCGGCAGGCTGGAGGCCTCGAAGTCCGCCAGCGTCTGCCGCACCTCGGCCAGCACCGCGTTGCTGTTGTAGCCCGTGGCCACGTCGGAGCTGATGGTGGCCACCCGGTCCATGTCCTTCCGCCGGATGGAGCCGTAGCCCTCGCCGACGCTCCAGTCCGCCACCGAGGTCAGGGGCACCTTGGTCCCCAGCTCGGCCTCCACCACCAGGTCCTCCAGCGCCGTCAGGTCCTGCCGGTAGCGCTCCGCCAGGCGGACCACGATGTCGTGCTCGTCGTTGCCGGTGCGGTACTTGGCGGCCTCGATCCCCTGGATCGCGCCGCGCACGGCCATGCCCACGTCCCGGGTGGAGAGCCCGTACAGGGCCGCCTTCTCGCGGTCCACCTCGACGCCGAGCTCCGGCCGCGCCGACTCCATGTCGCTCTCCAGCCCGGCCAGCTTCGAGGCCACCGGGGCGTCGCGGAGGATCTGGAGGATGGAGTCCGACAGGGACTTGAGCACCTCCGGGTCCTCGCCCACCACCTCCAGGTTCACGGGCGCGCCGCTGGGCGGGCCGTTCTGCGGCCGCTGGACGGAGATCTCCGCCCCGGCCACCCGGCTCCCCACGCGCTCCTGCATCCGGCGCAGGGTCCCG
>CANPVF010000172.1 GCA_947581645.1 Candidatus Caribbeanibacter nitroreducens | reverse complement strand
CCGGGATAAGGCTCCCGGGCGACAGCGCCCACGACCAGCAGCGCGTGGCCCCCCCCGCCGACGCCGCCCGGGCCGGCTCCGACTACCTGGTGGTGGGCCGCTCCATCACGCAGGCCGACGACCCGGCCGCCGCCCTGGAGCGGGTCCGCGCCGGGGTGCGGGAGGGGACGGCGCCGGCGGGCTGACGGACCAGGCCGACCCGGCCGCGGTCCCCGCTGGCAGCGCCGCAGGACGGGACGGGGACCCCAATCCCCCTCCCTACAGTTGGTCGTACAACTGTAGGCGGCGGTATGGAGGGGCAGGTCGGGTGGTGACGGGCCCGATCCCCCGGGCCGGGAGGCGGACCGGGGAGCCGCTTCCGCTCGCCCCCGGCGCCCGAAACCCCGGTAGCGACGGGGTCTCTGAGAGATTCACCGCGCACATCCGGGGCCGGGCTCCGGCTCCGTCGGACTCAGTCCCCGGCCTCCCGACGGCGGCGCAGAGTTTTCCACACCCAGAGGTAGATCGCGATATTCACGGCCAGCGCGAGCCCTCCGAGCCAGAATCGGAGACTATTCCACACCGGCGCCGGCAGGTAGATCAGCTCGCGCAGGTAGTGGTCGATGAAGCCCCCGGCGTAGCCGGCCTGGCCGGCCAGTCGCCGGAACCGCTGCTCCAGCGGCGTCAGCGGACAGGTCCAGCCGAAGAATTCGATGGCCACGCCGTACAGCGCCGCCGGCACGTGCAGCCAGGCCACCCACCGGCGCCACAGCACGAGGAAGGCGCCGACCACGACGAAGACCACGAAGCCGGCGTGAACCGCCGTCACCAGGTCCGCCAGCACGCGGTAGATCACGAGGGAGTGAACCGATGAGAGCCGTCCGCATCACCGAGTCCGGCGACCCCGACGTCCTGCGGCCCGGGGAGGTCCCCGACCCCGAGCCCGGGCCCGACGAGGTCCGGGTGGAGGTCCGCGCCGCGGCAATCAACCGGGCCGACCTCTACCAGCGCCGCGGCCACTACCCCGTGCCCCCGGGGTGGCCGGAGGAGATCCCGGGGCTCGAGATGGCCGGCGTCGCGGCGGAGGTCGGGGACCGCGTGCAGGGATTCGAGCCCGGCGACCGGGTCATGTCGCTGCTGGGCGGCGGCGGGTACGCCGAACAGGTGTGCGTCCACGGCGACCTCCTGCTCCCGGTGCCCGAGAACCTGACCTTCGTCGAGGCGGCCAGCGTGCCGGAGGTCTTCTACACCGCCTGGGACGCCCTCTTCCGGCAGGTGGGGCTCGAGATGGGCGAGCGGGTCCTGATCCACGCCGCCGGCGGCGGGGTGGGCACGGCGGCGCTGCAGCTGGCCGGGGCCGCCGGGGCCGGACGGATCCTCGGCACGGCGTCGGAGCCCAAGCTGGAGGGCATCCGCGAGCTCGGCCTCCCCCTGGACGTCCCCATCGACTACCGGAGCCGGGACTTCGCCGAGGTCGTCGGTGAGGAGACCGGCGGGGAGGGCGTCGACGTGATCCTGGACGTGATCGGCGGCGAGTACTGGGAGCAGAACATGGAGAGCCTGGCCTGGCAGGGGCGGATGGTGCTGGTGGGCCTGCTCGGCGGCCGCTCCGCCGACGTGGACCTGGGCCAGGTGCTCCGGAACCGGCTCACCGTGGTGGGCACGGTGCTCCGGGCCCGGTCGCCGGGCGAGAAGCTCGAGCTCACCCGGGCGTTCCGGAAGCGGGTCCTCCCCCTGATCCGGGAGGGCCGCCTCCGGCCGATCGTGGACCGCACCTTCCCCCTGGAGGACGCCTCGGAGGCCCACCGCTACATGGAGTCGAACCGCAACCTGGGGAAGATCGTCCTGGACCTGGAGGCCTGAACGGGCCCCGACGGGGGCGGGGACGGGAGCGTGCCCTCCGTCAGCTCTCCGCGCGGGCGGTCTCCCGCTCGTCGCGCCCGCGCTCGTCCCCGGCCGTCTCCTCCGCGCCGGCCCCGGTCGTCCCGGTGACCCCCGCGGCCTCGGCGGCCTCCTCGTCCAGCTCCGCCTCGAACTCGGGCTCCAGGGCCTCGGCCGAGGCCTCGACCCCCACCATGCCCTCCTCCCACCAGGTGAAGCGTCCCTCCAGGACGTCCTGCGCCAGGCGGTAGCGCTGCACGTCGTTGTTGGACGCCATGTCCTCGAAGAGCCGCTTCACCCGCTTCCGGGAGCCGGTGCAGAAGGTGTCGGCCATCTGCCGGGCCTCCTCGGCGTGGGGCTTCCCCAGCCGCGTCATCATCTGCGCCCGGCACACCGACGCCGTCTGGGCGAACAGCTCGGCGCCGATGTCCACCGCGCGGAACAGGATGCCCTGCTTCTTCTGCAGCCCGGCCCCGTGCTTCACCATCTGGTGGAAGAGGTCGCGGGACAGCTTCCGCGACGAGCGCTCCACGAAGCGCATGTGGGTGGCCAGGTCGTCGAAGTCGGAGAAGTCGGGCCCGGCGCCCTTGAACCAGCGGCTCGGGTACCAGGCGGCGTAGAAGGCGGCCACCTTCGGCAGCTCGGCCAGCTTCTCGCCCACCGACAGCTCCCCCTCCACCAGGTCGCCGGCCACCTCCAGGTGCCGGTCCACGGCCTCGCGGGCGCTGAACAGGCGCAGGATCTCGCTGGAGCCCTCGAAGATCCGGTTGATGCGGAAGTCGCGCATCATCCGCTCGACGCCGATGCCGGGCTCGCCGCGGGACTCGAGCGAGGCGGCGGTCTCGTAGCCGCGCCCGCCGCGCACCTGCAGCGTCTTGTCGATCAGGTCCCAGCCCACCTCGGTGTTGAACAGCTTGGCCACCGCGGCCTCGAGCCGGATGTCGAACTTCTCCTGGTCCACCATCATGGCCGTGAGCTCGGCCACCGACTCCATGGCGTAGCCCTGGGCGGCCATGTCCGAGATCATGTGCGCCACGGCCTCGTGCTTGCCCACCGGGGCGCCCCACTGCACGCGCTCGGAGGCCCACTTCCGGCAGATCTCCAGGCACGTCTTCACCGTGCCGCCGGAGGCCGACGGGATGGTGAGCCGGCCGGTGTTGAGCGTGATCAGGGCCAGCTTCAGGCCGGCGCCCTCCTCGCCCAGCATGCACTCCTTCGGCACCCGCACGTCGTCGAAGCGGACGATGCCGTTCTCCAGCGCCCGGAGCCCCATGAAGTGGAGCCGCTCGCTGACCTCCACGCCCTCCCAGTCGTTCTCGACGATGAAGGCCGAGATGCGGCCCGTGTCCTCGTGCCGGGCCATGACCACGAACAGATCGGCGAAGGTGCCGTTCGTGGTCCACAGCTTCTCGCCGTTCAGGATGAAGTCGCCGTCGTCGGTGCGGCGGACCGAGGACTCCAGGTTCGCCGGGTCCGAGCCCACCTGCGGCTCGGTGAGCGCGAAGGCCGAGATCTCGCCCTTCGCCACCCGGGGCAGGTACTCCTCCTTCTGCTCCTTCGTGCCGAACAGCTTGAGCGGCTGGGGCACGCCGATGGACTGGTGGGCCGAGAGCAGGGCCACCAGGTTGCCGTCGGCCGAGCCCACCACCTCCATGATCCGCCCGTACTCGGACTGGTTGAAGCCCATCCCGCCGTACTCCTGGGGGATCTTGAGCCCGAAGGCGCCCATCTCCCGCAGCCGGTCCACGACCTCCGGCGGGTACTGCCCCTCGCGGTCGATGGCCTCCGAGTCCACGTCCTCCCGGAGGAAGGTCCGCATCTCGTCGATGTACTCCCGGGCCCGGTCGCTGATGAACTGGTCCGGGTCGGGGTAGGGGTGGACCAGGTCGAGGCGGAAGTCGCCCAGGAAGAGGTCGCGGAGGAAGGTCTCGCCGCCCCAGTCCTTCTCGCGGGACTGCTCGGCGACCTTCCGGGCCTCGGCCTCGCTGGCGGCGGTGTCGGTGCCCTGCTTCGTCGGTTCACTCATGGCTTGCTCTCGCTTTCGGACGTGAGGCTGCAGATGCGTCCCCGAACGGTGCGGTCCGGCACCGGTGGATACACCTCGACAGGGAAAAGTTAACAGGGCCGCACCCCGCTTTCGATCCCGGCGAGGGCGTTTCCCGTGGGGAAGGTTCCCTCTCCTCCCGTGGGGAGAACCCCGTCACCGGCCCGACTCCGTCGGTCGTGGTCCGCCGCGGGCCGCGGAGCGTGTTGTAGGCGGCGGTCGCGGCCCGCTATCCTCTCTACCCCATGGCCTTCTACGCGGACCTCCACGTCCACTCGCGGTACTCCCGCGCCACCAGCAAGGACGCCGACCTGGAGCACCTGGCGCTCTGGGGGCAGCGGAAGGGCCTCTCGGTGGTGGGGACCGGCGACTTCACCCACCCGGCGTGGGCGGAGGAGATCCGGGAGAAGCTGGTCCCCGCCGAGCCCGGGCTCTTCCGGCTGGAGCCGGAGATCGAGGAGCGAGTGGACCGCCGGGTCCCCCGGGCGTGCCGGGACCCGGTGCGCTTCGCCCTGCAGGTGGAGATCTCCACCATCTACAAGAAGGGCGAGCGGACGCGGAAGGTGCACCACCTGGTCTACGCCGCGCGGCTGGAGACCGTGGAGGAGCTCCGGCGCCGGCTGGACCGGATCGGGAACCTGGGCTCCGACGGCCGCCCCATCCTGGGGCTGGACTCCCGGGACCTGCTGGAGATCGTCCTGGAGAGCGGGGACGACGCCTTCCTGATCCCCGCCCACATCTGGACGCCCTGGTTCTCGGCCCTGGGCTCGAAGTCCGGCTTCGACTCGATCGCGGCCTGCTACGGCGACCTGGCGGACCACGTCTTCGCCGCCGAGACCGGCCTCTCCTCCGACCCGCCCATGAACTGGCGCGTCTCGGACCTGGACCGCTACCGGCTGGTCTCGAACTCCGACGCCCACTCGCCGCCGAAGCTGGCGAGAGAGGCCTGCGTCTTCGACACCGACCCGGACTACTTCCGGATGCGGGAGGCGCTGGAGACCGGCGAGGGCTACGTCGGCACCGTGGAGTTCTTCCCGGAGGAGGGGAAGTACCACCTGGACGGCCACCGGAAGTGCGGCGTCCGCCTGGAGCCCCGCCAGACGCGACAGCGCGGCGGCACGTGCCCGGAGTGCGGGAAGCCGGTCACGGTGGGCGTCATGCACCGGGTGGAGGAGCTGGCCGACCGCCCGCCGGACGCCCGTCCCGAGGGGCGGGAGCCCTTCTGGAGCCTGGTCCCCCTGCCCGAGATCCTGGGCGAGGTGCGGGACGTGGGCGCCGGGACGAAGACCGTGGAGCGGGAGTTCGCCTCCCTCCTGGACCGCCTGGGGCCCGAGCTGGCGATCCTGCGCGACCTGCCCCTGGAGCAGGTGGAGGCCGCCGCCGACCCACGGGTGGCCGAGGCCGTCCGCCGCCTCCGGGCCGGCGACGTGCGCCGGGAGGCCGGCTTCGACGGCGAGTACGGCACGATCCGCCTCTTCGACCCGGAGGAGCTGGAGGCGCAGCCCGCCATGGGGTCGCTGCTCGGGGGCACCGGCGTCGAGGGAGAGCCGGCAGAGGAGAAGGAGCAGAAGGAGGAGGGAAGGGGCCCCGCCGACCGGTCGCTCCCGGAGCGCCCGGCGCAGGAGGAGGCGGCCGCGGACGGGACGGACGGGACGGACGCGGCGTCCGACGACCCCCTGGAGGCCCTGGACCCGGACCAGCGGGAGGCGGCCCGGGTCACCGGCGGCCCGCTGCTCATCGTCGCCGGCCCCGGGACCGGGAAGACCCGCACCCTGACCCACCGGGTGGCCCACCTGGTGGAGAGCGGCCGGGCGGAGCCGGAGGCCTGCCTGTCGGTGACCTTCACCCGCCGGGC
>CANPVF010000171.1 GCA_947581645.1 Candidatus Caribbeanibacter nitroreducens | reverse complement strand
CTCGAGACCACCAACGGGAGCATCGAACTCCGGCGGGCCGGCTGACCCGCCGACACGCGCGACTCGAGCGGCCGCGGCGAGGATCCGGGGAGGCCGGCTCCGGTATTAGTGGAAGGTGATCAGAAATCCCGTGTCGACCTTCGGCTCCGTCGAGCGCGCGAGAGAGGAGACGTCCATGTCCGAGCCCGAGACCCGAGAGCTCCCGTCCTGGGCACCGCCCGGGCGGACGCCGGAGTCTCACCCCGTGATCCGGCTCCTCCGGCGCCGGCTGGATGAGGGGTCGTGCCCCGGGGAGCGGAGCGATCCCCACCGTCTGGGCCTGGTCGTCGAGGGAGGCGGCATGCGCGGCGTGGTCTCCGGGGGCATGCTGGCCGGACTGGAGCAGATGGAGGCTCTCCCCGCCTTCGACGTGGTGTACGGGGCGTCGGCGGGCGCCGTGGGAGCGGCGTACTTCGTCGCCCGGCAGGCCCTCTACGGGATGGAGATCTACCACCATCACCTGACGGACTCGGAGTTCATGGACTACCGGAGGGCGGCCCGGGGGGAGCCCATCCTGTCCATCGACTACCTGCTGGAGAAGCTGATGCGGGGCGACAAGCCGCTGCGGGTGGGCCGCGTCCTGGAGTCGGCGGTGGACTTCCGGGTGGCCGTGAGCTCGGTGGAGGAGAACGGGTGCGAGCTGCTGGGGCCGTTCGGGGACGTGGATCACCTCTACCGCGCGCTGCGGGCCGCCATCTCGCTGCCGCTGGTCACCGGGGAGCCCGTGGAGATCGACGGCCGCGCGTACATGGACGCGGCCATGACGCAGCCCATCCCCTTCTTCGCCGCCATCGAGGACGGATGCACCCACGTGCTCAACCTGCTGAGCCGGCCGCAGGGCGTGCACCGTCCGGCCCCGGGGTTCTGGCACCGGGTCACCTTCGGCCGCGCCCTCATGAGCGTCTCCGAGGGGCTGGCGGACCTGTACCGCGACCGGGAGGCGCTCTACCGGGCGGGGATGGAGGAGCTGGCCAGGAGCAGCGCGGAGCCGGAGGAGGAGCCCTTCCTGTACGGGCTCTCGGTGGACGCGGACCGGGAGCCGGTGCACAGCTTCGAGACCGACGTCGACCGGCTGCTCGAGGGCGCCCGCATGGGGTACTCGGCGGCGGTGGAGATGGTGACCGGCGACCCGGTGGAGACGGTGGTCACGCTGCGGGCGCTGGACGACGAGGGTCGGGTCATCGAGCCCCCCGCGAGAGGGGAGAGCGTCCGGTCTGTCGCCGAATAGGGCGTCCCCGTCCCCCGGGGCCTCCCGGTGGCCGTGCCGGGTCGGGGACCCGGCTCACCGGCCGGCTGTCCCCTGGAGCTTCCGGATGGACCAGATGCCGAAGGCGGGACCCAGGGCCAGGGCGGGGAAGGCCCACTGCCACCCGACGAGGCCCACCAGCTCGGGGACGCCCTGGATGGTGACCATCGTGAGAAGGAAGCCCAGCGAGGTCTGGAGCGTCAGCGCGGTCCCCACGGCGTGGGGGGGCGCCACCTCGGTGACCAGGGCGCTGAACTGGGCGGAGTCGGCCACCACGAAGAAGCCCCAGATCCAGCACACCGGCGCCAGGATCCAGAACGGCGCGCCGAAGAGGAGCCCGACGCCCAGGCAGCAGGCGCCGCTGACGGCCATCACCCGGTTCACCAGCCGGCCCCGTCCCACGCGGTCGGCCGCCCACCCTCCCCACACGCAGCCCAGCCCGCCGGCAGCCACGGCGCCGAAGGCCAGCAGCTCCACCGTGCCCGCCGAGGGTGCCCCCAGACCCGCGGCGCTGCGCGCCTCCGCGCTGGCTGCCAGGAAGGCCGGTGTCCAGGTCCACATGGCGTACAGCTCCCACATGTGGCCCAGGTAGCCGTCGATGGCCAGGCGCGTCTCCCGGTGGCGGAAGACCCGGCCCACCAGGTCCCACGAGAACGGGCGCCGCTCGAAGGGATAGGGGCCGCGCCGGTAGAAGAGGCCGACCAGGAGGGCGGAGACGACGGCGGCCGCCGAGCCGGCGATCACCACCTCGCGGAACCCGCTGGCGCCGAGCCCCTGCGTCAGGTACGGGGTGGCCTTCCCCACCGTCAGGGCGCCCACGACGGTGCCGATGGCCAGGCCCCGGGCGTCGCGGAACCAGGTGGAGATCATCTTCATGGCCGGCGGATAGACGCCCGCCAGGAAGAAGCCCGTGGCGAAGCGGGAGGCCAGGGCCCACTCGTAGCCCGGGGCCACCAGGAGGGCGGCGTTGGCGGCGGCTCCGGCCAGCGCAGACGCCGAAAAGTACGCCCGGGAGGGGAAGAGGTCGGCCAGGTTCAGGACGGCCGCGGCCGCCGTGCCGGCGACGAAGCCGAGCTGGACCACCGTCGTGAGCCAGCCGGCCTGGGACGCCGAGAGCGACCAGGCCTCCCGGAGCTCCGGGGCGGCGGCGTTGGCCGTGAACCACAGGGACATTCCCAGCAGCTCCGCCGCGGACACCAGCGCCAGGATGCGCCAGCGCCGCGGGTCGGGGCCGTCGGCGCGTCGGGTCATCCGGTCTCCCGGGCTCGGGGGCGGCTCAGGCCGGGGCGGAGACCCGACCGTGCGAGCCTGATTCCGGGCCTACCGCTCCCCGGGACGCCACTCCATGCTCAGCGGCTCCACGTCCGGGAAGAGCGGGAGCCCGGTGTCGCGCACCCGGCTGCGGAGCTCGGCCACCGGACCCGAGAGCAGCCCGTTCAGCTCGTCCAGGGCGGCGGCGATCTCCTCCTCCGCCGTCTCCACCTGGAGCATCTGGGCGGCGGTGGGAGCGCCGGGAGCGCCGAAGAGCCCGAAGTAGGCCCCCTGGAGGGTACCCAGGACCGTGTCCTCGGCACAGATGCCCTGGCACGGCGGCCCCTCGAAGATCTCGTGATAGGCCGAGTCCAGGCGCGCCTTCACCGATCGGGCCCGCTCCCGCAGCGCGTCGTAGCCGTCCTCGCCCCCGGTGGACTCGAGCACCGTGGCCACGCCGGAGCGGGCCTTCTGGAGGCGGCGCTCGGCCTCGGAGAGGACTTCGGCGTCGTGGCCGACACGGACCATGGCCTCGTAGGTGGCGCGGTAGCCGCTGGCCGGCACGTCGGCCCGCGGGTCACCCCGAACCTCGACGGAGCCGGTGGCGGTGTCGGCGCCGGAGACCAGCCGGAGCCGGTACTGGCCCGGGACCACCTGCGGCCCCGGCATGCGTGCCTCGCTCCCCTCCCGGCCGAAGTCGTGGATCCGGAGGTTCCACGTGAAGCGGTTGAGGCCGTCCCGGAGCTCCACCTCGCGGCTCCGGACGACCGAGTCGCCCTGGAGCACCTCGAGGGTGGCGGCCCGCTCGGGCTCCGGCCCGTCGGTCCGCTCCCCGGTCCGGACCTGCGTGAACGGGTACTCCGGGTCGCCGCCGACGGCACCGCCGCCGCCGTCCTCCTCGCCCTGCACCTCGGCGTTCACGGTGAGCAGGGCGCCGTAGGGAGCGTTCTCCCCCCGGAACATCGCGTGCCCGCTCGACCGGTACCCCTGCGTCTCCCCCTCCACGTGGCGGGTGGCCACGGGCGGATCGAAGAGGTGCAGGCTCTCGTCCAGCACCGAGGGGTCGCGGGCCGCTGCCCGGATCGGCTCCAGGTCGTCCAGCACGTAGGCGCCCCGGCCGTAGGTGCCGACCACCAGATCCCCCTCCCGGGGCTGGGTGGTCACGGCGCGCACCGGCACGGCGTTGGGGAAGTCGTGGGTCCAGCGGGACCAGCTGTCGCCGCCGTCCAGGCTCACGTACAGGCCGAACTCGGTGCCGAGCCACAGCAGGTTCCGGTTCTCCGGATCCTGCTCCACCGTGCGGCCGAAGCCGGCCACGCCGTCGGTGGGGAGCCGCTCCCAGCTCTGGCCGAAGTTCGTGGTGCGGTAGACGTAGGTGGCGCGGTCGCCCCGCATGAAGTCGTGGATGACGGCGAAGGCCGTGCCGGCTTCGTGCTTCGAGGCCTCCAGATGGGAGACCCAGGAGTGGCGCGGCTTGTCGGGCATGTTGCCCTCGACGTT
>CANPVF010000170.1 GCA_947581645.1 Candidatus Caribbeanibacter nitroreducens | reverse complement strand
ACCAGGAGGCCGTCCACCAGCTCCAGGGCGCACTTCTGAATGTACTCGTGGGCGCGGTGGATCGGGTTCCGCGTCTGGAAGCCCACCACCGTGTCCCAGCCGAGCTCGTCCATCCGGGCCCGGGTCTCGGCCGGCGTCAGGTTGTCGTCGGGGAAGCCCGAGATGTCGTGCGGATACGTGTAGTGGATCGGGCCGGCGACGTACTTCTCGCCCATCTCCTGGATCGCCGCTACGCCGGGGTGGGCCTCCTCGCCGGTGCCGTAGACGCTGTGCGCCTCGCGCTCCACGTCCCGGTCGTAGACGTTCCTCACGTCGATCACGGCGGCCAGCACGCCGTCGGCGTCCACCAGGGCGGCCTCGCCGCCCTGCTTCAGGTGACGGGCCTCCCGCTCGGTGGCCGGGAGCACCACGGGCACCGTCCACGGGAGACCGTTCGTCAGCCGCATGTCGTCGAGGACCGAGACGTAGTCCTCCCGCGACATGAAGCCCGTGAGGGGCGACAGGCCGCCCACGGCGATGAGGTAGAGGTCGCTCAGGATCCGGTGGTCGACCTGGATCGTGGGGAGGTCGTCGGCCCGGGACCGGAGGGCATCGGCCTGCTCCGGGGCCGTGGTCCGATCGATCAGCTCTCCGCCGTAGGGTTCGCTGCTCATCTGATGGTTCGTATCCGTGGTCTGGTGTTCTCGGAGTTCGGCGTCGTCGGGTCCGGCGTCGGTCGTGCACGGTCCGTCGGCCCGTGGAGGGCCGGCGGGGTGGTCGCGGCCGGTCGAACCGCGCCGCGGCCGCGGGCAATATCGCGGCCGTCACCGGCTGCATCAAACGAACCCAGCGTGGCCTCGACCGTATCAGATCGTGCCCGCCGGGCCGCCCGGCGGGCTCCCGGGCCGCCCCCTGCCGCCGGCCGCCCGCGATCGCCCCGACCCCAGCGCCAGGTCCCGCCGACACGATGGCCCAGAAGGCAGACTTCGACCTCCAGCTCCCGTTCGAGCCCACCGGGGACCAGCCCGAGGCCATCGAGGAGCTCTCCCGCGGCGTGGAGAACGGGGATCCCTGGCAGACGCTTCTCGGCGTCACCGGGAGCGGCAAGACCGTCACCATGGCGGGCGTCATCGAGGAGACGGGGCTGCCCACGCTGGTCATGAGCCACAACAAGACCCTGGCCGCCCAGCTCTACGGGGAGCTGAAGCAGTTCTTCCCGAAGAACGCCGTCGAGTACTTCATCTCCTACTACGACTACTACCAGCCGGAGGCCTACGTCCCGCAGTCGGACACCTACATCGAGAAGGACGCCTCCATCAACGACGACATCGACCGCCTGCGGCTGCGGGCCACCTCCTCGCTCATGGAGCGACGCGACGTGATCGTCGTCTCCTCCGTCTCGGCCATCTACGGCCTCGGCGATCCCCGGGGCTACCGGGAGACGATGCTCCACCTCGAGGAAGGCCAGGAGATCTCCCGCCGGGACATCCTCTCCTCGCTGGTCCAGATCCAGTACAAGCGGAACGACCTCGACTTCCACCGCGGGACCTTCCGCGTCCGCGGCGACGTGATCGAGGTGCTGCCGGCCTACGAGGAGCAGGCGGTGCGGATCGAGCTGTGGGGCGAGGAGATCGAGCGGATATCCAAGATCGATCCGCTCACCGGGGAGACGGTCACGCGCCTCCCGAAGGCGGCCATCTACCCGGCCACCCACTACGCCACGGAGCAGGAGCGCCTGGACGCGGCGGTGGAGGCCGTCCACCGGGAGCTGGAGGAGCGGCTCATGGAGCTCCGCCAGCAGGACAAGCTGCTGGAGGCCCAGCGGCTGGAGCAGCGGACGAAGTTCGACCTGGAGATGATCAAGGAGGTCGGGGTCTGTCCCGGCATCGAGAACTACGCACGGTACCTGGACGGCCGGGAGCCCGGCGAGCGCCCCTACTGCCTGCTGGACTACTTCCCCGACGACTACCTGGTCTTCGTGGACGAGTCCCACGTGACCCTCCCCCAGATCGGTGGGATGTACAAGGGGGACCGGAGCCGGAAGACGACGCTGGTGGAGCACGGCTTCCGGCTGCCGTCGGCCCTGGACAATCGCCCGCTGAACAAGCAGGAGTGGGAGGAGCAGGTGTCCCAGGGGGTCTTCGTCAGCGCCACGCCGGGGGACGAGGAGCTCGAGAAGTCGGGCGGGGTCGTGGTGGAGCAGATCATCCGCCCCACCGGGCTGGTGGACCCGGAGATCGAGGTCCGGCCGGTGAAGGGGCAGGTCGACGACCTGCTGTCGGAGATCCGGGAGCGGGCGGACCGGGGCGAGCGGGTCCTGGTCACCACCCTCACGAAGCGGATGGCCGAGGACCTGTCGGAGTTCCTGGCCGCCCGGGGCGTGCGAGTGCGCTACATGCACTCCGACATCGACAGCATCGACCGGGTGGAGATCCTCCGGGATCTCAGGCTCGGCAACTTCGACGTGCTGGTGGGCATCAACCTCCTGCGGGAGGGGCTGGACCTGCCGGAGGTGTCGCTGGTGGCGATCCTGGACGCCGACAAGGAGGGGTTCCTCCGCTCGGAGACCTCGCTGATCCAGACCATCGGGCGGGCCGCGCGGAACGTGAACGGGAAGGCCATCCTCTACGCCGACGAGGTCACCGGCTCCATGCGCCGCGCCATCGACGAGACGGAGCGGCGGCGCGAGATCCAGCAGGAGTACAACGAGGAGCACGGGATCACGCCGCGCTCCATCGAGAAGTCCGTGGACCAGATCCGGTTCAGCACCCAGGTGGCCGACGCCCGGGAGGAGCCGGCCGCCGGCAAGGTGGCCGAGGAGGGGGAGCCCTACGAGGAGATGGAGCCCGAGGAGCTGGTCCGGGCCCTGGAGCGGGAGATGGAGCAGGCCGCCGAGGAGCGGGACTTCGAGCGGGCCGCCCGGCTGCGGGACGAGCTGTTCGACGTCAAGTCGGAGCTGGAGGGCGACGGCGACGGGTCCGGGCGGGAGGCCCGCTCCCGGCTCGGCGCCCTGCGGGCCTCGGGCTCCGGGAACGGCTCCGGATGACCGCGGGCCGGGCGGCTGCGGAGTGGCGCCTGGACGAGGAGGCGCTCCGGGCCTGGGGCCGCCGGCTGGGCGAGGCCGCCGCCCGGGACCGTGTCTTCGTGGCGCTCTTCGGCCCGCTGGGGGCGGGCAAGTCCACGCTGGCCCGTGCGGCGGCGCGCGGGGCCGGCGTCGAGGGGGCCGTACCGAGTCCCACCTACACCCTGGTGAACGAGCACCGGATCCCCGGCCGCGACGGAGCGACCTTCTTCCACGTGGACCTCTATCGGCTCTCCGGCGGCCGGGCCCTGGACGAGATCGGCTGGGACCGGCTGCTGGCCGCCGGGGGCCCCGTCTTCGTGGAGTGGGCGGATCGGGCGGAGGGCGACCTCCCCGACGACCGGTGGGAGGTCCGGCTCGAGATCCCCGCGGACCGATCGGTGCGGCGAGTGGAGCTCCGAAGCGTGGGAGCGGCCCCGACGCCCCCGGCGCCCGGGGACCGGGCCGCCGGCGCCGCGACGGACCGCGCTGAGCGGGGGGAGCCGTGCTGACCCTGGCGCTGGAGACCGGCGGGGAGCTGGGGAGCGTGGCCCTGGGGACGGACGGGGAGCTCCTGGCCGAGAGCCTGCTCTCGGTACGCGCCACCCACTCCGAGACGGTGATGCCGGAGGTGGACCGTCTGCTCGGGCAGGCCGGACGCGGCCGGGACGAGATCGACGCCGTCGCCGTGGGCGCCGGGCCGGGCTCGTTCACGGGGGTCCGGATCGCCGCGTCCCTGGCCAAGGGGCTCTGCTTCGGCCGGGACCGCGGGCTCTTCGCCTACTCCAGCCTGCTGGCGACGGCCGCCGGCACCGGCCTCCCGGAGCGCGTCGTGGCGTGCTTCGACGCCCGGCGGCGGGAGGTGTACGCCGCCGCCTACGACCGGGTGGCTCCCGGGGGCGCCGCCCGGGGACCCGAGGTGACGGACGTGGAGACGCTGATCGAGGAGCTCCCCGGAGGACCGGGCGAGTGGACGTGGGCCGGAAGCGGCGCCGACCGGCACCGGGAGAGGATCGAGGCCGCCGGGGGGCACGTCGTGCCGCCCCACGTCGGCACGCCGCGGGCCGCATCACTGCTGTGGCTGGTCCGCCGGCATCCGGAGGCGGGCCGCGTGGACGAGCCCTCCACCTGGGAGCCCGCGTACGTGCGGCGCTCCTCGGCCTGGCGGGAGGGAGGCGGGGCCGGGGGAGCGGACGGGGCCGCGGGATGACCCGGGCGGAGGGCGCGCGGCGTCCGCGGCCTCGGCCCGCCCCCGGCGAGGACGGGGAGGCGGGACCCGCCCGGCAGGATCCCGGTGGCGAGCCCGAGATCCGACCCATGCGGCCGGAGGACCTGCCGCAGGTGGCGGAGATCGAGCGCGCCGCCTTCTCCGTGCCCTGGAGGGAGACGACCTTCCGCCGGCTGCTGAGCCACGAGCGGACCCGGGCGTGGTCGGCAGTGGACCGGGACGGCGCCGTGGCGGGATACGCGATCATGTGGTTCACGGAGAACGGCGCGCAGCTGGGAAACCTGGCCGTGGCCGAGGCCCACCGGCGCCGGGGACTGGGGCGACGGCTGGTGCGGACCGCCCTGGAGTCGGTGCGGGACGCGGACGCCGCGGACTACCTGATCCTGGAAGTGCGCGAGAGCAACGAGGCGGCCATCGCGCTCTATCGCGGGCTCGGGTTCCGCCTGCTCGGGCGGAGGAGCGAGTACTACCGTTCCCCTCCCGAGGACGCCCTCGTCATGGGGTTGGACGCGCGTTGACACCGGCAAACGGCAGGACAACCTTGGTACGGATCCAGACGACCACACACCGTTCGCTTTCCCCCCGCAGGCCGCCGGACTCCGACGGCCTGTTCGCCACACCGACCGGAGGCATCGAATGTCGCGGAGCCTGAACAAGGCGATGATCATCGGAAACCTGGGCTCCGATCCGGAGGTCCGGAGCACCTCCTCGGGGACCCGGGTTGCGACCCTCTCCGTCGCCACGAGTCGGAGCTGGACGAGCCGGAGCGGCGAGGACCGGGAGAAGACGGAGTGGCACCGGGTCGTCGCGTGGGACCGCCTCGCTGAGATCTGCGAGGAGTATCTCTCCAAGGGCGATCGCATCTACGTCGAGGGCCGCATCGAGTACCGGCAGTGGGAGGGCGACGACGGTCGCACCCGCTACACCACGGAGATCAGGGCCCGCGAGATGATCATGCTCGGCCGCGGCCGGGGCGAAGGCCCCTCCTCCGGAGGAGGGGGTCGCGGCCGCCGGGCCGACGTCTCCCCGGTGCAGGGAGAGAAGCAGGGATCGGAGTCCTCGTCGGACGACGACGAGGACTTCTCCGACTTCAGCGACGACGCCCTCATGGGGGACGACGACCTCCCCTTCTGACGTCCGCTCTCGCCCGAGAGGCGCTGTGCCGGTAGTTATCCGGGCCCGGAGGCCGGCACCGGGACACGGAGCACAGGGCCGGACCTCGAGTACCAAGTGGGGTGACCGCCGGGCGAATCCCGGCGAACCATAGGGTAAATCGGGTACGTACCTTGAT
>CANPVF010000169.1 GCA_947581645.1 Candidatus Caribbeanibacter nitroreducens | reverse complement strand
CGTCGGCGTCCATGACGAAGACGTCGGCGCTCCCGCCCCGGTCGCTGACGAAGGCGACCCGGCTGCCGTCCGGCGACCAGCGGGGATCCGTGTCCGAGCTCGTGGCGCTCGAAAGGTTGCTCGGGTCCGTGCCGTTCGACGCCATCTTCCACACGTCGCTGCCTTCGCTCCGGTCGCTGACGAAGAGGATCCGCGGGAGCCGGGTGCAGGCCACCCCGAAGGTCGTCGACGCCGTCATCCCGGCCGTGACGCTCACGGTGCGGGGGTTCGAGCCCTCCACCTGACAGTTCCTGGCCGTCTCGGACAGGGCCAGCTCGTGGCTCCCGGCCGTGACGTCGGTGAACGTGGCGGTGCCCGACGCGCCCAGGAACCGGCTGTCGGCGCCGTCCAGCGTCACCGTGTAGCCGTTCGGGTCCGGGTCCTCGCCGGTGGTGTTCGCCGCCACCTCGATGGACCCGACGTCCGGCGTGGTGGGGCCGGTGCCGTCCCGGTCCCCCCTGCACGCGGGCAGGACCAGCAGTCCCGTGAGGAGCAGGGACAGCAGGGTCGGGGAGGGCAGGCGACGTCCCGCCCTCGAATGCCGGTGATATCGGTGCATGACGGGTTCCCTTCCGTGCGTCAGGCCGTCTCGCCGCGGGTGGCCTCCACCGCCTGGTCGAGTCCCTGGAGCAGGCGGTCGAACCCCTCGCGCTCCAGGGCCGCCTCCACCTCCTCCTGGGCGTCTCTCCAGCGCGGATAGGCCTGCTCGAGCTTCCGGTTCCCCGCGTCGGTCAGGTGGACCTCCCGGACGCGGGCGTCCTCGCCGCGGGAGCGGCTCACCCATCCCTCTTCCTCCAGGAGGTCGATGTTGCGGGAGACCGTGGTCCGGTCCATCACCAGCTCCTCGGCCAGGGCCGTGATGCCCACCGGGCCCACCAGTCGCAGGGCCGCCAGGAGGATGAACTGGGTGCTCCTGAGGCCCACGGGCCGCAGCGCGTCGTCGTAGAACTGGGTCACCGCCCGGGACGCCTGCCGCACGTGCAGGCAGGCGCAGCGGTCGTTCACCACCTCGAAGGGATCGGCTCCGTCGTCGGCGTCGGCCATGGTCATGGGTCGGAAGTAGGCAGGGGAACGCTCGGCCGCAAGATACACTTCACCCGGGCGAAGGTGTAATGAGAGGGCGATCCGCGCACGATCACCCGGGAGGATCCACATGACCGAGACCCGAGACGAGGCAGCGTCGACCCGCCGGTTGCAGGTGGAGGTGTTCAGCGACTACACCTGCCCGTGGTGCTACATCGGCCACGCCCGCCTGGAGCGCCTCCGGCATGAGGAGCGGGGCGTGTTGGAGCTGGACGTCACCTGGCGTCCCTTCGAGATCCACCCCGAGGTCCCGGAGGAGGGGATGCCCGTGGAGGAGCTCCCCTATTCTCGGGAACAGTGGGAGACGATGATGGAGCGCCTGCGGGAACAGGCCGACGGTGAGGGTCTCGAGATCGGAGCCCGTCCCTTCGTCTCCAACACGCACGAGGCGCTCATGGCCGGAGCCCGGGTCCAGGCGGAGCGGCCCGACCGCTTCCCGACGTTCCACGAGGGGCTCTTCCGGGCCTACTTCTCCGAGGGACGGGACCTGGGCGACCGGTCGGTGATCCTGGACGTGGCGCGGGCCTCGGGCCTCGACCCCGACGCGCTGGACTCGGCCCTGGACCGGGGCGACGGGGAGGACGCCCTGGAGGCGACGCGGCGCGAGGCCCGCCGGCTCGGCATCTCCGGCACCCCCACCTTCGTCTTCGGGGGCACCCACGCCGCCGCCGGAGCCCGGCCCGTGGAGGCCCTGCGGCAGGCCGCCGAGCGGGCGCTGGAGGCGGACGAGGGCGCCTACGCCTGAGATCGGTGGGGTCCACGGCCCCGAGCCGCGCCCTCCGCACTGGCCCTCGCGGCCGGATCATCCTGCCTGCCGCGCCTCTCCCCGCCGCACCTCCACCGGCGTCAGGCTGACGGTCTCGTAGGGCATGTCGACCCCTTCCGCCCGCAGCGTGTCGAAGGCTTCCTCCCGGAGATCCGACTTCCGGGACAGGTGCGCCCGCTCGTCCTCGATCCAGACCATCAGCGTGACCGTCACGCTGTAGTCCCCGAGCCGGTTGACGGCCACCGTCGGGGCCGGGTCCTCCAGCACCCCCTCCTTCTCCCTCACCATCCCCAGCAGGAGCCGCCGGACCCGCCCCAGGTCCTCGCCGACCCCGACGTCGACGGGGACGTCCACCCGCAGGTGGGGAAAGTTCGTGTAGGAAGCGATGGTGGTCCGCACCGCCTCGGAGTTGGGGATCGCCAGCATCCTCCCGTCCGGCGTCACCACGCGGGTGGATCGCATCGTGATCCGGTCCACCCGACCGTAGTCGTCGCCGATCTCCACCAGGTCGTCGATGACGAAGGGACGGTCCCAGTAGATGAACAGACCGGCGATGACGTCGGAGAGGATGTCCCGGGCCGCGAAGCCCACGGTCAGACCGGCCACGCCGAGGCTGGCCACCAGGGACGTGGTGTTCACCCCGAGCTCGCCGATGGCGGCCACGAAGCCGATGGCGAGGACGGCGTACTTCACGACCGTGCGCACGAAGTGCGCGCTGGTCGTGTCCAGCCGGCTCCGGTCCAGCAGCGGCACCAGCGCCAGCTGCACCCCCTTCCACGCCAGCCAGAACACGAACAGCGTGGCCGACGCCGCCAGGAGGCGCACTCCGGTGTTCCGGAGACTCTCGAGCATCGGCTCCGACAGGAACGGGAGCTCGGCCTGGACGACGAGGGCGGTGGCGGCGAGCGACTCCATGGTCTGCACCTCCGGGGTCCGGCACTGGTCGGGGTCGACGGCGTCGGGAACGGTCACGGAACGATAACGCCCTGCCCCTCCCCGGCGGGAGGGGCGCTCGGGACCGACGTCGGCGCCCCGGTCCCGGCGGACTACGGGGACTCGAGTCGCTCCGCCAGCCGGCGGTCCAGCTCCGCGGCGCTCCGGTCGTACCACTCCATCAGGCTCTCCGCCGCCCTCTCCGGCAACAGCACCGGGGTCCCGCCCCTCTCCCGGATGCGTCGCGCCTCCCTCTCGGTGGTCACCCGGACCAGGACCTCGGTCCCGGACCCCACCGCCGCCAGGGCGTCCTCGCTGTCCGACGCCCGTCCCACCGTCGAGATCACCACCCGGGCGTCCCCCGCCCCGGCCGCCTCAAGGACCCGCGGGTCCGAGGCCTCGCCGCAGATCGCCCGTATTCCGCGCGAGCGGAGACGCGCCGTCACCGAGGGATCCCGGTCCACGACCACGATCTCCACCTCCGAACGGGCGAGCTCCTCCAGGAGCGTCCGGCCCGTGGTGCCGCCCCCCAGGAGGAGGACGTGGCCCGCGGGCGGCGCCCCCTCCGGCGTCCTCCACTGGGAGGGATGCAGGCGGAGCAGGCGCCGGCTGACGGCGTCGCTGGCGATGAGCGGCGTGAGGAGCATCGTGGCCGCGGTGACGAGGACGATCACCGTGAAGACGCCGGGGTCCAGGTCCCCCTGCACCATCCCCGCGAGGCCGATCACCAGCGACAGCTCGCTGGTCTGGGAGAGGAGGAGGCCCGCATCCAGCGCCGATCGGGCGGAGAGCCCGGACCGCTCGGCCACGACCGTCACCAGGGGCGGCGTGACGACCACCACCAGGGCCGCCAGCAGGCCGGCCTGCCACAGCTCGGTCGCCGACGGAACCCGGACCAGGGCCCCCAGGGCCGTGAAGAAGAGGGCCGAGAAGAACTCGCCGATGGGAGCCACCTCGGAGCGGACGATCCGGTTCACCGGGAACCGGGCCAGGGCGACGCCGGCCAGGAAGGCGCCCACGACCAGGGGGATGCCCAGGAGCTCCGCCCCAAGCGCGAAGAGAAAGAGCGTGGAGAGGGAGGCGAGGATGAGCATCTCGTCGTCGGCGCGGGCCAGGAGCGGCGCCCCCCACGTCCGGACCGCGGCGCACGCCGCCCCCAGGAGCGCGATGGCCCCCAGCGTCTCGACCGCCGCCCCACCGGCGGGCCCCAGCCGGGTGACCAGCGGGATGGCCAGCAGCACCAGGACGTCCTGGAGGAGGAGGACGCCGAGGACCACGCGGCCGTACGGCTCGAACATCTCGCGCCGGCCCTTGAGGATCCGCACGCCCACCAGGGTGGAGCTGGCGGTGAGGGCCAGGGCCAGGTAGCCCGCCTCCAGGGGGGTGAAGCCCAGGGGCAGGCACACGCCGAAGGCCAGGGCCGCCAGGGCCAGGGCCTGGACCAGCCCCACGCGGACCGCGGCCCGTCCGCGGTCGCCGATCCGTCCGGGCTCCAGCTCCAGGCCCGCCACGAAGAGGAGCACCGAGACCCCGAGCACCAGCCCGTCCTCCAGGAGTCCCTCGGGCACGGGATAGACCGCCGACAGCGCCACGCCGGCGGCCAGCAGGAAGGGAAGGGCCGGCGCCTCCAGCCAGCGGGCCAGCAGGTAGGCCGCCGTGGCGGCGGCCAGCAGAGCGGTGACGCCGGTCATGGCTTCACCGCCTCCCCGGCCGGGATCAGCCGCTCCGCCAGCCGGCGCGCGCCCTCCTGCTTCGAGTGGATCAGGTGGTCGGCGCCGAGCTCCCGCATCACGTCCGCCGTCGCCGGGTCGAAGACGTTGACGGACACGGGCACGCCGGCCGCCCGGCACCGGTGGACCAGCAGCCGGTTCGTGTCCTCGATGTGGAGCGCCGAGATCACCAGCCGGGCCCGGGCGAGCCCGATCTCCTCCAGCACGACGCCCAGGTTCACGTCGCCGACCAGGGTCTCCGCCGGGAGGTCACGGAGCTTGTCCGGATCGGTGTCCACGGCCAGGACCGGTTCGCCGCGATCGGCCAGCGAGCGGACCACCTCCCGTCCCAGGGCGTTCATGCCCACGACGACCACGTGGCCCCGCATGGCCTCCGGGGCCTCCACCTCCGACCCGTCCCCGCCGAAGAGCCGGAGCACGCCGCGTCCCCGGCGCCGGAGGAGCCCGTGGAGACGGTCGCCCAGGGGCGCCGTCACCGCGGAGACGCCGATGGTGATCAGCCCCACGGCGCCGACCACGGAGAACAGGTCGCGGCTCACCAGTCCCGCGGCCACGGCGGACGCCGTGAGGACGAAGGCGAACTCGCTGATCTGCCCCAGCGTGAGGCCGGCCCGGAGCCCCGTCCGGTCGGACTCGCCGGCGGCGCCCAGCAGCCCCCCGACGAGGAGGGGCTTGCCGACGAGCACCAGGGCGGAGAGGGCCAGCACCGCCCCGCCGTACCGGGCCGCCGCGCCCAGGTCGAGGCCGGCCCCCAGGGCGACGAAGAAGAGAGCCAGCAGGAAGTCCACCAGGGGCCGGACCCGGCGGTGCAGGTCGTGGGCCCGGGGGAGCTGGGCCACCGCCACGCCGGCCACGAAGGCGCCCAGCTCCACCGAGAGCCCCGCGGCCTTCGCCCCGATCATCAGCAGGAGACTCCAGGTGAGGCTGGCGATGAAGGCCCCCTCGGGAATCTCCCACAGCCAGTCCAGCACGCGACCCAGCCCCCAGCGGACGGCGGCGGCCGCCGCGGCCACCAGGGCCACGAGTCCCAGGAGCGACACGCCCAGCTGTCGGCCCAGGGAGGCCGCCTCGCCCCCACCGCCGCTCATCCCCGCCACCACGGTCAGGGCCAGGGCCACGCCCACGTCCTGCACCAGGAGCACGCCCACGGAGAGCCGGCCGTGCCGGGTGGCGATCTCCCCGGCCTCGTCCAGGAGCTTCACCACGACCACGGTGCTGCTGAACGTCACCGCCAGGCCCAGGAAGAGGGCCTCGCCGGTCGGGAACCCGAGCCCCAGGGCCAGGCCGGCGCCCAGCAGGAAGGTGACCGCCATCTGCGCGGCGCCGACGAGGGCGGCGGTGCGACCCACCTCGCGGATGCGGTCGACGCTAAGCTCCAGCCCCACCAGGAAGAGGAGGAGGGCCACGCCCAGGTGGGCCAGCAGGTCCAGCGACTCGCCCACGGCCAGGATCCCCGTCACCGGACCCAGGAGGAGGCCGGCCACCAGGTAGCCCAGGAGGGGAGGCAGGCGGACCGCGCGGGCCACGGCGAGCACGCCGGCCGCCCCCAGGACCGCTGTGCCCAGCTCGCGGAGAACGCCGAGGTCGAACATGGGACGCCAATATACGGCGCCGACGCCGGAGCGTCCCGCTCAGTCCACGGCCGGAACGCCGCCCGGGCGCTATGCCTGCGGTGCCTCCCGCGCGCCCTCTCCCCGCACGCGGCGGGCCGGGCCCTCGTCGTCCCCCGCCCGCGGCCCGGCGGCCGCCGAGTCGTCGAAGAACTCCTCCCGCCACCACAGGGCCACGTTCACCAGGCCGATGAGGACCGGGACCTCCACCAGCGGCCCGATCACGGCCGCGAACGCCGCGCCGTGGCCGATCCCGAAGGTGCCCACGGCCACGGCGATGGCCAGCTCGAAGTTGTTCGACGCCGCCGTGAACGAGAGGCTCGTGGTCCGGGAATAGTCCGCCCCGGCGGCCCGGCTCATGAAGAACGTTACGGCGAACATGGCCACGAAATAGATCAGCAGCGGCACCGCCACCTCCACCACCGAGAAGGGCCGGGCGAGGATGGCCTCCCCCTGGATGGAGAACATGGCGACGATGGTGAAGAGGAGCGCCACCAGCGTCAGGGGGCTGATCGTCGGCACGAACCGCTCCTCGTACCACTCCGTCCCCTTCGCCCGTACCAGGACCAGGCGGGTGGCCATCCCGGCGGCGAAGGGGATCCCCAGGTAGATGGCCACGCTCCTGGCGATCTCGCCCATGGTGACGTCCACGGCCGTGCCCTGCAGGCCGAGCCACTCGGGCACCAGCGTCACGAAGACGAAGGCGTAGGCGGAGTAGAAGAAGACCTGGAAGACGGAGTTGAAGGCCACCAGCCCCGCGGCGTACTCGGGATCTCCCTCGGCCAGGTCGTTCCACACGATGACCATGGCGATGCACCGGGCGAGGCCGATGAGGATCACGCCCACCATGAGCTCCGGCTGGTCCCGGAGGAAGAGCACGGCCAGGCCGAACATGAGGATCGGACCCACGACCCAGTTCTGGACCAGCGAGAGGCTCAGGATCTTCCAGTCGCGGAAGACGTCCCCCAGCTCCTCGTACCGGACCTTCGCCAGGGGCGGGTACATCATCAGCACGAGTCCCACGGCGATGGGGAGGGACGTGGTCCCGACGCTGGTGGTCTCGTTCAGCGCCTGCACCGCGCCGGGCCACAGGTAGCCGACCCCGACGCCGGCGGCCATGGCGGCGAAGATCCAGACCGTGAGGTACCGGTCCAGGACCGACATCTCTCGGGAGACGGCGCGCTCGGCCCGGGAGCACTCGGCGGACTCGCTCACGCTCCGCCCTTCCTGAGCTGGTCGGCGAAGGCGTCCGGGAGGTCGCTCTCCTCGACCCCCCGGGCGGCCCGCTCGATGTCGTACTCCACGCGGACGTGCTCCACGCGCCAGGTTCCCCCTCCCCCGTCGTCTCGGGCGTCCGGCCCGGAGTCACCGCCGGCCTCCAGCAGCACGTAGCAGGCACGGGGGTCCCCGTCCTTCGGGCGCCCCACGGAGCCGGCGTTGACGAAGCGCACGCCGTCGACCGCCCTCGTCCAGGGCACGTGGGTGTGGCCGAAGACGATGGCGTCCCCCTCGGCCAGGCCGGCCCGGTCGGCCATCTTCCGGCAGAAGTCGTCGGTGCGGTCCTCCGTCCAGTACAGGGTGTTCCGGGTCGGCGCCCCGTGGACCAGCGTCGCCCGGGGGCCGGCGGTGTGCCCGCCCAGCGGCTTCAGGTCGATCCGGAACGGCAGGCCCGCCAGCCGCCGCCGCGTCTCCGCGGAGACGTGCTCTCTCGTCCACGCGTAGCTCTCGCCGGAGAGGGCCTGCTGCTCGGGGTCGTCGTAGCGGCAGCCGCAGTGATCGTGGCCCGTGGCCACCGTGGAGTCGTAGTTCCCGGCGATCCCGGGCACGCCGCGCTCCTCCAGCAGCGACACGACGCGGTCCGGCCACGGCCCGTAGCCCACCAGGTCCCCCAGGTGGTAGGCCGCCGCCCCACCGCGGCTCTCCACGTCGGCAAGCACGGCCTCCAGGGCCGGGAGGTTCCCGTGGAGATCCGAGAGGAGTGCGTAGCGGACGGCTCCCTCGCCTTCTCCATCGGCGGGAGCCGCCATCAGGATCCCGGCTTCCGGGCCCGGACGAAGGCGGCCATCAGCCGGCCGTCGATCTCCTCCGCCACCTCGTCGGGGTCGACGCCGGCGTCCTCCAGGAAGGAGGCGGCGTCCCCGGCCGAGTAGACGCGTGTGGGCTCCACCTCGATCTCGCCGAACCCCGCATCCGCCAGCAGGCGACGATACTCGTCCTCCTCCAGGGCACCGGCCACGCAGCCGGCCCACAGCTCCATGTTCCGACGGATGGCCTCCGGCACCGGGCCGCGGACCACCACGTCGGAGACGGCGAATCGGCCGCCGGGCCGCAGGACGCGGAAGGCCTCGGAGAGGACCTGCTCCTTGTCCGCCGAGAGGTTGATGACGCAGTTGGAGATGATCACGTCGACGGAGTCGTCCGGGAGCGGAAGGTCCTCGATCTCCCCCTTCCGGAACTCCACGTTCTCGGCACCGGCCTCCCGCGCGTTCTCCCGTGCCTCCTCCAGCATCTCGTCGGTCATGTCCACGCCGTAGACCATACCCTCGGGCCCCACCCGGCGGGCCGAGAGCAGGACGTCGATCCCGGCCCCGGAACCCAGGTCCAGGACCGTCTCGCCCTCACGCAGCTTCGCCAGCGCCGTCGGGTTGCCGCACCCGAGGGAGGCCTCCAGGGCCGCCGTCGGGAGCCCCTCGCGGTCGTCGTCTCCGTAGAGGTCGGAGGTGATGGGGTCCCCGCCCGTCGCGTCGGACGCGGTGCCGCCA
>CANPVF010000168.1 GCA_947581645.1 Candidatus Caribbeanibacter nitroreducens | reverse complement strand
CCGGGTCAGCCGCTCGGATCCATCCGTCCGGATCCACCGCCGGCGGGTCGTCTCCGCGCGCTCGCCCTCCTGCGTGCCCCGGATGCGACGGACGACCTCGTCTTGCTCCTCCTCGGGCACGTACTCCAGAGTGGAACGCCCCACCAGCGTCTCGGCGTCGTCCACGCCCAAGAGTCGGCCGAAGGCATTGTTCGCGAACTGGATGACGTCCCCGCGACGGACGGCCATGGGCACCGGCGCGGCTGCCACCAGGTCCCGGTAGTCCCGCTCGCGCCGCTCGCTGTGGAGCACGAACGCCCAGGTCCCGACGCCGGCCACGGCCACGACGAGCAGCGCCACGCCGCCCAGGATCCAGCGAAGCCAGTGTCGGATCCGCCGGCCGACGCCGGCGAGGCGGTCGTTGAACCGATCACCGAGCTGCGCGAGCTGGCGTGACGTCTCCATGACTCGCGACAGGCTGGCCTCCACCGCCGGCGAGCCGGGCCGGCCGCCACGAACCAGGTGTCGCAGCTCCAGGGCCTGGCGGTCCAGCCTGCGCAGGAGCGAGTCCCCGGTGGCCCAGAGTCGCGTCGGGGCGTCGAGGAACGACGTCTCGCCGAGCCGCCGGTAGAGATGGATCATCGGATCCATCGAGGCCCGCGGCAGGCCCATGAGCCGGAACGCCCCCCGCACCGCCTCCACGTCCGGATCCGACTTCTCGAGCTCGAGCCTCGCCCGTCGGGCCGCCAGGGGACGACGGATCGCCTCCCGGTAGTCCGCCCAGTCTGCCTCACGCCCGGTGCGAGCATAGCGCTCCAGGGCCATGACCGCCTGCTGGCGCCCGCTGCTCCACAGGCTCTCTCCGGTCACGTACGCCCGCACCCCGCCCTGGATCTCGAATCCCAGGTACGTCATGCCCAACAGGAGCAGAATCCCGAAGACGATGCCCGAGAGCAGCATGAGGGCCCGCCCCCGCGAACCGGACGGAATCAGCTGGTCCATCCCGTTCCTTCAGGTGCAGGTGACCCGTCTCCTCGCCATGTGACCGGAGAAGAGTGTCGGCACGTTCCCCCACGCTCCTAATCTGAGAGGAGCGGTCTTCCGTGTGATGTTTACGTCGGCACCGGGACGGAGCTCCCGCCTCCCTCCGCACCGCGTCACCGACCGGAGTACGTTGGCGGCCACGATGCACGACGCGCCGTTCGTCGTCATATTGGCCGTACGTCGACGGACCGGGATCCACTGGCCGGGGAGGAAACCGTGACGACCGAGGCGGAGAACTGGTGGCGTGCGTCCGCGACCGAGTGGCTGAAGGCGGCCGGCGTGATGGCAGGAGGGCTCGCCACGGCGGTGGTGCTGGTGCTGGCCATCGTGGCCCTGATGACCGCGCTGTAGCCAGGGCGAGTTCAGGGGATCGGCCCCAGCGGTGACCGGACCACCTCCCAGCCGCTCTCCGGGTCTTCACGGAGACGGATTCGCACTCTCTCCTGCATCGGACCCGGAGGCCCTTCCTCCACGTTCAGCCGCCATCCCAGGAGGACACCCGCGCGTCGCCACGCGATGAACTCCACGTCCAGGACGTGGATCACCAGTCCCCGGACGCGAACGGGACAGTCGCCGCGGGCGCAGTCGACTCCCTTCTCGAACCCGAGCGTGTCCGCGCCGATAGCCTCCGCGATCGGGAAGTTCCGGACCCACTCACCGGCACCGACGCGTTCCCAGAGCAGCGTGGGATGTCCGGGGAGATGGCGTACCAGGTGGCGAACGAGACCGTGAGTCGGGCGCTGTTCTCGTAGAGCTCCAGGTCGTCGAACTCGACGAGCGCGCCGCCGAACCCGTAGTGGAGATCCGGGGACTCCGCCGCCAGCACCGACTTCGGGTACTCCGTCGCCGCGACCTCGCGCGGTCGCGACGGTTCACCGGGAGCCCCGCGGCCTCACTTCCTCGGGTCGATCCGGGAGCGGACCACACGCCAGCTCCCGTCGGCGCTCTCACGCAGCCACACGTCCAGCTCGTCGTACTCGTAGCCCGGGGCGTCGAGATCGGCGTCGGTCCGCCACCCGATGGTCGCTGTGGCCCGTCCCGGTCCCGTGAAGCCCACGGGGCCGAGGCCGACGACGGGGCCCGGGACGCTCATCGAGCACTCGCCCGAGCTGGGGCACGGTGCCGCGTTCCGCCGTGAGATCAGATCGGCGCCCAGGATTCGGGCGGCCATCCTCTGCCGGGACGTGGCCGAGTCGGCCGGGGCGAGAGACGTGTGGACGTGGCGGTCACCGCCGGGAATCGAGTCGGCGGCGTGACGGAGAGCCGCCCGGAGTGCGGCGCTCTTCCGGGAGGAGTCGTCGGGAGCCGTCAGGTAGCCGTCACCGATGAACCCCAGCTCCACCGCAGCGGTGCGCCAGCCGCGCTCCCCGTTCTCCAGGCTGAGCTCGAAACCGTGATTATGGGTCCGGTCCCAGCCGAAGACGGTGTGGAATTCGGCCCGCATCGAAGCGGCAGAGCCATCGATCTCCGGCCTGGAGAACACGAGCACGGCCCCGCTGAAGCCGCGCTCGAATCCGGCGCTGTCCCGCCGAACGACCGGAGCAGCGTAGTCGCCGGAGACCAGGGCATCGATTCGGCCTTCCCCCAGCGGGACGCCGGAATCCCAGCGGGACGAGAGGTGAATGGTGTCCCGCGGCGCCCGCTCGGCCATGGCGTCCAGCGCCGCCCGGAGCACGGCGGTCGTCCGATCCTCCCCGGGGGACAGGCCTCCACTCCACGTCGCCGAGCCGGCGTCGAACGGACCGCAGGCCGCGGCCGACGCCAGGAGCAGCAGGACCGCGATGAGCCCCCGATCGGCCCTCTCGCTTCGCTCGCCCATGAGCCGCTCCCTGCTCGGGGACAGAGGGACCTCCACCGGCGCCTCACCATACCGTGCAGGGAGCGGAGGCTCCAGAGATCCGACTGCCTCTCCGCTCGCCCCATCGCCTTCAGAACCTATGACACGACAGCGAGCCGTCACGGAGCGTGTCCCTGTCCCGCGACGTGTCCGGCGCTCAGAACCCCTTTCCTTCAGGGATCTCTCCGGACGCCCCCCGCCCCGCTCCCGGCGTCCCGCCCCCTATATATAGCCCTTCAAGCCAATATCCGGCCGGCCAATCCGAATCACCCGGCGGGCCCCGACGTACCCTACCCGCCGTGCGGCGACCGCCCGGTGGCGATCATCCAGTGGTGGCGCGTGTGGTGGGCCCCCGTGGCCATGAACCCGATGTAGCCGAGTCCGCGAATCCGGCGGGTGTCCTCCTCACCGTCCCCCTCCACGCGCAGCTCCGTCTGCTCGCCCCGGGCCTCGACCGAGGCGCTCCACCCGGTCTCCTTCTCCACCATCGGCGCGTGGGCGCGGAGCGCCCGTCGGATGGAGCGGCTGGCCTCGGGGGAGGTCCCCCGGACGACCACGCGAAGCCCGCCGTCCACGGGCTCCCGCTCGACGATCTCCGCTTCGGTGGTGAACCGGCGCATGTCCACCAGGTGCCGGCGCAGGGCCTCGAGGTCGACGCGCGACCAGTCCGTGTCCTCGCGGGCGTTCAGCGTCTCCACCACCTCGCGGATCGCGGCGAAGGCGGCGTTCCCCGGCTCTGTCAGGGGCCCGGCCGCCTGCCTCGCCGGATCGGCGCCAGCCCGGTGATCGGCGTGCCCCTCGTGACCGGCGTGCTCGGCTTCCTGCGCCGGTGCGTGGACCGCGGCCGGTCCCAGTGCCAGCATCGCCACCAGCGAGAGCAGCCCGCCGGCCCGCGCCGCCGTCCCGCTCCACGTCTCTCCGGCTCCGTACTCCATGAATGCTCCTGTCTTTCCTCGGGTTCTACTTCTCCGGCCGCCAGCGGCCGCTTCGATGTCCCTCCTTGAGGGCGCTGTAGTGCTCGACCGTGCTCCGGATCCGCTCCCGGAGATCGTCGTCCACCGGGCGGACCACCTCCCCCGGCATTCCCACGACCAGGCTCCCGGGCGGGACCTCGGTGCCCTCCGTCACCAGGGCGTTGGCGGCCACCACCGAACCGCGGCCGATCGTGGCCCCGGAGAGAATGGTGGCGCCCATCCCGATGAGGCAGTTCTCCTCGATCTCGCAGCCGTGAATGACAGCACGGTGTCCGATGCCGACGCCGGGTCCCACGACGGCCGGCATGCCGCGATCCACGTGCACCATGGTCAGGTCCTGGACGTTGGTGTCGGCGCCGATCCGGATCGGCTCGATGTCGCCCCTGAGCACGCAGCCGTACCACACGCTCGCGCCCTCGCCCAGCTCCACGTCGCCGACGACGTCGGCCGAGGGCGCCACCCAGGCGCTCTCCGGCACCGCGGGCGTCTCGGCCGTCCCCAGCTCCTCGATCTCCATGCCTCTCCTCTCCCTTCCGGGCATCGGTTACCTTCGGGGGCGAACACTCGTACCTCCAGCCGGAGCCTTCCCATGGACCGGAACCAGCGCACCACCGGAAGTCCGGGCGAGCCTCCGCCGGGCACGGGGCTCGAGGCCCGTGTCGCGGGCCCGCTGTGCTACCTGCTCGGCTTCGTGACGGGGCTCCTCTTCCTCCTGCTGGAGCCGGACCGGCGGTTCGTCCGCTTCCACGCCTTCCAGTCCATCGGTTTCTCGGTGGTCTGGTTCGGGCTGTCGATCGCGGCGGGGATCATCACGTTCGTCCCCTTCATCGGGCCCGTGATCAACGCCCTGGCCTCGCTGGTCCTCGGCGCCGGGGGTCTGGTGGTCTGGGTCTACCTCATGTGGCAGGCGTACCGGGGAAGCGAGACCGAGCTCCCGTGGGTCGGTCAGTGGGCGCGGGAGCAGGCCGACCGGCAGCCGGGCACGTCCTACTGAGCCCGCTCCCGCAGGAAGCCCCGCAGCCCCTCCAGCACCCCCTGCGCATAGCGCCGCTGGAAGCCCGGCGTCTTCAGCGCCGCCTCGTGGCGGGGGATCATCATGAACGCTCCCTCCGCCAGGGCCGAGGGCATCCACGGCTCCCGGGCCACGGCCAGGTTGCCGTAGAACACCCCCAGGTCCCGGAGCCCCATCGTCTCCAGCATCCCGCCCTGGACGTGCTGGGCCAGGTCCCGGGCGTGGGAGTGGAAGTAGTAGGTGCTGGTGCCGTGCTCCCGGAAGGGACGGACGCCGTTCGGGAGCGCGTTGTTGTGGATGGAGACGAAGACCTCCGCCCCCTCCTCCCTGGCCCTCCGCGTCCGCTGGTACAGGCCCATCTGCACCGTGTCGTCGCGGATGAGGACGGCCTCGGCGCCCTCCTCCTCGAGCATGGACACGAGCTGCCGGGCGATGGCCAGGTTGGCGTCGCCCTCGTAGAAGCCGGTGGGCCCCGTGGCCCCGGCGCCGGGGTGTCCCGGGTCGACGGCGATCCGGCGTCCCTCCAGCGGCGAGCCGGCGTCGATCTCCGGAGGGCGGCGAATGTCGAAGACGAGCTGCGCTGAGCCGTCCTCGCCCACCCGATACTCGGTCCGGTAGCCCCAGACGTCACGGGTGAGGCCGATCTCCAGCCGGTAGACGGAGCCCGGCTCCTGCGTCCAGTCCACCGACTCCAGCAGGGGATCCGACGGCCCGTAGGAGGCGCGGGACGTGCTTCCCGTGGCCCCGTACAGGGTGAGGGCCAGGGTCCGGGGCCCGGTCTGCTGGACGCGAAGCGGCACCGCGTCGTCCAGCCGCGTCGCGACCCGCAACCGGTCCGAGCGTGGACGCACCTCCACCCGGTCGACGCGCGTGGAGGGTCCATCGACCCGGTCCGGCGTGAGATCCACCGACTCCTCCGCCACCCAGGCCTCCAGGCCCGGTGCCAGCCGCACCCGGTAGCGCTCGCCCGTGCGCCCGCTCAGCGTGACGCGGGTCTCCTCGGGGAAGCGCCAGTAGTAGGTGCCGTACGGATGGGTGCGGCCGATCACGACGCCGGACTCCCCGCTCACGGAGTCCGGCTCCTCGACGAGCCTCCCGGTGGGCAGCGCCTCGGGGTCCAGGACGCGGATCGGGAGCGGATGCGGCCGGCGCACCGTGTCCCCGCCGGCGGCCGCCACGACGTCGAACATCAGCGTGTCGCCGGCCGATGCGGCGTCGGCCCCGGCCAGGCGCCACGCCTTGACCCTGGCGCTGTGCACCGGCGAGCCCAGGTCCGAGCGGAGGGGGAAGCGCTGGCTGCGGCTCTCGAGCCACACCCGGGCCGCCGGCGACGCCCGTACCGAGACCTCCACTTCCTCCTCGGAGAGGGCCCAGCGGACCGGGGCTTCGCCCACCGAGGTGCTGTCGATCCACGCCGCGGCGTCGTCCGGCGGCCGGGGCGGGTCCGGCGGCCGGCGCACGGGGTGGAGCAGCGTATCCACCGTGCCGTCGGGGTGCCGGGCGACGACCCGGTAGTGTCCCACCGGTCCCAGGCTGTCGGCGTACGTGGGACCGCGGTCCTCGGGGAAGAGCGGCTGCCCCAGGGGACGGTCGTCCGCCGCCGTGTCGGGACGCATCTCGGGCACCCAGTCGGCGCCGGGCACCGGGAGCCACGCCAGGAAGGATCCGTTGGGCTCCACGGGCACCCGCGTGCCGTTGATCTCGAGCCGAGCGTCGCCGTTCCCCACGCTACCGAAAACGAAGCCCGAGTCGTGATCGGCCACGAGTCCCAGGGTGTCGGGATAGACCACCCGGAGTCGGAGCGCGCCGCTATCCCGCGGGAAGGGCGGCAGGTAGCGGGTGTAGCGGGGGTCCAGCGCCGGGGAGACGGCCTCGACGATCCGGTCCGGAATCCTCGCCCGCGCTTCGCTTTCCCCGGGGCGGGCCACTTCGGGGCCGCCGGCCCCGCCGCCCATGCCTGGAAGCGAGCAACCCAGCGCCCCCAGGGACGCCGCCACGACGATCAGACCCGACGCGCGGCTCCAGTCTCGCCCCGGCGCCCCGGCCCGCGCCCCTCGCGTCTCCTCCGTCTCCGTCATTCCGCGTCCCCTCGGTCTCGTGCTCCGGTTCGGTCCCGGCCCGAAGATAGGAGAGGACCCGTCGCGTGACAGCGCCGGGGAGATCCGACTACGGCGCCGTCGCGTCCGCCAGGGCCTGAAAGACGGAGGGCCAGCTGACGCCTCCCGGCTCACGGCCGAAGCGCACCATCACCAGTCGCTCCTCGGGGAACACGGAGATGTACTGCCCCAGGTGTCCGCGCGCTTCCACGGCCCACCGGCGCCCGTCTCCCGGCGGCGTGATCCACCATCCCAGGCGGTAGCAGAGGGGGACGGGACGGAAGCTCTCCAGCTCGCAGCCGGGGCCGGCGCGGGTGGACGCCTCGATCCACCGCTCCGAGACGACCCGCCGCCCGTCGGGCGCCCCCCGCTCCAGCAGGAGGCGTCCGATCTTCGCGAAGTCCACCGCCCGGGCGTTGAGCCCGCTCTCCATCTTCTCCATGGGGGCGGTGGTCCCGTCGGTGCTCCAGCTCGCGGGATACTCCATCCCGAGCGGATACCAGAGCCGCGTGCTGGTGAACGACGCCACGCTCTCGCCGCTGGCCCGCTCCAGGGCGAGCCCCACCAGCATCGGGTTGTAGGTGTTGTAGGACCACTCCACGCCCGGCGGTCCCGCGATGGGGATCTCGCCGAGCACCCGCTTCCGCAGGTGCGGCTCGTAGTACGCCCGGGCCTTGTCGCCCCACGGCAGGTCGTGGTCCCGGAAGGCGATGCCGGAGCGCATCTCCAGGAGGTGCCTCAGCGTCACGCGCCGAAAGCGGGGATCCCGGTGGGCCAGCTCCGGGAGGTACTCCGTCACCGGGTCGTCGGCGGTCTCGAAGAGCCCCTCCCCGATGGCGATGCCGGCCAGCAGCCCGGTGACGGACTTGGCCACCGAGAAGGAGGTGCTGAGCGAGTCGCGGCCGTGGCCGCCGTAGTAGCCCTCGAAGAGGAGCGTGTCCCGTCGGACGACCAGGAGGGCCGTGCTGCCGGTCTCCCGTGCCAGGTCGTCGAGTCTCACGCGCTCCGCCCGGCCTTCCCGCTCCAGTGCCACCACCGGATCGAAGTTCGACGACGACGGAGCGAACCTGAACGTGGAGGGGCCGTCGGGAATCGGGCGTGAGGGGAAGCGGTGGAGGTCGTCGATGTCGGAGCGGTTCCACCACACCCACCGGCCGGGGTACGTGGACGTGGAGAGGGCGGCGGCCGTGAGGCCGAGGCCCATGGCGAGCACGGCGAGGACCACCGCGAGAACCCGACGCTTTCGCCACCTGGCCACGGCACGCTCCCGCGGGATTGGACGCTGGGGCGGGTCTGGAGGCCGCCCGTGTAGGAGAAATCTACCCTCCTCCGCATCCCACCGCTACGTCTCCCCGCGTCGGCCCCCTCCATCGGGTCGTCCTCCGCCGCCCCCCGGACCCGGCCCCGACTCCGGCACGCCGGTGCCCTCGGCCGCGGCCGCCGGCGAGGAGCGGCCGCGGCGCATCCACAGCAGCCCGGCCAGTCCGGTGACCGCCACGGCGCCGGCCAGCAGCGTCTGCCGCCACTCCAGGAGCGCGGCGCCGCCCACGGCGAACATGCCTCCGATCAGGAGGAGCGCCGCCCACCCGGTGCGTCCCAGGTCCCGACCCAGCGCCGTCACCGGCTCCAGGTCCAGCCGCTCGCGCACGCGGCGCCAGCCGGGCCCGCCGGGGCGGGCACGCCGGTAGAAGGTCTCGATCGTCTCCTCGGACTCCGGCTCGGTGAGCAGCATCACGGGCACCCACACGGCCGCGGAGCCGAAGGCGGTGACGGCCAGCCGGAGCCCGAAGCCGAGCTCACCCCACAGCGGGAGGTACGAGAGCACGGCGATGAGGAAGCCGGCCACCATGGCGGCGATCTCCGCCCACGCGTTCACCCGCCACCAGAACCAGCGCAGGATGAGCACGGCGCCGGGGCCGGTGCCGATGGCGATCATGAACCGGAAGACCGTGCCGATGTCGTCGGCGAAGAAGGCCGCCGTGCCGGCCACGGCCACGATGAGCACCGACGCCAGGCGCCCCAGCGCCACCAGCTTCCGTTCGCTGGCCTCCGGGTCCACGAAGCGGCCGTACAGGTCGTTGACCAGGTAGCTGGCGCCCCAGTTGATCTGCGTGGAGACGGTGGACATGAACGCCGCCAGGAACGCGGCCACGGTGATGCCCAGCACCCCCGGCGGCAGGTAGCGGAGCATGAGCTTCGGGTAGCCGAGCTCCGGGTCCTCCAGCTCCGGGAAGATCACCATGGCCGCCAGCCCGGCCAGCACCCACGGCCACGCCCGGACCACGTAGTGGAGGACGTTGAACAGCCAGGCCGCCTTCTCCGCCTCGTCCTCGTCGCGGCACGCCGACAGCCGCTGCACGAACTCGCCGCCGCCGTCGGAGCGTCGGAAGGCCCACCACTGGATGCCCAGGTAGGCGAGGAAGGTGCCCATGGGGAGGCGCGAGGTGCCGGGACGGGGGACCATGTCCAGCGCCGCGGTCCGGTCCATGGCCGCGATCTGCTCCTTCAGGGCCGCCACGCCCCCCAGGTCGACCACGGCGTAGCCCGCCACGAGCAGGGCGCCGCCCATGGCCAGGAAGAACTGGAAGAAGTCGGTGGCCACGACGCCCCACAGGCCGGCCAGGCCGGCGTAGACCAGCACGAAGATCGAGAGCCCCACGACGATCCACAGCCGCGGATCCCCGGGCAGCGCCGCCGGCACCCCGCCGAACAGGCCCAGGGCCTCGATCACCTTCCGCATGGCCAGCATCACGTAGCCGATGGCCACGCAGTTGATGGGCACGGCGAAGAGGAACGCCCGGGTGCCGCGGAGCACCGCCGCCGACCGCCCGCCGTACCGGATCTCCGACATCTCCACGTCGGTCACCACCTCGGCCCGGCGCCACAGGCGGCTGAAGACGTAGATGAGGAGGAGGTGGGAGAGGGCGAAGGCCCACCACTCCCAGTTGCCGACGATGCCGCGGCGGGCCACCAGGCCCGCGACGTAGAGCGGAGTGTCGACGCTGAAGGTGGTGGCCGCCATGGAGGTGCCGGCCAGCCACCAGGGCAGCGAGCGGCCGCTGACGAAGAAGTCCACCAGGCTGCCCTGCGCGCGACGGGCCAGCCACACGCCGATGCCGACGGTGAGGGCCAGGTAGCCCGCCACCACCCACCAGTCGAGGGCCGCCATCAGCCGCCGCGGGCGAGACCGGCCAGGGCGCGGGCCGCGGCTCGCTGCATCACGTCCTCCGCCGACCAGGCACAGAGGCCCGACCGGCCCAGGTCCCGGAGCAGACGCTCGTGGCCGAACACCACCAGGGCCGCCGGCCCCTCCCCGTCCAGGAGCTCACTCACCCGGCGGGCTCGTTCGGGGGAGACGCCGGCGCGCCCCTTGTCGGCCTGCGGCGTGGCGCGCAGCAGCACCACCCGCTGGCGCCCGTCGGAGGGAGCGGAAGCGTCGGCCGCCCGCTCCACGGTCCATCCCAGCGACCCGAGCTCCCGGGCGAAGGCGGGACCCGGTGGAGCCTCGCCGGGGCGGTCCAGGTCGTCGCTCACCGCGTGCACGGCCACCGGACGGGCCGGAGCCAGCCCGCCGGTGGGATCGCCGGGGCCGACGGCGGTGACGCTCTCGACGGCCAGCCTCAGGGCCTCCCGGACCTCGTCCTCTCCGCCGATCCGCTCCTCCGGATCACCCGGCACCTCGCGGCGGACGAAGCGGCGCCGGACCCGCCGGGAGCGGACGCGCGACTCGCGGACCCGGTCGACGATCTCCGCATCGCCCTGCTCGATCCGGCGGGCCACCCCCTCGACGGCGGCCTCCAGGTCGCCGGGATAGAGCAGCAGGTCGCAGCCGGCGCGGATCACGCGGGCCGCGAGGTCACCCTCGTCGTCGCCCGACCCGCGGAGCCCCTCCATGACCAGCGCGTCGGTGACCACCAGCCCGTCCTCGAAGCCCAGCGAACGGCGGAGAAGTCCGTCCACCAGCTCCCGGCTCATCGTGGCCGGCGGCGGGTCCGGATCCCCCACGAGCCGCGGGTAGGCGACGTGAGCCGTCATCACCGACGCCACGCCGGGCACGACTTCCCGGAAGGGAGCCAGATCCTCCCGGCGGAGGAGCTCGGCGTCGGCGGAGACCGTCGGGCACCCGAGGTGGGAGTCCGACGTGGTGCGGCCGTGTCCGGGAAAGTGCTTGCCGCAGGCCGCCACACCGGTCCCCTGGCAGGCCTCGATCCACGCCCTCCCCAGGCGGGCCACCCGCTCCGGGTCCGCGCCGAAGCTGCGGGTGCCCACGATGGGGTTCAGCGGCTCCACGTCCAGATCCAGCACCGGCGCGAGCACGAGGTCGACTCCGAGTCGTCCGGCCTCCTCCCCGGTGATTCGCCCGGCGGTGCGCGCCGCCCCGACGGGATCCGACGTCCTGGCCAGCGCGGCCGGCGGCGGCAGGTGGACGGCGCCGTCGAACTGCTGGCCCGCTCCTCGCTCCAGGTCGGCGGCCACCCACAGGGGGCGCCCGGCCTGCTCCCGCAGGTCCCGGACGAGCTCCCGAACCCGCGGCGCCCGCCCGCCGAAGACGAGGAACCCCCCGGCCCCCAGCTCCAGGGCCCGCTCCCCTTCCCGGCGGACGTCGGCCTCCGGGTCCCGGTCCATCCTGAGGGCCGGGAGGAAGAGGCTGGCCGCGGCGCCACGGGGGTCCTTCCGCGGATCCTCCCGTTCGGTCACACCGGCACCCGCTTGCCGAGCCGTCGCGGGCCTGCCGCTCCCGTGGCCCAGGAGAGGTCCACCTGTATGCCGAGCAGGTGCTGGCGCGCCAGCAGGGCGAAGGCCGCGGCCTCCCGGGCCTCGCCGTTCCAGCCCAGGGCCTCGAGCCGCCGGACCGCCACGTCCTCGCCCACCGCCGCCCCGATGCGCCGTGCGAGCTCCGGGTTCTCGGCGCCGCCACCGCAGAGGTACAGCTCCTCGGCCGCCATGGGGGCTCCCTCCAGCGCCAGCGCCACGGAGCGAGCGGTGAGCTCGGTGAGCGTGGCGAGCAGGTCCTCGGGCCGCTCCTCCGCGTGCCGCTCGAGCCACCGTCTCGCGCCCTCGCGGCCGAAGCGCTCGCGGCCGGTGCTCTTCGGCGGCTCCTCGGCGAAGAAGGGATCCTCCAGCCACTCGCGCAGCGGCTCCTCGAGCGGCGCGCCCCGGGCCGCGCGGCGCCCCCCGACGTCCATCCGCTCGCTCCCGCCGCTCAGGATCTCCACGGCGGCGTCCAGGAGGGCGACCCCCGGTCCGGTGTCGAACGCCAGGGGGCGCGACGCGGCGGCCGGCGAGCCGGGCGAGCCGCCCCCCGGCGGCAGGAGGGTCACGTTCCCCATCCCCCCCAGGTTCTGCACGGCCCGCACGCGGTCCGGGTCGGAGAGCAGGAGGCGGTCGAAGTACGGCGTCAGCGGCGCGCCGTGCCCACCGGCCGCCACGTCCCGAACCCGGAAGTCGGCCACCACGCTCACGCCGAGCTCCTCGGCCACCACCGCGGGCTCGCCGATCTGGAGCGTGGCGCCCGGCTCGTCGCCCTCGGGGGGGGCGTGCCACACGGTCTGTCCGTGGCTCCCCACGGCCTGGAGGCTCTCCGTGTCCCCTCCGGCCTCCTCCAGCACCCGGGAGGCCGCGTCGGCGAAGCGGCGGCCCAGCTCGAAGTCCAGCGCACAGATCTCGCCCGGGCCGGCCTCCTCCACGGCCCGCGCGAGCCGCTGCCGGAAGTCGGTGCCGTAGGGCACCGTGAGGAAGTGGACGAGCTCGGCGGACTGCGGACGCTCCCGCTGCCCGGGAAGGGAGACGAGGGCCGCATCGACGCCGTCCAGCGATGTGCCGGACATCAGCCCCAGGTACAGGCTCACCCCGCCGTCTCCCCCGGACCCGGGCCGGCCGGTCGTGGCCGTCCGGAAGCGTTTTCCGCTTCGGAGGCGCCCCGACGGCGGGCGGCCTCCTCCGCGGTGAGCAGGGAGGGATGCAGGCGCTCGCCGATGCGATCGGCGTGGGCCTCGGCGTGGTGGGCCACGCCCCGCAGGAACTGATAGAGCGTCATCTCCTCCTGCCCCACGGTGAAGCGACGGCCGAGCAGCTCCACGGCTCCCGCCTCCTCCATCGCTTCCTCCAGCGCATCCAGAGTCCGCCGCCTCTCTTCGCGGAAGCGGTCGAGCAGCACCTGGAGAGACTCGTCGGCGCCCGGGGGCGGATCGGAGGGCGGCATGTCGGCGAAGGAGGTCTCTCCCCCGGCCGCCCCCTCGATCCTCGGTCGAACGCCACCGTACTCGAACTCGTGGAGGTGAGCCACGTGCTCCCGGGGGCCCCACCGCCCGGACGTCGCGCCCGGCCGCTGGCTGCTCGGTGGAGGGAGCTCCTCGACGGCCGCGGCCACCCGGTCGGGGTCGTTCGCCAGCCGCTCCACGAGGCGGTCCACCGCGCCCCGGTCCTCGGGAGCCTCGGAATAGCAGGCGTAGTACGGCACCGTCTCCGCTCCCTCGTAGCGATCCAGGGCCTCGCCCAGGAAGCCGCCGCACGCATCCAGCACCCGCTCCGCCTCGGCCCGGCCCACGCCCAGGCGCTCCATGGCCAGCGCCGTCTTCACCGATCCCCCGGCGTCCCGGATCAGCCGCCGGGCCCGGCCCTCGTCCACGCCGCAGACGGCCCGGACGATCCGGAGGCTCCGGTCCACCAGCTTCTCGCTCACCGCCTGCAGGTCGACCATCAGGTTGCCGTACGTCTTGCCCAGCCGGACCATGGCCGCCGTGGTGAGCGTGTTCAGCACCAGCTTCGTGGCGGTGCCCGCCTTCATGCGGGTCGAGCCGGCGATCACCTCGGGGCCCACCAGCGGCGTGACCAGCACGTCGGCCACCTCCTCCATCCGGTCCGGCGGTGGCGTACAGCTGAGGAAGCCCGTTCCGGCGCCCCGCTCCGCAGCCTCCTCCATCGCCGCCTGCACGAAAGGAGTGGTGCCGGAGCTGGCGATGCCGAGAACGAAGTCGTCCTCGCCGATCTCGGAGCCCTCCACGGCCCGGCGCCCGGCGGGGCGGTCGTCCTCGACGCCCTCGCGGCTCCGGATCAGGGTTTCCCGTCCACCCGCGATGATTCCCTGCACCATCTCGGGATCGGTGCCGAAGGTCGGCGGACACTCCGCCGCGTCCAGGACGCCGAGCCGACCGCTGGTGCCGGCACCGACGTAGAACAGCCGGCCGCCGCGACGGAACTTCTCCACCACGCGCCGCACCATCTCCGTGATCGACTCCGCCTCCGCCTCGACGGCCTCGGGCACCGTCCGGTCCTCTGCCTGTATCATGTCCACGATATCCCGCGGCGCCGCCCGGTCGATCTGCTCGGTCTCGGGGTTGCGCGCCTCGGTCAGGCGCGGATCGTCCCAGGCGTCCTCGTCGATCCCGCGGTCGCTGCTGGCGTGATCCGATCCCATGCGTGTCCGGAGCTGGCGTTCCCGATTCGTCGACGGGAACACAATACCGGGGGGCAGGCGGTCATGGGAAGGAACCGCGGTCGGCAGCCGCGGAGCGGACGCCACTCGCCGCGCCCCGCCGCCCGATGTACATTTACTGTCACGTACCGACGCGTCGGATCACCCTCCGTCCCGGGGCGTCATGAGGACGTCAGTGCCGCCGCTTCCCGTGGTCCGGTCCCTCGTGTCCCGCTCGGCGCTGTTCTGGGCAGCCATCCGCGCGGCGCTCCTCCCCTTCGGCGTGGACTTCGGCCGTCCGGCGTCGGCCGTTCTCGTCGTCACGCTCGTGACGATCCTCACCGTTGTCGCCATGCGACGCCGGGGGGAGCACCTCTTCCTCGGCAACCTGGGTGTCTCGCTACCCGTCGCCGCGGCGGTCATGGGAGCTACGGCGGCGGCCCTCGAGGTCGGCGCGGCCTCCGTCGGGAGGCTCCTGTGACGGACGACCCGCGTGGCGAATCCGGGCATGAACCGGAAGAGGAGAGCGGAGGCGGTTCCCGTGTACTGGTCGCCAGCGGGGTGGGCAAGAGCTACTGGAGGAACACCGTCCTCCGGAACGCCAGCCTGTGGGTCGACGAGGGTACCGTCACCGCGCTCCTGGGCCGGAAGGGGACGGGCAAGACTACCCTGCTCCGGATCGCGGCTGGCGTGCTCCGCCCCGACTACGGTACGGTGATGTTCCGGGGCAGCCCACACAGCCACGCGCGGCTGTGCCGGCTGGCCCGGGAGGGGCTGTTCTACGTCCCGGACCGCGGCCTATTCACGGGATCGCGCCCGCTGCGCTGGTTCCTGGCGTCCGCGGCCCGGCGACACGGCGCCCCGGAGGGGCTGTCCTGGCGGGATGCCGCGCGCGAGCACGGCGTCGAGGACGCCCTCGACACCGAGGCCCGCCACCTGTCCGGCGGCGAGCGCCGTCGGGCCGCCCTGGCCCTGGCCGAGCTCCGCCAGCCCGCGTGCCTGCTGGCCGACGAGCCGTTCCGGGGCATCACACCGAGCGACGCCGAGGAGATGACAGCGACCCTGAAGGACTTCCGAGACCGGGGGTGCGGAATCGTGCTGACGGGACACTCGGTGCCCGAGATCTTCGACCTCGCGGACCGCGTCATCTGGCTGACCGGAGGTACGACACACGGTCTGGGCACGCCAGGGGAAGCGCGGGAGCATCCGCCCTTCGTCCGCGAGTACCTGGAGTGGGCGAGCTGGGGGCGGCGGCAGCCGAGGTGAGGCCGGGCTCCACTTCGGGCGCCACGTGTGCGGAACAGCTCCGCGCCGCGCTTCGCCCCCTCCTGGACCGACCCGGCCACGCCGCCGCCGTCGCCGCGACGCTCGCCGTCGCCTCCGCGGTCTCCCTGCCGGCCTCCCTCCTCCTTCGGATCGAGAGCTGGACGCCGCTCCGGCTGGCCCCGGGGATCGTGGCCTCCGGGCCGGGCCCCCTGGACGGGGGCGTCCCCTGGGGCGAGGGCGCGGTGGGCCCGGCCGGGCTCCGCGGCGAGGAGCTGGAGGGACTGCTGATCCTCCTCGCCCTGCTGGTCGCCGCCGTCGTCGTCGCCTGCGTCCTGAACCTGGCCGTCCTGCTGATGCAGCACCTCGCCGGCCGCCGGCGCGAGCTTGCGATCCGGCGCGCGCTGGGGGCCACGCGGTCCCGGCTCCGGCGGGACCTTCTGCTCCAGGGGGCGGTGCTGGCGGCGGCCGGCGTCGTCGCCGGGGGAGTGGCCGGCGCCCTGGCCCTCCTCGCCCTCCCCGGCCTGATGCCCGCCGTGCTGGAGCCCGTCGGCGGCTACGCCCCCCGTCCCGCCGTGGCCGCGGCCCTCGCAGGACCCGCCCTGGTCGTGGTCGCCGCCGGCTACGGCCTGGTCGGCCCGGCGGTCGCCGGCGGCACGCGCCTCGGGGAGCGGCGGCGAAGCGTGACCGCGGGGCTCTCGGCCGCCCTCGGCCCCGCCCGGTGGGAGAAGGGGCTGGCGGCGCTGCAGTGCGGCCTGCTGGTGGCCCTGCTCGTGGGGAGCGGGCTGCTCCTCCGGGGAGCCGGAGGCGGGAGCGACCCTCCCGCGGCCGTGCGCGACCCCGGCCAGCTCCGGATCCGCGACGTGACGCTCCGGACTCTCCAGAAGGGCCCCGCGCCCTTCCCCGGACCCGACTCCGGGAATGCCGCCGGCCTGGCCTCCTCCGGCGCGCTGCTGGGCCTCGGCACCCGGGCCGCCATCCTCTGCCGGGGCTGCCGCAGGGGGGGCGTGGCCGCCCCGGTGATGCAGATCCGTCCCCGGATCCACGCCGTGGGGCCCCGCTGGTTCGAGGTCCTCGGGGTGCCGGTGCTCCGGGGGCGTTCCGCCGGTGGGGGCGCTGACGGCGGATCGCCGGCGGCGGCCGCCGTGAACCGCGCCTTCGCCGCACGGTACGGGATCGGCGTCGGCGCACGCCTCCAGCTGCCCGGCCGCCGCTACGGCGACGAATGGACCCGCGTCGCCGGCGTCGTCGAGAACCTCCAGCCCCCCGGCCTCGGTTCCCCGTCGACGCCGGAGCCGGCGGTCTACCTCCCTGCCCTCCGGTACCGTCCCTCGCGGCTCACCCTCGTCGCGCGGGCAGAGGTGGATCCCGCCACGGCGCTCGTCTCCCTCTCCGGCGCGGGGAACGGCGCGACGGGGACGGTGGAGGTGGAGACAGGCGAAGTCCACCGCCTCACGGGGGAGCTCGCGAAACACCGGGAGCCGGAGGAGCGTCTCCGGGACGCGTCCGTCCTTCTGGTCCTGCTGGCCTGGGGATCGGGCCTCGCCGGCCTGGCCGCCGTAACCGTCCTCACGCTGCGGCGGCGGTGGCGCGAGCTCGGGATCCGCCGAGCCGTGGGGGCCCGCCGCCGGGACGTCCTGGCCCTCGTCCTCAAGGACAACCTCCGGACGCTGGGTGTCGGGGCAGCCATCGGCGCCGTCCTGGTGAGCCCGGAGTCGCGGGCCCTGGGCGCGCTCCTCCCCGGGCTCCGGGGCCTCGAACCGGGCCTGTACTACGCCGCGGCGGTGGCGGCCGTCGGACTCACGGTGGCCGCCACGACGTGGCTCCCGGTGCGCGCCGCGAACCGGCTGGCCCCGCGGGAGATGATGGCGCGGGAGTAGCCGGACTGGCCCCGTCCCGCTGGCCTACCGCAGCCGTACGGCCTCCACCTCGCCCAGGCGGACCACCTTGCGCCCGTGGGGCCCGTAGAGGACGATGCCCGGTCTCGGGCTCGGGTACAGGACCAGGGAACTGCCGGCACTCGGCACCTCGCCCCCGGTCGCAACCCGGTTGCTGTCGCCCGGGGCGGGCGGCGGCGCCACACCGCCGGGGCCTCCCGATCGCAGCATCGAGATGCGGAGCGAGCCGTCCGTGGTCTCCATTCGCACCGCCGGCCGGCCCGAGTCGTCTACCAGGACGAGGCTCCGGGCGCGAACCTCCCGGGGCGCCTCCGCCGCGGCGACGCCGTCTGCCGCGCCGGAATCCCAGCCGGGACCGACCCAGCCCGCCGCCACCAGGACCACCAGCCCCAGGCCCAGCAACGTGGCGAGGACACGGAAGCGGCGATTCGCGACCTCCAGCGCGTCGACCCTCTCGGCGAGCTCGTCCCGAGACATAGCATGCCTCCTTCGTCACGAAGGTGATCCCTTTCGATTCCGCTCCCCGCGCCCCGTCCCCTCCCGAAGCTCCGTCCCGTTCGACGTCGCCGGTCGCGGTTCCGTTGTCCGGCGGAGCGACGGCGCGTGCTGGCCCCTCCCGCGCGCCTCCCCTACCTTCGGCGCCCGCCCGCAGACCGTCGAGTCCGCACGCCCCACGGAGGCCCGGATCGAGAGCCACGCCCGCACGTCCGCCGAACGGCCCGACACGCGGTCCGACCTGGCCCGCGTGGTCCACGACCGCCTCATGGACGTGCACGGGCCGGTGGAGAAGACGCAGCGGGAGCCGCTGGACGAGCTGGTGCTCACCATCCTCAGCCAGAACACCACGGACGTGAACCGGGACCGCGCGTGGGAAGCACTCCGGGAGGAATACGCGGACTGGGAGGACGTCCGGGCCGGCGGCCGCGAGCGCCTGGAGGAGACGATCCGCGTGGCGGGCCTGGCCTCTCAGAAGTCCGGCACGATCCTCCGCACACTGGAGAGGGCCCACGAGGACTTCGGCGAGACCAGCCTCGAGGGGCTGAGGGAGGAGGACGACGCGGAAGCCCTCCGCTACCTGAGGAGCATCAAGGGCGTGGGGCTCAAGACCGCGGCCTGCGTGCTGGCGTTCTCGCTCCGACGGGACGTGATCCCGGTGGACACGCACGTGCACCGCGTGGCCGAGCGACTCGGACTCGTCCCGGAGGGCGGGACCCGGAACAGGACCCACCGCGTGCTGAACGACGGGGACGGAGTTCCCGGACCGATCCGGCTCCCCCTGCACCTGCTGCTGATCCGACACGGCCGCGCCACCTGCACCGCCCGGAGCCCCGACTGCGGCTCCTGCGACCTGGAGGACCTGTGCCCGAGGGTCGGCGTGGAGAACGCCTGAGCCACCGGGCCACGACCGCGACGGCCGAACCGGATCCAGCCGACCACGAATCGACATCCACGACATCTGCCGAGACACGACGGAATCCATGACGAAGGGAGCGACCACCGTGCGCCACCGCCTGTCCGATCTCCTCGCCTCGCCCGAACGGGCCGTCCGCGGCCTGACCGCCGTACTCGCCGTCGCCGTCCTCTCCCTGGGGGCCTGTGCCCCGGCGGAGGACGCCGGCGGAGGCGGCGACGGGGCTGCCGTGAATTTCCCGGACGGGTGGGAGTATCCCCCCTCCGAGGCCCTGACGACGTCGGCCAGCGGCGGCATGGTCGTCACCACCGACAGCCTGGCCAGCGCGGCGGGCCGGGAGATGCTCCGGGCCGGCGGCAACGCCGTGGACGCCGCCATCGCGGTGCAGTTCGCCCTGGCCGTCGTGCACCCCGCCGCCGGGAACATCGGCGGCGGCGGATTCATGGTGGTCCGCACCGGCGGCGACAGCACCGCGTCGCTGGACTTCCGTGAGGAGGCCCCCGGCGCCGCCACCGGCGACATGTACCTGGACGAGCAGGGCGAGGCCACCGACGCCAGCTGGACGGGCCCGCGAGCCTCCGGCGTCCCCGGTGCGGTTAGCGGAATGCGCAAGGCGCACGAGAAGTACGGATCCCTGCCCTGGAAGCGCCTCCTGCAGCCGGCGATCCGGTTCGCCGAGGGCATCGTCATGGACCGGGAGATGCACGACAACATCGACGGGGAGACGGACCGCCTGACGCAGTTCCCGGCCAGCGCCGCCAAGTGGCTCCCGGCCGACGGCGAGCCCGTGGCCGTGGGCGACACCTTCCGCCAGCCGCACATGGCCCGGACCCTGAGGGCCATCGCCTCGACCGGCGGCGAGGCCTTCTACACGGGGTGGATCGCCGACTCCCTGGTGGCGCAGATGGAGCGGAGCGGCGGCATCATCACCCACGAGGACCTGTCCGCCTACGAGGCGGTGTGGCGTGAGCCCATCGAGGCCGAGTACCGCGGCTACCGGCTGGTCTCCATGCCGCCGCCCTCCTCCGGCGGCGTGACCATCGCCGAGATCCTGAACATCACCGAGAGCTTCGGCCTGGACACGCTGGGCTACCACTCCGCCGACCACGTTCACGTCGCCGTGGAGGCCATGCGCCGCGCGTACGGCGACCGGAACTACTACCTGGGCGATCCCGACTTCGAGGAGATGCCCCTGGAGATGCTCACGAGCCAGCCGTACGCCGACTCCCTGGCCGCATCGATCCGGATGGACACCGTCTCCGCCTCCAGCGACTTCAACAAGGTGCCGCTGGAGAGCACCGAGACCACCCACTTCTCGGTGGTCGACTCCGCCGGGAACGCCGTGGCCATCACCACCACGGTGAACGGCTACTTCGGCTCGGCGGTCACCGTGCGGGGCGCGGGCTTCGTGATGAACAACGAGATGAACGACTTCGCCGTGAACCCCGGCCAGCCGAACGCCTTCGGCCTCGTCCAGGGCGAGGTGAACGCCATCGAGCCGGGCAAGCGGATGCTCTCCTCCATGAGCCCCACCATCGTCGTGAACCCCGAAGGCCGGACCGAGCTGGTGACCGGCACGCCGGGCGGGGCCACGATCATCACCACCGTCTACCAGCAGATCTCCAACCACGTCGACTACGGCCTGGACGTGGGGACGGCGGTGAACGCGCCACGCTTCCACCACCAGAATCTCCCGAACGAGGTGGAGTACGAGCAGAACGGCCTGGCGGACTCCGTGGTGGCCGAGCTGGAGAGCCGCGGGCACGAGATGATCGAGGAGGACGGATTCTCCGGCGACGTGGAGAGCATCTTCATCGCCCCGGACGGGACCCTGGTGGGGGCGGCGGACCCACGGCGGGGCGGCAGCGCTCTTGGGATCGACTTCGGCGGCGGGGGCTGACGCCCCGCCCGCTTCGCCTCCGGGGCCGTAATCCCCCGGCCGGGTGCCGGAGCGCGGGATCTACCGCACTACCTCGACCTCCCGCGTGGTGCTCACCCGGAGCGCCGATCCCGCGGGGAGCACCACGTCCACGTCCTGG
>CANPVF010000167.1 GCA_947581645.1 Candidatus Caribbeanibacter nitroreducens | reverse complement strand
CTCGACCTCGTCCTCGCGCTCCTCCAGCTCCGTCTCCCGGTCCCGGAGCTCGCGGCGCTGGTGCCGGAGCTCGGCGGTGAGCCGCTCGAGCTCTTCCTCCCGCTCCTCCAGCTCCGAGAGGACGCCCTCCATGGCGCGCTCCTCCCGGCTCAGCCGCGACCGGGCCTCGTCCAGGAGGTCCTCCGGGAGGCCGATTCGCTCGGCGATCTCCAGGGCGAAGCTGCGTCCGGGGCGGTCGCGGATCAGGCGGTAGGTGGGGCGCAGGTTCTCGGAATCGAACTGGAGCGACGCGTTCACGACCCGGTCGTCCTCGCCGGCCAGACTCTTGAGCTGTCCGAAGTGGGTCGTGGCCACCGTCAGGCCGGCGCTCCGGGCCATCTCGAGCAGGAAGGCAGCGGCCAGGGCCGACCCCTCCGCCGGGTCGGTGTTGCCCCCGATCTCGTCCACCAGGACCAGCGACCGCTCGTCGGCCTCCCGCAGGATGTGCAGGAGGTGGGAGACCTGCGCGCTGAAGGTGGAGAGCGAGTCCTCGATGGACTGCTCGTCGCCGATCACCGCGAAGAAGGAGGAGAACACGGGCAGGCGGGTGCCGACGCCCACCGGGGGCACGATGCCGCTCTGGGCCAGGGCCGAGAGGAGCCCGACGCTCTTGAGCAGCACCGTCTTGCCGCCGGCGTTCGGACCGCTGACCAGGAGCACGCGCTCGTCGGTCTCCAATCGGAGATCGAAGGGGACGGCGCGCTCGGGCTGGGCCGCCTGCAGCAGCGGGTGCACGCCCTCGACGACGCGGTACTCGTCCCGACCGTCGCCCTCTCCCAGCTCGGGAGGCGTGCCGCCGTGGCCCAGGGCGTACTTGGCCCGGGCGAAGAGGCTGTCCAGCTCCGCCAGGACGTGGAGGTTCACCTCCAGGTCGGCCGCCCGGGGACGGACGGCGTCGGTGAGCTCCTCCAGGATGCGCCGGATCTCGCGGTCCTCGGCCAGCTCGAGCTCCCGGATCCGGTTCATGGGCTCGATGGCCATGGGCGGCTCGACGAAGAGCGTCTGACCGCTGGCCGACTCGTCGTGGACGAGCCCGCCGACCTCGGAGCGTCCCTCCCGCCGGATCGGCACGCAGTACCGGCCCGAGCGGATCGTGACCGAGGCGTCCTCGACGCGAATCCGGTCCGGGAGGCCGCGGGAGAACTCCTCCAGCCGATCCACCAGGCCCTGCCGGGCGTCCCGGAGCTCGCCCCGGATCGACTTCAGCTCGCCGGAGGCCGAGTCCGCCACGCGTCCGTCCTCGCGGAACGAGCCCTGGAGGCGCTCCTCCAGCTCCCGGTCCTTCGTCAGGCGGCCGGCCACCTCGGGCAGGCGCTCGTACTCGGAGGACCACCGCAGGATCGCGGTGCGGGCCTTCCGGGAGGAGGCGAGCAGCACGCCGATGCGCTGCAGCTCCTCGCCCTCGAGCAGCGCGCCCTCCACGTCCAGGCGGTCCAGGGCCGACCGGACGTCCGGAATGGGCGGCGGCGCCCAGGCGTCGTCGCCCATGAGAAAGGCCGTGACCTCGTCTGCGGCCTCCAGCGCCTCCCGCGCCGCGTCCACGTCGCCGTACGGGCGGATCTCCCGCACGCGCTCGGCTCCCACCTCGCTGGTGGCCTCCCCGGCGATCAGCTCCAGCACGCGGTGGAACTGGAGGGAGCCCAGGGCGTGCTCTTCCGCCTCCCAGCTCCGCTCCGGATGCGGGAAGCCCCGCCCCCCGGACGGCCGCTCGCCCTCTCCGGGGGTCGCCTGCCCGGAGTCGGGCGAACCCGGGTCACGGTCCATCAGCCCGGAGGCCACCCCATGGCGCGTCCGCCCAGGACGTGGAAGTGGAGGTGGAAGACCGACTGGCCCGCCTGCCGGTCGTTGTTGGCCACCACGCGGTAGCCCTCGTCCAGCCCCTCCTGCTCGGCCACCTGGCGGGCCGCCATGAGCAGCTCGCCCAGGAGCTCCTCCCGGCCCGGCTCCAGGTCGTTCAGGTTCTCGACGTGCTGGCGCGGAATCACCAGCACGTGGGTCGGGGCCTGCGGGTTCACGTCCCGGAAGGCGACCCACCGGTCGCCCTCGGCCACTCGCTCGGACTCGGCCTCGCCCGACGCGATGCGGCAGAAGAGACAATCGTCGCTCATCGAGCCGCTCCTTCCAGCGGAGTTCGTGTGCACGTCATGGAGTGTGTTCGGATCATCCTGCCGTCACCCGGTACCGTCATTCGGATTCCAGCTGCTGGCCGGCCACCGCGAGGGCCGCGGTCGCCGCCGTCTCGAGCCGGAGGACCCGCCGGCCGAGCCCGGCGGGCCGGAAGCCGGCCTCCCGAGCTTCCTCCCGCTCGTCGTCCCGGAGTCCCCCCTCCGGTCCGAGCAGAATCCGAGCCGGAGGGTCGCCGCTCCAGCCCTCCAGGCGCTGCCGGAGCGTGGCCCCGGCCTCGCGGTCCAGGAGGACCTTGGGTCCCCCTGCCCCGCCGGCGTGGGCCAGATAGGCGTGCAACTCGCAGGCCGGACGGATCTCGGGGAGCCGGCCGCCGCCACACTGCTTGAGCGCCGAGATCGCCCGACGTCGGGCCTTCTGCCAGAAGGCCTCCGACCGCCCGGCGTCCGCCACGGACCGTGAGCGCGCCATCTCCACCGGCTGGAGCCCCAGGGCACCGAGCTCCACGGCCTTCTCCACCAGCCACAGGGTGCGGTCCCGACTGGCCACGCCGAAGGCCAGCTCCACCGGTATCGGCGGCGCGGCCTCCTCCGGCCCGTCGAGCCGGACCCGGCCGTCCTCGTCCAGGGCCCCTGCCCAGAGCGCCCCGCGACCGTCCGTGACCCGCACCCGATCGCCGGGCGAGAGGCGGAGGGCCCTCACGTGGCTCTGCTCGCCCTCCGCCAGCTCCACCACCTGTCCCGGGCGGCCGATCTCGGCTTCGGTGTACAGCGTCGGCTGCGTCATCGTGGCCCTCCGGGCCGGGGAATGGCGTCGTCGCGTCGTGCCTGGCGGGGCGTCCGGGGCGGGCGGACCGCTCCCGGCGCCGGGGCCTCGGGTCTGCCCGTGGCACCGGGACGATCGGTTGCGCGCACGGCCGGAAGGTATACCATTTCAGCGAGCTATTGTTTGGCGGTATCGCCGCGGGGAGATGTCCGCCGTCGGGTTTGGGTAGCCTGCCAGACCGTCCGGCCGGGCGGCGATGCGCCTTCACCTGCGAATCACCGGAGGCACACCGATCCCCAGCTCGGAGCGGCCGTCGGACGACATCGACGCCCAATACGAGCGCGTCCGCTTTCGGGGAGCGGAGGTGGAGCGGGCGCCGGGCTCCGAGATCCGGGTCCGCGTGCGGCTGACCACCGGCGACGTCGAGTACGTCGGCAAGGAGCGCGGGACGGGCTCCGGGGTCGTCGAGCTCCGGCTGGCCGTCGAGGCGACCCTGGCCGCCCTGGAGAAGGCCGTCCCCGACGGTCCCCGGCTGCAGATGGCCGGGGTGAAGTCGGTCCATGCCTTCGACGCCGACGCCGTGCTGGTCTCCCTCCGGGTGGACGGCCCCGACGGAAAGAGCCTCCTGGGCTGCGTCCCGGTGGGAGCCTCGCTCGGACGGGCGGCGGCCACGGCCACGCTCGACGCGGTGAACCGCATCCTCGGTCGCCCGGACGACGGAGAGGCCGGCGGCCCGAACGAGCCGGGAGGCGGCTGAGCCCGACCCGGCGGGACGGGCACCCTGCACCATCACCGCCCTTCGGATTCTGGTCCATCACCCCCACGGGGAACACGTACAGGATCGCTCATGGAGAGAGCCTCTTCCAGGCCGGCCGCCTCTGATCCGGCCGCGGCGCACGGCACTCTGGACGACATGTCCGTCGAGGAGCTGTGCATCAACACCATCCGGACGCTGGCCATGGACGCCGTCCAGGCTGCCGACTCCGGGCATCCGGGCACGCCCATGGCCCTGGCTCCCCTGGGCTACACCCTCTTCACCCGACACCTGCGGTACAACCCGGCCGATCCGGAGTGGTTCGACCGCGACCGGTTCGTCCTGTCGGCCGGCCACGCCTCCATGCTCCAGTACGCCCTGCTCCACCTGGTGGGCTACGACGTGTCGCTGGAGGAGATTCGCGACTTCCGGCAGTGGGGGAGCATCACGCCCGGCCACCCGGAGGCGCACCTGACGCCGGGCGTGGAGACCACCACCGGCCCCCTGGGCCAGGGCATCATGAACAGCGTCGGGATGGCCATGGCCGAGGCCCGCCTGGCCGAGCGGTACGACCGCGACGGCTACCCCGTGGTGGACCACCGCACCTACGCCATCTGCAGCGACGGCGACCTCATGGAGGGGGCCTCCCACGAGGCGGCGTCCGTGGCCGGCCACTTCGGACTCGGCAAGCTGATCTGGATCTACGACGACAACCACATCAGCATCGACGGGGACACGGCCCTCACCTACTCCGACGACGTGTCCGCCCGCTTCGAGTCCTACGGGTGGCACGTGCAGGACCTGGGGGAGCGCGCCAACGACGTGGACGCCCTCTCCCGGGCCCTGGAGCGGGCCGAGAACGAGGAGGACCGGCCGTCCCTGATCTCGGTACGCTCCCACATCGGCTGGGGAGCGCCCAACAAGCAGGACACCGCCGCGGCCCACGGGGCCCCGCTGGGCGAGGAGGAGGTGCGGGCCACGAAGCGCCGCTACGGCTGGCCGGAGGACGAGACCTTCCTGGTCCCCGACCGGGCCCGCGAGCACATGCGTGAGGCCGGTGCCCGGGGGCAGGATCTGCAGGCGGAGTGGGACGAGATGATGGCCGCCTACCGGGAGGAGCACCCGGAGGCCGCCCGCGAGCTGTCGGCCTCCCTCTCCGGCGACCTCCCCGAGGGCTGGGACGAGGACGTGCCCTCCTTCTCGCCCGAGGACGGGCCGACGGCCACCCGGAACGCCTCCGGCGAGGTGCTGCGCTCCATCGCGCCCCGGGTGCCCTGGCTCATGGGGGGGAGCGCCGACCTCACCGGCTCGAACCGGACCGAGCTCCCGGAGAGCGGGGTGTTCGCCGAGGACGACTACGACCAGCGGAACGTGCACTGGGGCGTGCGGGAGCACGTCATGTGCGCCGCCTCCTCGGGCATGACCCTGCACGGCGGGATCCGCCCGTACGCCGCCACCTTCCTCATCTTCACCGACTACGCCCGCCCCGCCATCCGGCTGGCCTCGCTCATGGAGCAGCCGGTGATCTACGTCATGACCCACGACTCCATCGGGCTGGGGGAGGACGGGCCCACCCACCAGCCCGTGGAGCATCTGGCCTCGCTTCGCGCCATCCCGAACCTGGCCGTGCTGCGCCCCGGCGACGCCAACGAGGTGGCCGAGGCGTGGAAGGTGGCCGTCCGGCGGACGGAGGGGCCCACGCTGATGGCCCTGACCCGTCAGGGCGTCCCGATCCTCGACCGCTCCGGCCGCTCCGGCCTGGCCGACGCCTCCGGGCTCCAGCGCGGGGCCTACGTGCTCCGATCCGAGGAGGGTGAACGGCCGGACGTCATCCTCATCGCCACCGGCTCCGAGGTGCCCGTGGCCGTGGAGGCCGCCGACCTGCTGGCCGACGAGGGGATCGACCCCCGGGTGGTGAGCATGCCGAGCTGGGAGCTCTTCCGCGAGCAATCGGAGGCGTACCGGGAGGACGTGCTCCCGCCGGAGGTGGACGCCCGCGTCTCCGTGGAGGCGGGCTGCACCCAGGGGTGGGAGGAGTGGACGGGTCCCCGGGGACGCCGGGTCGGGCTGGACCGCTTCGGGGCCAGCGCGCCGGGGGACGAGAACATGCGGCAGTTCGGGTTCACGCCGGAGAACGTCGCCGGGCAGGCCCGGGAGGTGCTGGGATCGTGAGCACCTCCGCGGAGACGTCGGGCACGCGCGGCACGGGAGACGGCGGCGGTCCCGAGGGCCCCGCCACCAGGGAGCAGCGGACGCCTCTCCGCGGCGCCGACCGCCCGTCCCGGATCGCCGTGGGCGCCGACCACGCCGGCTTCCGCTACAAGGAGATCCTGGCCGACCGACTCCGGGACCAGGGCTACGAGGTGCTGGACATGGGCACCGACTCCGACGAGTCGGTGGACTACCCGGACTTCGCCCGCGCCGTGGCCGAGGCCGTCCACGAGGGACGCGCCGACCGCGGGCTCCTGATCTGCGGCAGCGCCGTGGGCGTCTCCGTGGCGGCCAACAAGGTGCCCGGCGTCCGCGCCGCCGTCTGCCACGACACCTACTCCGCCGCCCAGGGCGTGGAGCACGACGCGGTGAACGTGCTCTGCATGGGCGAGCGGGTGATCGGCATCGAGCTGGCCCGCCACATCGTCGACGCCTTCATGGGCGCCGATTTCAGCGACGCCCCCCGCCACCGGCGGCGCCTGGAGAAGGTGCTGGACCTGGAAGAGGAGTACTGCGGGGAGGACCGCGGGGACTGACTGCCGCCTGGCCCGCCCCTTTTCCTCGGCTCCCGGGCCCGAGGCGCTCACAGCGCGCCGCGTCGGAGGACGGCACGCCCTCCTACCGCTCGATCAGCGACCAGTACGCCGCGTCCTCCGGAATCGCGTCCGGCGGCAGTCCGGAGACCGCTTCCATCCGACCGCTGCAGTTGAAGACGGAGACGAGCGCCGTAGCCCGGTAGATGGCCTCCTCGTCCCAGCCCGCCTCGCGGAGCTGCTCCACGTCTTCCTCGGTCACCCGGGCAGGAGTCTCTGTCAGCTTCCTGGCGTAGGTGAGCAGCACCCGTGTCTGCTCGTCCAGGTCGTACTCCGGCCACTCGGTGGCGAAGTCGGCATCCAGGTGCTCGTTCCCGGTGAGGCGGCGCACGGCCGCCGTGTGCTGGCCCAGTCAGGGAGCGCCGTCGATCGTTCCGTTCACCACGGTCGCCAGCATCTCCTTCTGCATCGTGGACAACGAGGAGCCGTCTCCGAGATGCAGGTGCTTGAAGAGCCAGCCCATGGCGCCCAGCAGTTGCAGGTCGACCAGAAGAATGCGGTAGATGCCCGGCAGGAAGCCGCCGTGGAATCGTTCGATGCCTCTCGCCAGCAGCTTCCGCACGCCGCCGGCGCTTTCCGCGTCCGTCGTCTCGATCCAGGCCATGACTGCCTCCGGGGAGGGTGACGAGCGACTGGCGATCCGCCCGAATCGAAAAGGTACGGTCACATGCGTCGGTGCTGCATGCAAACATCCCGCGCCTTGGGGGCGCCGCAGAGGCAGGGTAGATTTGATCAGTATCGTTTTCGGACGGGCCCCGCGCCGATCCCAGACCCGGCGATGGGGCTAGAACGGACAGGCCCCGGGACGGAAGCCGGCCTCCCCTCGGATCGGCCGGACACGCCCGGCACACGACCCCCACACAGTCAGGAGCCACCGATGGCGGACGCCTCCGACAGTCCCCTCCTCCAGCTGCTCGACCACGGACAGAGCTACTGGCTCGACAACCTGACCCGCGGGATGATCGACAGCGGGGCGCTGGAGCAGCGCGTCCGGCAGGAGGGCCTGCGCGGG